>DASYYO010000220.1:0-2078 GCA_035933805.1 Acidobacteriaceae bacterium | reverse complement strand
CGGCGCGCTGGCTCGAGATCTCGCGCAGCGATTCCTTCATCGACAAAGAGGAGCGGGAATACTTCGCCATGGCGTAAGCCAGGACTTCCGGGTCGGCTCCGTGCACGGCAAAGACTTCGGTCTGGTTCCTGGACGGTTCCTCAGGGGTCTCGACGGGCGCCGGCACGAGTTCAATTTCGCTTTGAGCCATGGTTGAGCATCAGGATAGATCATTTTCGGAGCAGCCACCTTGATCGTTTTCCACTTCTGGTTCGACCAGGCCACCTCGGCCGGAACTGTATACGGCTCCCATCAGATGGAAAAACTCCCTGCTCCGCCGTGGAAGCCGGAATTAAGATAAAGTGATCCTTGCAGGACAGCTCCAGTTGCGCTGTCTTTTCAGTGAGTTCCCGCTTATGGATGCAAGGCGCGAATCACGGCCAGAACCCCTTTCGGTGTTGAGCCATCGGCCCTACGCGCTTCCCCAGCGACCCTGGCGGATGACGCAGCGTTGGCGGGATCTCCTGTTCGCTCATTGGCCAATTCCCTCGCAGCAGCTTGCGCCGCTGCTGCCCAACGGGCTTGAATTAGATACCTTCGACCAGTCGGCATGGATCGGCGTCGTACCGTTCTGGATGGATCGCGTCAAACTGCGGGGAATCCCGAGGATTCCCGGGACCAGCCGATTTCCTGAACTCAATCTGCGGACCTACGTCCGGGAGAGAAATACCAATCGGGCCGGAGTGTATTTCTTTTGCCTGGAGGCAGCAAACCCTCTCGCCGTCGCCATGGCGCGGATGGCTTTTCATCTGCCCTACCACTGGGCTCGCATGTCGGTGCGCACGCGCGGCGAGCGCAAGTTTACCTACCAGAGCGAACGTCTGTTCTCCGCGGCTCCGGTACGCTTTCGCGCGCACTACCGCGGTCTTGGCCAGATGCGGATGCTCGAGCAGAGCCGGCCGGGCACAATCGAGTACTTCCTCACGGAGCGCTACTGCCTGTTCACCTCGGGCGCAAGAGGCGAGCTGCTGCGCGGCGATATCCACCATGAGCCCTGGCCGCTGGAGGCTGCCGAAGCCGAGATCGAGCTGAATGATCTGCCAGGGGCCTACGGCATCCATTTGCCGGATACGCCGCCGCTCTTGTATTACTCGCGCGAGCTCGCCGTGTACATCTGGTCTCTCGAAAAAGCCTCTCTCTCCCCTCTCAAGGCGCTGGAAGCTGTCGGCGCACGCCCGGCGGAGATCTAGGTTCTTAAACACTATCGGGACGGCGGAGAGTTTCGACGATCTCCATCAAGACCGGGGATTTGCCTGCCGAGTGCCGGCTCCGCTACCTTCTCTGAGGGCTACCCCGCACAGGATGCGTGCAGCCACGGACCGAGGGTCCGGTTCAATCAAGCGCGCCGGAGCGGAAGAGTGGCGTCGCAATCAAAAGCAGAAAGTTGGGGGAGTGAAGCGAATGATGGAGAATCTGCAAGGCAAAACGGCACTGGTCACCGGAGCTTCCCAAGGGATCGGCCGCGCATGTGCACTGGAGCTGGCCCGCAGGGGCGCGCGTGTCGCGCTCGCAGCGCGCAATGAAGCAAAGCTCGAAGAGGTGCTCCAGGAGATCACGGCGGCCGGAGGAGAAGGCAAGGCATTTGTCCTGGATCTGGCCAGCGAAGATTCGATCCACGCCGCCGCCAAGGCTGCGATTGCGCACTTCGGAGCGGTGGAGATCCTCGTCAACAATGCCGGCATCACCAAAGACATCCTGCTGCTCCGGATGAAGCGGGCCGACTGGGACCAGGTTCTATCCATCAATCTGACCGGCGCGTTTCTCCTGACGCAGGCTTTGCTGAACCCGATGCTCAGGACTCGTTGGGGACGGATCATCAACATCTCGAGTGTGGTCGGACAGACCGGTCAAGCGGGCCAGGCAAACTACGCCGCGAGCAAGGCCGGGCTGATCGGGTTTACCAAGTCGATGGCGCGGGAATTGGCTTCCCGCTCAGTCACTGTGAATGCGGTGGCGCCGGGCTATATCGAAACTTCGATGACCGCCGTGCTCGACGAGAAGCAGCGCCAGGCCATGCTCTCGCACATCCCGCTGGGAAG
>DASYYO010000158.1:0-14357 GCA_035933805.1 Acidobacteriaceae bacterium | reverse complement strand
GTTCCCATCTTTAATGGATTTCTCTATACCGCCCAGGCGAAAGAAGCGAACATCCGGGCTCAGGTTGCCTCAGAGCAGAGCCGGGATCTGCGGGACCAGATTGTGCGGGACGTTCGTACTTCATGGCTTGCCGCAAATACTGCATTCCAGCGCGTGGCCGTCACTGCGGAGCTGCTGAGGGAGGCAAATCTCGCTCTGACGCTGGCGCAAACGCGCTATCAGTTAGGGCTCAGCTCGATCGTGGAGCTCAGTCAGGCAGAGTACCAGCAGACCGACGCCGCCATCAGCAACACCAACGCCCAGTATCAGTATCGACTGGCTCTGGCCACCTTGAACTACCAGATTGGAACACTTCCATGATGGAGAACTTCAAGCTAAGAGTCTTCCGCGTTGTCGCGGACAGCCTGAACTTCCGCAGGGCGGCAGACGAGCTTCATCTGACGCAGCCGGCGGTCACCGCGCAGATCAAGACCCTGGAGGAGAGTCTGGGGATCGCTCTCTTCGATCGCATCGGGCGTGACATCAACCTCACGCCCGCGGGGATCACGCTCCTTCATTACGTGCGCCAGATCGAGGCGGTGACCAACGAAGCGATCGCCGCTCTCGCTCCCTTTGGGGGTCAGGAAGGAAGCGAGCTGAGCATTGGAGCATCCCATACCATTGCCGTGTATCTTCTGCCTAAGCTTCTTCCTCATTTGCTGAGCGAGTGGCCAAAGCTGCGAATTCACGTGATGGGCGGAAGCACCAATGAAGTCTTGCAGGCTCTTACCACGCATCAGATCAGCGTAGGACTGATCGAAGCCCCCGCCTTCCGTCCGGACCTCAAGATCGAGGTATTCGGAGAAGATGAGCTGACGCTGATTGTGCGGCCCGACCACCGGTGGACGAAAAAACCCGTGGTCAGGGCTGCCGAGCTGGTGCAGGCGCCGATATTGCTGCGAGAGGTAGGCTCCGGAATGCGCCGCTTCGTCGAAGAGTATCTGGAAAGAAACGGCGTTTTGCGGCAGCAGCTTCATACCTCGATCGATATCAATTCAACCGAAGGCATCATTTCTGCGGTGGAAGAGGGTCTTGGGGTCGGATTCGTTCCGTGCCTAGCCATCGAAAAGACCCTGAAGATTGGAAGTATCAAGGCGCTTCATCTCGACAACGGCCCCATCAAGCGTGAACTCAGCATCGTGCTCTTGAACGGTCCGGATCCGAAAGGACCGGTCGGTCAGTTGTTGGAACTCCTTCGAGACCATGCAGCGGCACACCGAAGAGCCTTGCAGGAGTAGAAGAACTGACAACTGATCGACACGGGAAGCTCATTGCGCGAAGTTCGAAGCAGCCGGGCACGACGGGAACGTGTCTTGATGAAAGCACTCGTCAGCTCGTTCGCCTCAGCCGGCCGAGGCCGGAGAAGTTGGGATCTCCGCCGCGGATCGTTGTTGCTCCTTTCCGTGCGGCTTCTGCACATCCAATGCCCGAACATCGCGACCGCTCATCACGCGTAGCGGGTGTTATCCTTTCGGCTTTGATGAAAGAGCTTTCTCAGGGAGATGACCGCGATGCCAATCATGGATGAAAGTCCAGATGTGAATCTGAACGCAGTGATCTATGGGACAGATTTCTCCGTCTGTTCTCAAAATGCCGGCTTGTATGCGGGTCTCCTGGCAAAGCACTTCTCGGCCAAGCTCCTGGTGGCACACGCATTCACGCTCTCACAGGCCGCCATGGAGGTGGAGATAGACCGCTCGCTGGTGAGCCAGCAGAGGAAAGACCTTCAGTTCCTGCTTTCCAGGAAGGCCAGCGTTCTGGGAAGCGCCAACTCGTTGGAAGCCGTTCCGCTTCTCCTCGAAGGCGATCCGAAGGAGGCGCTTGCCAAGCTTGCCGAAGAGAACCAGCCTTCTATGATCGTGCTGGGCACGCATGGGGGAGGGTGGATCGAGCGGGGACTCATTGGTTCTGTCGCTGAGGGAATCCTTCGATCCACCCGCTGGCCTTCTCTCACCGTCGGACCGCAGGTGCGAACTGTGACGGCCGCGGATTTTCCTTTCCGCCGCATCTTGTATGCGACGGACCTTACGCCCTCTGCCGCGCGGGCAGCGGCATACGCGGTCTCGTTCGCCCAGGCATTCCGGTCGGATATTGACGTGCTCAATGTGATCCAGAGAGAGGCGGTCGATCATCCGGACAGAATCGGCGAACTCAAGGAGCGGTTTTATAAATCGCTCGACAGCATCGTGCCTGAGCACCCGAAGGACTTCTGCAACCCGAGAACCTTTGTCGATGTTGGAAGAGCGCACGAACAGATTCTCCAGCACATTCGAGAACGATCCATTGATCTCCTCGTGCTGGGCATTCGAAAGTCGTCGCATCTGGGAATGGAGATGAGAACCTCCGGAGCCTTTCAGCTCATCGTAGACGCGGAGTGTCCGGTCCTGACAATAACCGGATGATCAGGAGCCTATCGGCAAGCCTCAGGAATGAAGAAGCTCAGACAACAGAAACAAAGGACGGACTCGACGCCCATGGCGGTTGCGCTCGCGACGCTGTTCGGGCTTGGCGGTGTCTACTGCGCCGAGATCGTCTATGACGTCATGAGAGACGCCGGAGCCTCCGAGATCCCTCAGCTTCCCGGATGGCGCGCTCATATGGCCTCTGCCTGCGTTGGAAGCGTGGCGTTCGTGACCTGCTTGTTCCTGCTCGAGAGCTTAGGCAAGAGATCGCGAGGCGTCGCTTTGCGGTCCGCCGGCCTCTGGTTCCCGCTGGTCGCGCTTACAGGTTTGGCAACCGCAGTCCACATCCCGGTGTATCTAGTAATTCTCCTGGCGGCGCTTTATAGCCCCTGGGCATACCTGCGCACCCGCGAAGTTCGCTGAGCCCTACGACTGCTTCGAACGGCGGCAGGAGTTAATTCAACCTCGGATCTCAGAACTCGGCCGCTACGTTTCCACCCGCGCCAGTTTGGTAACCCGGCCGGACCGGTTCCAATCCGACACATAGATATTTCCTTTCTGATCGATGTGGCACCCATGGGCGGCGCTGAAAACCGCGGGAGCGATCTCGCTCGGGTTGAGGTCGTATTTCGCCCATTGCGATCTTTGGGGATTGTCTCCGAGGAAGGAGACGGGGACGTTGTCTTTATCGAGGATGGTGACCCGGCCCTCTAATTCTGAGACCACGGCATAGTCGCCGCGGAAGCTCACCTGGCAGGGACGGCGCAGATGGAGCGTGATGCTGCGCACAAATTTTCCATCGAAATCGAAGTGGCAAAGCCGGCGATTCTCCCGGTCGCAAACCAGCAGGAGCGGTTGATCGTAGCGCATGTCGACGGCGAGTCCGTGGCAGCAATTGCACTCGCCATCCGCCGCGCCTTTGCCGGCAAAGCTCGCCCGGTAGTTGCCGGCTTGATCGAATTTGAAGATGCGAGAGTCTCCGTATCCGTTGGCAATGAAGATTGAGCGATCGGGCCCGGGCACAGCGGCGGTCAGGCGCCATTCGTTTGGGGCATGAAATCCGGCTTCCTGCGGAGCCGTGATCTTCTGGACCACGGTCCCGTCCGGCTTGATTTTGACAAACAGCCAGTTTTCTTTGGGTGTCCCCTTCTGAACCGTGACATAGAAGTACTCCTCTCCATTCTCTTCCGCGTAGGTCATCGAATGGACTTCAGGATATTCGTTGGCGATCGTTCGGAGCAGCTTTCCCTGGCGGTCATAGACCAGCACGCCGGTAGCGCTTTGCGTGCTCACATAGAGGAGTCCGGCCTTGTCGGTGGCAATCCCTCCATGGGTTCCGCCAAACATTGTCCCTGCCGGCAGTTCCCCCCAATGAGGGACAACACGGTAGGTCCACTCGCCATTTCCGGTGAGAAGTTGTGCTTGCCCCGCGGTGCTTTCCTCAGACGAAGTCTCCGCCTGTCCATAAGAGTGGATGAGTGTCATCAATGTCGTAACTCCTGTCGCAGTGCAGAATCGACGCCGATCCAGGCTGCGGATTGTCGAAAGAACGGTTCTCTCTGGTTTCATGGCGAACTCCTGGCGGAAGGTTCCTGAGCGCGTGCAGCGGATACAGGTTGGGCCGGGGTGTTGTAGAGATAGAGATGGCGCAGGTTATGCATTGAGGCGAGTGGCGCAATGGCTGCTTGCGTGACCTTCGTGCCGCTCAGGTTCAGGTAGCTCAATTGAGACAACGGCGCCAGCTTCGCAAGACCCTGTCCCGTAACAGATGTGCCTTCCAGCCGGAGCGCGCGGAGGTGAGTGAAAGTCTTGAGCGTGTCGAAGCAGGCATCGGTCACGGCCGTGCGCCCCAGATCCACTTCCACGATATAGGGCGCAAACCTCTGCAACTGCGCCAGACGAGCGTCGTCAAACTTATCCGCAACATTGATGGTATTCAAAACCAGGCCATCTCCTAGCTTTTTTGAAAGCGGCAAAAGACTGATGCCCTGGGACGCCTCAAGCTGCGAGATTTGCCCCAGCAGTTTGCTGTAGTCCCCCACCTGCGGAAGGGCCACTTCTTTGTACGGCTGAGGGACCGAGACGCCGGCTAGCGAGGGGGCCGTGGGGGATGCACCCTGCAGAATCCAAGCTTTGATCCATGCGATCTCTTCGGGCTTCAACGGCGGCTTGCCCTCCGCCGGCATGAACTTCTTGTCGCTTGGCGGCAGAGTGATCCGCGTGAACAGGAGGCTCTTCTCGGGTTTTCCCGGAACGATCACCGGACCGTCTCTTCCTCCTTCCATAAGAAGGTTATACGCGTCCAGCCGCAGCCCTCCTTTGACCTTCGATTCACCATGGCAGGAGAGACAGTTCGCATCCCAGATGGGATGAATGTGCTGGGCGTAAAACGAATTCGGAACGAGCGGCACTTTCGCTTGCAGCATTCGCAGCCCTGGCAATCGCTTGAGCGGCGCCGGGAGATACTCCGTGAGGTAGTAGTTTCCGTGGGTGAGAGAGCCGCCCTGGTGGGCAGCCCACGCCATCAGGAGCATAACGCAACCGAGGAGCGCCGGATACGCGTAAGGCAGCTTTCCGGAGGCCCACAAGGGGCGTACGAGCGCACATAGCAAAACGGCGATGGTAAGGGAGATGCCTCCCCACATGTGGCGGGTGACTCCGGCTCCGGTTGCGCCGCTGCCGTAGGCCAGCAGATAGCCCAGGGCTAGTGTCCCGAGGCAACTGAAGGCGCACAGCCATAGAACCAGGATGGAAGCCTCCCGCAGAGCCGGACGCACGCGTCCGCCGATCTCCAGCAGCGGAACGAGAAGCAGCATGCCGATGGGAAGATGGACCGCCAGGGGATGAAATCGCCCCAGGAACTGCTGCCAGTCCGCATGCGTTTTGCCGTCCAGAGGGACCAGCGAAGGCAGGAGCAAGAGCGCCGCGACCGCCAGCAGCGAGGCAATCCACACAGGCTTGATCAGCCGGTTTTTTGGAGCAACTTCAGTGAAACCCACAACCCAGGCCTTTGTCACTCCTTATGACGCGAGCAATCCGGTGACCACCTCAGCAGGTGTGGTGCCGGTCAGCTTTTGATCCAATCCTTGAAATTTATATGTCAGCTTATTATGGTCGATTCCCATGCAATGCAGGAGCGTCGCATTGAAGTTCCTGACGGGCACAGGATCTCTCACGACGTTGTAGCTGAACTCATCGGTCTCGCCGTAGGTGATTCCCGGTCTTACGCCGCCCCCAGCCATCCAACTGGTAAAGCAACGCGGATGGTGATCGCGGCCATAGTTATCTTTGGACAAGCCTCCCTGACTGTAGACCGTTCGCCCGAATTCGCCTGACCAGATGACCAGCGTATCCTCCAGGAGCCCGCGCTGTTTGAGGTCGGTGACCAGGGCGTAACAGGCCCTGTCCGTTTCCTGGCAAAGGATAGGCAATACCCCGGTGACATCCGAATGCACATCCCACCCGCGTTTGTACACTTGTATAAAGCGCACGTCACGCTCGGCCATGCGGCGGGCCATGAGGCAGTTGTAGGCAAAGGTTCCCGGTTCCTTCGCGTCGGGGCCGTACAGATCCCACGTGGACTGTGGCTCGTCGCTCATGTTCGTGAGATCCGGGACAGACGCTTGCATGCGATACGCCATCTCGTATTGGGAGATACGCGAATTGGTCTCAGGATCGCCCAGTTCCTGATAGGTCTGGTGGTTGATCTCGTTGACGGCATCGAGCATCTTGCGGCGCACATCACGGTCCATTCCCTTGGGGTCGCTCAGATAAAGAACCGGATCTCCCGCGGAACGCAAGCCAACCCCGGCGTATTCCGAGGAAAGAAAACCGCTGCTCCATAAGCGCGACGAAACCGGCTGATTGTTTTCCTTCGGGTTCGTCTTGCTGAGCAACACCATGAAAGTCGGCAAGTTATCGTTGATGCTTCCGAGCCCATAGGAGAGCCAGGAGCCAAGACAGGGTTTCCCTGGATTCATGTTGCCCGTGTTCATGAGCATGATCGCCGGCTCGTGATTGATGGCCTCCGTGTTGGTCGATCGAATGATGGTGAGGTCATCCACCATTTTCGCTGTATAAGGCAGCAAATCGCTTACCCAAGCTCCGGACTTGCCAAATTGCTTGAATGCCCAATGCGAGGGTGCGATCGGAAAGCGCGCCTGGCCGGCGGTCATTCCGGTGAGCTGCTGGTTTCCCCTGACCGAGTCGGGAATGTCCTTGTCATAGAACTGGGCAAGATTTGGCTTATAGTCCAGCAGGTCCATCTGCGGCGGACCGCCGGACATGAAGAGATAGATCGCCCGCTTGGCTTTCGGAGCGAATTGGGGCAGCCTCAAAGACTCCGGGGAAGCCAGCGTCGCGTTAGCCGCATGGGCGTCTCCGGTCAGCGCTTTGTCTCCCAGCAGGCTGGCCAGCGCCGCCCATCCGAAAACCTTGCCCATTTTTCCCAGGAAATGCCGCCGCGTTTCGAGGGCGGCCCATTCCATCTTCATGCCGTTGGGAATGGGAAGATCCAGGATGGTGGGGCCGTGATCGGGATCGGTGCAAAGCGGATGTTGCTTCATAGACTTTCCCTTCCAACAGATTCGACGGCAGACGCAAAGACTACTTGTTCAACGTTTCGTCCAGGTTGAGGCCCTCGCTGGCCACAATGGTCCAGGCGGCCAGCTCAGGCGCGGGAATCGACGGATCGCGAGGCTTCTCGCCGATCGAGACCAATTCGCGCGCGGCCCGGGGATCGTGGGCATAGTGCTGCTCCATCTGCTCGAAAGACTTCTGCAGCACCGCTTCCATCTGCGGAGGCAGATCGTGGGACAGCAACAGATCGCTCAGATACTGGATCTTTTGCGCGGGCTGCGAGCCGCCTTCTTTGATCAGGCGCTGGGCAAGCGCACGCGCGGCCTCGACCCACTGCGGATCGTCCAGGGTCACCAACGCCTGCAAGGGAGTGTCCGTGCGCTGGCGGCGGGTACACACGGCATCGCGCATCGGAGCGTCGAAGGCGTCCATGTCGGGCGGCATCGCCATGCGCTTCCAATACGTGTAGAGGCTGCGCCGATAGAGCGCCTGTCCATGATCCTGCTTGTAGTTCGTGGTGTCGCTCGAGGGATAACCGACTGATTCCCAGACGTTTGGCGGCTGGTAAGGTTTGACGCTGGGACCGCCAACTTTGTTTACCAGCAAGCCGCTGGACTCGAGCGCAATATCCCGCAGCATCTCGGCATCCATGCGGAAACGCGGACCACGCGCCAACAGCAGGTTCTTCGGATCTCTGGCGAGTTGTTCGGGAGTTGACTTCGCGCTCTGGCGATAGGCCGCAGACATCACCATGAGCTTGTACATGTGCTTCATGTTCCAGCCGCTCTCACGAAACTCCACCGCAAGCCAATCCAGCAACTGCGGGTGGGAGGGACGCTGGCCCATGATCCCAAAGTCCTCTGTAGTCTCAACCAGGCCCGTGCCAAAGATCTCGTTCCACATGCGATTGACCGTGACTCGCGCGGTCAACGGATTCTCCGGGCTTACGGTCCAATCCGCCAGGGCCAGACGATTGTGCGGCATACCGGCAGGCAACGGCGGAAGAAAGTGAGGGGTGTTGGCCTCCACTCTCTCCTTGCGCGCGGAGTAAATTCCGCGCACCAGAATATCCGCATACGCGATCGAGGGCTTCTCCCATGACACAAGGGTCAGGTCGCCTCCCTCGGAGAGCTTGTCCAGTTGCGCATCCAGCTGGTCCAGCTGGCTTTGGAGCGCCTTGGAGGACTGGTCCACGCTGTTGAAATAGAAGTCGCTCACCGCATGCCATTGATCCTCATTCCACTGGCTGACCGGCTTACCCGTCACCTCCGCGGCATAGTCCTCAAACGGCAGCCGCTTGACCTCCGCCGCCGTCAGCACCCGCGCATAGAGCCGGATATCCTGATAGCGTGTGTCCTTGGCAGGGGTTGCGTCGGGATATCTCCAGCCAAGCTGCATCGGAGCCTGTGTCCGTATCGTCGACCCGCCAAGCGTATCCGAAACCACGCTGGCCGCTACCGGCGCCCCGTTCACATAGATCTTGACTCCAGCTGCCTTGCCCGATCCGTCGTAGGTAAAGAACACGTGCACCCAGCGGCCATCGAGAGGCACTGGATCGACCGTCGAAACCTTGATCGCAACCAGCGGTGTCCTGTCCGGAACCATCACGGACGCCGTCTTTTTGACCGCCGTCTTCTTGAGCCCTGCCTTCTTGGCTATCGCCTTTTTGACTGCTGCCTTGTCAGGCCCCAGTTCTTGGGCTGTAAAACGCTTCGGTGTTGGATAATCGAACGTCTCCTGGTTGAGAGCCGCTTTCTTAGCCTTGGCGCTCTTGCGAGGCACTTGTTCTTTGGGCGATTCATTCACAAGATCGACGCTAATTATCCCCTTCTCGATGGAGACATCCCAGCCCCGGTTGTGCTGGGTCGTATCCATCTTCGACATAAGCGCTCCCGAGGTGCCCATTATCGTATAGTTGGGCGCCGAGCGCAGCATGAACCACCCACCCGAGGAAAACGCCTGGTTCCATTCAGCGTTACCCGTCTGACCCAGCATCACCCGGGTACCGGTGTCCATGCGGAAATCAGGCCACAGCCACGTTGTCTCGCCCCATTCGGGTTTTGACTTGCCGATGGGGAAGATCCTTGGAACCGAATTTGGGGGATTGGCATCCGGGGCACTGTTTTTCAGTACGTCGCCACCGCCTTCATCCAGGCGCAAGCGGAGCATGAGCCGATCGATTGAGACAGGCTGTGCCGGATTCTGCCGCGACCGAAGCCACCGCTCGACCAAGGCGCGCTCCTGCAATCGCAAGGCGTTCAGTTGGGCGGCAAGCTCGGACCGCTTGGCCAACACCTGGTTGTACGCTTCAAGATTCTGAGGCTTGGGAATCCGGACAACGGGTGCCCAAACCGGCTTGTCGCCGTTGAATGGGTGCTCATCGATGTTGTTGAAAAACGCACTGAGCGAGTAGAAGTCTTTCTGGGTGGTGGGATCGTACTTGTGATCGTGACATACGGCGCAACCTACCGTGAGGCCCATGAAGGTGGCGCCGTAAGCCTCGGTGCGCTCCCTGGCAATGTTGACGCGCAACTCCTCCGGAATCGTTCCACCTTCGTTGCTGCTCACACCCAGCCGAACGTACCCGCTGGCTATCAGAGGGTCCAGATTCTTGGCCGGCAGAAGATCCCCTGCTATCTGTTCTTTAGCAAATTGATCGAAAGGCTTGTTGTTATTGAACGACTGGATCAAATAGTCGCGATAAGGCCAGATATCGCGGCTGTTGTCGAAATGAAGCCCATAGGTATCTGCATAGCGCGCGTAATCCAGCCAGTAGCGCGCCCGCTCCTCGCCGTAACTCGGCCTCGCGAGCAGCCCATCCACCAGGTGCTCATAGGCCTGTGGTGATGTATCCTTGACAAAGGCCTTGACCTCCGCGGGCGCAGGCAGCAAACCGGTCAGGTCCAGCGTCACACGCCGGATCAACGTCTCCTTGTCCGCCTCGGGCGAGGGATGCAACCCTTCTTTCTCCATCCGCGCCAAAATGAACCTGTCGATTGGTGTTTTCGCCCATCCCTGAGCTCTTATGTCGTTCACCTTAGGAAGCGCGGCGCGCACCGGTTTTTCGAATGCCCAGTGCGGCCGATAGACGGCGCCCTCCTTCACCCACTCCTTCAGAATGGCAATATCCTGCGGCTTCATCGGCTTCGCTTCGCCCTGCGCATTCTGCGGCATCAGGTAGTGAGGATCTTTGGACTCGATCCGCTTGACCAATTCGCTCCGCTCCGGATGCCCCGGAACGATCGCATCGGGATGCCCCGGCCGCTTCATAAATGCAGATTCCCCAAGATCGAGCCTCAGCCCGGCCTTGCGCATCTCCGGGTCAGGCCCATGACAACTGAAGCAGTTGCTGGCCAGAATCGGCTGCACATCCTGATTGAAGTCGAGATGCTGCGTGGAGCGGGAGAGGCCCGAGGAGGAGTGTGCTCCGTTGCAGCCGAGGGTTGCCGCCAACAGAACTCCCGCCACCGCGAACGACAGTGCGGAGTCGAAAAAGGACGACGATTTGAATCCAAGCGTCTCAGTCGGCATGGAACAGAAACCAATCCTGAGGTCTGCGCAACCTTCTATGCGGACCTAGTCCTAGCTCTGTCTGAATTTCACAACAATCCAGGGCCGATAAACGCCGCGCGTAAAAAGTTACCTCAAAACGCCAGAAGATATCAACTTTCTGAAGTTTCGTGCGTAGGGGGGCGGGATGCGGGCGGTCCTTTTCAATAGAAATTGAGAGGGGAAGGCGCTGTCCGAGCTTCTCGCGGGCGCCTTTCCCTCAACTGCAACGGCGCTCGCGCGGGGGACAGCCGGGGATGCCGCTTTTCAGGAATCCAGCCAGGCCAGGTCTTCGGAGGGCTCTCGTGACACAAAGGCTTTCCCCGTTTTCCCCCGAGGAGGAAGTGCTCCGTGCGAAGACGTACATCCTTCGCTCTCCCGGTTCGGCGCGCGGCGTCTTTCGCAGCGCGCCAGCGCGTCTTCGTAGCCGAATACTCGCTCGCGCTCGAGCATGCGTATACACCCTTCCAACTCGATAGCTATAGATCCTTCCTTGTTTCCCATCCACATTTCCTGCTGTATTGCGGTGACGACCCGCGGCTGGAGTGGATTCGGGATCGTCTCATCCGGGATGGCTGGACCGTGCGCCGGCTTCTGGGCGATCCCAATCCCCGAATGTATCTCTACTTTGTAACGCGCTAGGAGCGAATCTCCAGAGGCGCCGACTGGAGTTGCGCTGCTGCATCCAGCGGCAGGGCAGGGCCGACGCACAGGAGGGCTCCTGTGACGGCTGCGGGCAGCAGGATGTCCAAGAACGGAAGAACGGGACGAAGTCCTGGGGAACCGAGGATGAACGAAATGCTGACGCAGATGGGCACTCCCAGCGCCGCCCACGAGGCTAAAGCCAGGGAGAGATCGCGCGCCGGCTTGGCCGGCAGGCCCTTCGGATGCGTGCGGAGAAGAATAAAAACCCCGGGGATGAGAAGGAGCTGGTTATAGACCATCCAGAGAGAGCCGGGAATGATGCATGCGGTGAAGGCCAGGATCAGAGCAGCCGATCGGCCAAAGTTCGGTGCGTTCGCCGGCGCCAGGCCGAGACGCCAGAGCGCGCCGCAGACGAGGAAGATCACCAGAAGGACGGCGCCGAAGGAGAATGCCCGGCCACCGCGGCCAAAGAGGAACAGCAGCAGGGGCGGTTTATGAACATCCGCGCTATAAGTCAGAATGGCCGCCTTCCATCGTGGGATCCATCCCGGGAGAATCGCCTCCGCTGCGGCTAGAAATCCGGTGATCGAAAGGGCGAAAGCGGCGACAAAGCGCCCGCGCCGCTGAATCAGCGCCCAAACGATCAGCCAGGCGATCAAAGGCACGACGATGTTAGGTTTGAAGGTGGACGCTGCAAGCAGAAATCCGGCGGCCAGATCTCTCTGCTTGCGCAGCAGAAAACAGGCGCCGGTGACCGCAGCGAAGGCAAGAACGGTGGGCTGCATCTGTTGAGCCGCCCAGACGGATGGCCAACTGGCCGTTATCAGCACCAGCAGAACAACCCGATTCCAGGCTGTGAGCTGCATGCCGCACATCTCCATCCACAGCCAGGCGCTGGCTGCAACCAGTGCGGGAAGCAGGAAAGAAAAGAGGAGCCGGACGCCATGCCAGGGAAGAACGGCGGCCGGAGCAAACAGAAGAATTGCATGCGCCGGATAGACGAAGGCCTGCGTGTCGTTGATCTCTGCCGGGGTAAGAGCGTGTCCGTAAAACCAGACCTGGATCTGCCGGGTGACCGCCTTGGAGTAGGGGTCCTGGCCGTGGAGCGCCGCGCGAGTGGCGCTCCAGGGAGAGTAGAAGTCGGACCAATACCCAGGCACCCGGGCTTGAATCTGTCGCAGTTCGACAAACGGCGTCACTGCGGCCCAGCTCATGAGAAGTACGAGCAACGCGCGTTGCAGGAATCTGGGAAGCTTCGGGCTGGCCGCTCCGGCCTGGGTGTTCGCAGCCGTCTGCACAGTGACGGGAACATCCGTAACGGTCGCATCCATAACGGTTGCATCGTGGATCTCAGGCGCAGAGACCGGCTCGCAGACTGGGCAGAAGACTCCGTCCGCGCCGGGCTGTGCTCCGCATGCATTACAACTGTGATTCATCGATGCCTCGCAGGGGGAGGCGCTTCAGGGCAGTTGCGGTTATTTTGTACCACAGATCGGAGCGGGTGCGGAAGATAACGGCTGCATCGAATCATCCACGGCAGGTTTCGTGAGGAGCCATGAACGAGCACTGGAACCAGGTCCGCTCCACAGCTCGCTGGGAGATTTGACCGCGGGGGAATTTCACACGGACGGGCTGATCCCGCTGCTAAACTCAATCGCGAGTCCTCTCATCTACCCGGACTAAGCCGCGGGGAAGCTCAAGATGAATCTCAATCGCCGTCAGTTTCTGTGTCAAACCGTCGCTTTCAGCGCTGCCGCTGCGCTTGGTGCAATGCCCGCCATTGCTGCTGCGCCAGGCGCCGATCCTGCGGCCGCTGAGCTATTGATGATTGGCGATTGGGGCTACGAAGACCACACGGCTCAGTTCCGAGTCGCAGAGGCCATGCGCCGCTATACTCAGGAACGAAGGTTGCGCGCGCAGGCCCTCCTTCTGCTCGGTGACAACTGGTATGGCGCGCTCGATGGAGGTGTCCACTCTCCGCGCTGGCAAACGCAGTTCGAGTCCGTGTATCCGGCGGATACGTTTGATTGCCCGGCCTATGCCATCCTGGGGAACCATGATTATCAGCACTGGCCCGAGAGCAAAGTGGATGCCGAACTGGAGTATGGCCGCAGCGGAAAGACGCGCTGGACCATGCCTGCCCGCTGGTATCGCTTCGAATTTCCGGCGAAGCGCCCGCTCAGCACGTTTCTTGCTCTCGACAGCAACATGCCGTATCCAGACGGTAGCGTAAGCAAGGGAAAGAGCTTCACCCTGACACCACAGCAGCAGGCGGAGCAGCTTGCCTGGCTCGAAGCCGAACTCAAGCGTCCGCGCAGGACGCCTTATCTTGTCGTCATGGGGCACCACCCGGTCTATTCGGACGGATTGCATGGCGATCACCCAGTCCTCGTGCGCGACTGGGACCCGTTGTTCCGCAAATACAAGGTCGACCTTTATCTGGCAGGCCACGACCACGACATGCAGCACCTTGAGTTCGAGGGACACCCGACCAGCTTCTTTCTTTCGGGTGGAGGCGGTGCGGACCTCTACGATCTAAAAGTTGATCCTTCAAAACGCGGTCCGTATGCGCAGAAGGTGTACGGCTTCAGCCATCTCTCCGTTACCCCAAAGGAGATGACCTTGCGCCATCTGGATGATGACGGACGTACGCTGCACGCATTCGCGAAGACCTCTGAGGGCGGAATGACTGTCGCCGGCATTTCTATTCGCCGCTCATCCGGCAGCGGAGGCATGTAAACCTTCTTACCAGGGAAAACAGCAGCCACCATCGCAAAGGTCAGGATGCGTGATCCTGCAATCGATCCTCTGAATGACAACGTCCTGTGGGGTAGCGATCAAATTATCGGAGATGCTGCGTTATCCAATTGTGGTGCAAATCGGGTTAACGCGAAGGGCGCCCTGCCTTCAGCGCGGGAAGCGTCCTCTGCAGGGTGACACTGTCACGGCGCAGGTGATAGCGTTTCGTAGAAATTATGCTAGGGGGAATCGTCAATGGACCACTCACGCCGCACCTGGATGAAAGCCGCCGCCATGGGTTTGGGTGGTCTGCTCGCGAGCGAGCGCAACCTTGCCGCGCAACAGGTGAACCACGCCTGCGCTTTGGCCGATCCGCGCGACGAGATCAAGATAACCGGACTGGAA
>DASYYO010000142.1:0-5948 GCA_035933805.1 Acidobacteriaceae bacterium | reverse complement strand
CTCGCGGGCGGTGGCGCCCAGCGCCTTGCGGATGCCGATTTCGCGGGTACGAGCGCGCACCGTGGCGAGCATGATGTTCATAATGCCGACTCCGCCGACGATCAGCGAAATCGTCGCAATCGCAGCCAGCAGCGCTGTCATCGTCTTGCCCGCCCGGTTCAAGGTGCCGGACATCTCCTGCATGTTGACCTGATCGACCTGGGGCATATTCGCCAGAACGAATGCCGCCACAGAGGTATAAAGTCCTTTCGTGAGAGCCTCCGCCGCTTGCGTCTTCACCGTGAAATCGTCCGGTACGCCGCCGTCGGCAGACGGCGCCTGGTTGCCTCCGAGCGCACTTCCCGCGGCGGCCATCCCCGTCGGCGCCGCGTCGAGACGATGCCTCTTCCGCAACAAAGCTTTGATATCCGCAGAGATGCGGGTTGCCTCGCCGGCCTGTTCGGCGGCCAGCGTCACGCCCTGCAGGGACTGCCGGTTCAGTTGCTTTTGCAGCGCGGTGTAGGGCACAAGCGCCATATCGGCCTGATCGTCGTCCTTGGTGGAAAAGACGCCGACGATCCGGTATGGCTGATTGTGAATCTGGACCGTCTTGCCGATGGGATTCTCATCGCCAAAGAGATGGTCACGCAGAGAGGTGCCGATCACGGCCACGTTCGCTGCCGACGCCACATCGGAGTCTTTATAAAACTTTCCCTTCGCGAATGACCATCCATACATCTCCGGGAACGCAATATCGGCGCCAACCACCTGGGTAAAGAATCTCTGGTCCGCGGTCTCTACCCAGCCGCGATCCATTACCCAGCCTGCCGCGTATTGCACGCCGGGTACCTGGCGGATCGCGTCCCCGTCCGAGGCAGTCAGCGAGTTGGCGCTCCCCATCCCTGTGGGAATCCGGGACTCCTCTCCGCCTCGGGTGAAATTCCCTGAGCGCACGAAGATGAGCGTCGTACCCGCCGATTTCACATTGGATGAAACCGACTCCTGCGCGCCCGTGCCCAGGGCAAACATGGTGAGCACAGCCGCCACGCCGATCGTCATCCCGAGGACCGCCAGTCCGGTGCGCAGCTTATTCTGCCGCAGGGCTCTGTATGCGATACGCAAGCTCGTGTTCAGCATTATTCATACCTGAGAGAGGTGATGGGGAGCACGCGAGAGGCCTGACGGGCCGGATAGTATCCGAAAAAGATGCCCACAGCCGCGGAGACGCCAAAGGAGAGAGCGACCGACGCCATCGACACGCTCGTCGACCATTGCAAGGTCTTCGATATGGCGCCTGAGACGATATAGCCAATGAGAATTCCCAAAAGTCCGCCAACCACGCTCAATGTGATGGACTCAAGCAGAAACTGCGCCAGTACATCTCCGGCGCGCGCGCCCACGGCCCGGCGAACGCCAATCTCGCGGGTGCGCTCCGTAACAGATAGCAGCATGATGTTCATAATTCCGATGCCCCCAACCACAAGCGATACGGTTGCAATGCTCGCCAGAAGCGCGGTCATCGTCGCACTCGCACGGTCCAGCGTCTTGCCCAGTTGATCGAGCGTGACCTTCTCCAGTCCCGACACATTGCCAACCACCGCTCGCGCAACCTCCGGCCGCATTCCGCCTTTGGCCAGGGCCTGTCTCGCCTGGCTGGTGACGGTGAAATCATCCGGCATGCGGAAGGCGATGTGATGCCGCACCCGCAAAAGATCCGCTACCGATTTCGATACCCGCGAGACATCTCCGGTCGATAGAGTCGTGATCGTAATGTCATTCAGCTTGGAGAGGTTGAGCAGCCTCTGCACCGTCGTTACCGGGAGATAGATCGCGTCGAACTGGTCGTCTCCAGGAGTCGGCGCCACAAGATAGCTTCCGCTGCTAATCACGCCAACCACTTTGAAAGGCTGATGCCAGAGCTTCACAATATTCCCCACGGGATTGGCGGTGCCGAAGAGCTTTTCGCTCACCACGCTTCCGAGTACGATCACCTGCTCGGCATTCGCCTCTTCCTGCTTGTTGAAGTACCCCCCGTGCGGGAAGGTCCACGCCCGGCGGATCTCCGGCATCGAGACATCGTCGCCGTGCATGCGGGTAAACCAGCGCTTATCCCCAAAGACGATATGCGCGTTCTCGTGAACCCCTTCGGACACATACTGCACTCCGCTGATCTTGCGGATCGCGTCGGCATCACTGATCGTCAAGGTAGCCGCGGCGCCCAACCCAGCCTCGCTGTCTCCCAGTCTCTGGGCGGAGGTGGGATGGTCATGCTTCTCCATCGGATCATCCTCGGGATGATAGAAAGACCGCAGCAGAGACACGCGATTGCGCGGATCCCAAACTGCGATCTGCAGCCTGGGGGCGATCCGGCTGCCGTCCGGACGCCTGTACGGGTGAAAGGCTCCAGGCTCGATGGCATCGTCGGGAACCGCCTCTTGCTTGAGCTGATAGTTTCCCGCCGTGACGATGATGAGGTTCATGCCCGCCGCACGTACCTGGTCCTGAATCGCCGATTGCGCGCCGCTGCCCAGTGCGATCATGGTGAGCACCGTGGCCACGCCGATCGTCATGCCCGCCATGGTAAGCCCCGTCTGCAGTTTGTTTTTGCGCAATGCTCTCAGGGCAATCAGAAAGCTGCTTCTGGTAAAGAGCATCAGCCCACCTCCTCGACCGGCTCAGGGAGTTCTGCAAGCTCCCCGCGCGCTGCCCGGCGCCGTACATTGGCCTTGTCTGACACGATGTTTCCGTCGCGGAACGAAACAATGCGCGAACCGTAGGCTGCTACGTCCATCTCATGCGTGATCAGGACAATGGTGATTCCGCGTTCCTCCTTCAAAGACTGGAAGATGTCCATGACCTCCACGCTGGTGCGGCTGTCCAGGTTTCCGGTCGGCTCGTCGGCCAGTAGAATGGATGGGTTATTCAGGAGCGCGCGGGCGATGGCGACCCTCTGTTGCTGGCCGCCGGATAACTGGTTGGTATGGTGCTCGTAGCGCGACTCCAGGCCCACGGCAGCCAATGCCTCCATGGCCCGCCGCCTCCGCTCGGCCGCCGGCACCTGCTTTTTGCAATAGAGCAGCGGGAGTTCCACATTCTCCAGCGCCGATGTGCGTGCCAGCAGGTTGAATCCTTGAAATACAAAGCCAATCTTGTTGTTGCGCACTTCCGATATCTCGTCGTCCGACAAATGCGCGACATCCTTACCGTCGAGGAAGTACTCTCCGCTGGTGGGTTGATCCAGGCATCCCAGGATGTGCATTAACGTGGATTTTCCTGACCCTGAAGGGCCGACGACCGTTACAAATTCACTTGGCTGGATATCGAGCGAGATGGACCGCAGCGCATGCACGGCGGTATCTCCCATCTGATAGATCTTCGTGAGGTTGCGAATAGAGATCACAGAGTTCATTTGGGTAGGCTCGCGGTGGTAAAGGTTGGGCTGTCGGCTTTGTTTAGCGAGCTCTTTCCGCTCGCGGCAGCGTAGTTGTAGATGATTTCGGCGATCGATTTTTCCGCTCCGGCCATGCCGTAGACCTTGCCTGCGCCCTCAATGACGTAATATTCGTTCGCGGCATGCGCTCTTCCGCCGTGCCCGGCTGCGCCGCCCGCGATCGGCATATAGACCGGCGCGACCTTTTGGCCGACCGGCCCGTTTGAGAAGAGATAAGAGGGCCAATAGCCGCCGAGAATGGATTCGCCATCCGCGGGCGTCGCATGCGGGATGCCGAAGTCGTCATACGTCTTCAGGATGGCGCGCGCAATGTCGGTGTCGTAGGACATCTTGGACCAGGGAACATCGCCGATGAGCTTGACTTCGACATCCTTGTAGCCGTTGTGATCGAGCTGGGCCCGAAGCTTCTTCACGATATCCAGCCCGTTCATATTCGGGATGTAGCGGAAGTTATGTTTGGAGGTGATCTTGTTGGGCAGGATTGCTCCGGCGCCCCCCGCGTACATATTGCCGCCCCAGATTCCATCCAGGTTGAAAGATGTTCCATACCGCGCCATCTTCAACATCGTGAATGGATCATCGGAGATAAAGCGGCCTACGCCCAGATTCTCCGCCGCCACCTTCATGTTCACCTTGGAGGAGGCCGACTTCAGCGTGGCGTTCTCCGCAGGATTCAAAGGCTGAATGTTGTCAAAGAAACCCTTGATCAAGGGCGTGTTTCCGTCATCCGATACCAGAGAGCCCAGCATCTTGATATGCCGCCAGGCTGGAGAGTCAACGGACCGCTTGTTAGAGCCGTGAATATCGGACTGAATGGGTCCGCGCCCCCAGCTCTTGCCGCTGGTCGTCAGTTCTACATAGACACAACCCTCCGACCCTCCCATCAGTCCGCCGGCGCCGCTCTCGGCCTGTTGGCCGAATACCAGCATCGCGTCCCCTCCCTTGAAGAGGTCGGGATGGTCCTTCACAAACTTGCGCAGGCCGATATCCATCCTCTCTTCATCGCCCTCCGCGACAAAGATCAGGTTGACCGGCAGCTTGCCCATCACTACCTTCATCGACATCAGTGCATTCCACTGGCTCATCTGCGGCCCCTTGGAGTTCGTAGCGCCGCGGCCGATCAGAACCTTCTTGAACGCCGGATCCAGACCGGCGGTCTTTCCATCCACGATCCGGGCTTCGAAAGGAGGAGCCACCCAGTTGTCCGGCTGAGTAACCGGCATGGTGTCATACATCCAATAGATCACCAGGGTTTTGGGCGCACCCTCGTCGCATTTGGCATAAACCACCGGGTTGCCCGGCGATCCATATTCCGTGATGCCCACGTCGTAGACGCGGGTCTGCTGGCAGCCGAGCTGGTCGAAGAACCCCTTCACCATCTCGGCGCTCTCCGGTATGCCTTCGCCGCTGTTCGAGATGCTCGGCTGGCGGATCCACCGCTGCAGATTCTCAACGTGCTCGTCGATGTGGCCGTCGATATAGGCATAGACCTTGCGAAGGTCCTCCGGCGTCTTGCTCAGATCCGGATGAACCGTCTCGTCGCCTTCCGGGCGGATGCCCAGCTTTGGCTTGCTCGATTCCACGACCGTGACAGTCTTTTTCTCGTTGCACCCGAGCGATCCGCACACCGCACTGAGGAGACACAAAGCCATCAGCCTTTTACTCACTTTTCTTCCTCTCCCATCCCAGCCGAAACTGAAGAAATGCGCGCGCCCGTGCGATGCAGGCGATCTTCTGTCATCCGCGTTCCATCGAATGGCGCAAACTTGCCCGTTTGTGGATTGCGGCGCAAAAGCATACCCCGCCGGGAAACCTGCCTCCGCGCCGCCGGTCACCGCTAATTCTTCTTCGGTTGCCCCGCCATCATCTTGGCGTAGTTGTAGATGGTGGCCGCAATGCTCTCCTCGGTCCCCGCCATTCCGTATGTGTTGCCCGCGCCTTCAATCACGTAGTACTCATTGGCCGCATGCGCCCTTCCGCCATAGCCCAGTCTCGCGCCGCCCATGGGCAGCCGCACGGTGCCAACCTTCTCGCCCACCTCCTGGTCGGTGAAAACATATGCGGGCCAATATCCCCCGGAAGGAGCAAAGAAGCTGTTGCGGCCGCCTTGGACGCCCATCATCGCGTATGTTTCCTCGCCGGCATGCCAGATATCCGTATCGTGAGAAGGGCTCTTCGCCCAGGGCACGTCTCCGATCAGCTTGATCTGCACATCCTTGTATCCGTTGTGGTCAAGCTGCCAGCGCAGCTTCTTGACGATCTCCAAACCTTTCATGTTCGGCACGTAACGGAAGTTGTGCTTTGAGGTGATCTTGTTGGGCAGAATCGCGCCGGCTCCGCCGGCGTACATATTTCCGCCCCAGATTCCGTCGAGGTTGAAGGAGGTGCCGAAGCGGCCCATCTTGACAAAGTCATAGGGATCGTCGGCGATGAATCGGGCGACTCCGACATTGTCTGCGGCAACTTTCAGATCAATCCGTTCCGCAGCCTTTTTCATCTGCGCAACCTCTTCCGGGGT
>DASYYO010000213.1:0-4093 GCA_035933805.1 Acidobacteriaceae bacterium | reverse complement strand
GTCATGGGCATCATGCAGCATCGTCTCGATGCGCTGGGCGCGGCCTGGTCTCATGTCACCACGGTGAACATCTACACAGCGCATCCCATTCTTCCCTTTCTGCACCGGGCAATCCTCGAGCCCATGGGCGCTGCAGCCCGGCTGGGGGTCCACTGGCACTTGTCGCGGCCTCCGGTGGCCGACATCGAGTTCGAAATGGATATGCGCGGCGTGGCCAGAGAAAGCTATGAGGACCTGTCGTGACGAAACGAGCGCCGCTTCCAGGTCTGAAGGTGTGCGTCTTCCTCTGCCTCGCGGGGAGCATTCTGCGGGCACAGAATCCGCCCACCGCGCCCGCCGATACGGAGACAATCAGCCTTCTCAGGAGCCTGACCCTGGCGCAGGGCACATCCGACGATGAAGGCAGGATCCGATCCATCATCCGCGCCCAGCTGGGCCCGTCCATTCATGTAGATGAAACTCCGGCCGGCGACCTGGTCGCCCGCTTTCCGGGAACGGCACCCGGACCTGTCATCCTCCTCTCCTCCCACATGGACGAAGTTGGGTTTCAGGTGCGTTCCATCGCGCCGGATGGTTTCCTCACCGTGGCTCCGCTCGGAAACTGGTACGCGGGCGCAATGGCGGACCACCTCGTGAGCCTTCATACCTCGCACGGCACAATCACCGGAGTCGTCGGCGTGCGGCCCCCGCATCTGATGAGCGCCGCCGAAAAATCCCTGGCTCCCGGCATCACCCAGATGTACATCGATATAGGCGCCTCCAGCGCGAGTGAGGCGCGGCAATGGGGAGTTCAGCCCGGAGACCGCATCACTCCGCAAAGCGACTTCTTTCGGCTCGGATCTTCCAGCCGCTACGTTTCCAAGGCATGGGATGACCGCGTCGGTTGTGCGGTTCTGCTGCAGCTGGCGCGCAAGCTCGCCGCCACTCCCCATCCCAATACCACTTACATTGCATGGACCACGTCGGAAGAGTTCGGACGCGCGAATGCGACCGTGGAAATGCCGCAGCTGCATCCGGATTTCGTTCTCGTTGTGGAGGTCGGCATCACCACCGATACTCCCGATGTCCATGCGAGCCAGCAGCAGGAGCGTCTCGGACTCGGCCCGACGCTCGACCTCTACGACGGCTCCATCTCGACCACGCCTGCGATCCGGGACTGGGTTGCCGCGCAGGCCACAGACGGCCGGATTCCCCTGCAGTACACCACCATCCTGCAGGAGGGCGCTGGTGTAGGCCCACAGAACAACAGCTATCTCTTCCGGGCTCCAGGCACTGCCCTGCTGGTACCTCTCCGCTACGCACATTCACCGCACGGAGTGATCGATCTCCGCGATGTGGACAACACACGGCAGCTCCTGCTCCAGTTGATGCGGCACTTCGATGCTTCTGCGCTGCGGCAGATGACCGGCAAGGAGCCGGCACCCGCGGACCATGCTCAGGCAAAACAGGATGCCGGTTCACTTCGCTGATCGTCCTGCCGGCTGCACAGGGGCGTAGCCTTTCCCGCAGCCGGCAAGGACACCTCGTGTTAAGGTGGGGGGCGCGTTGATCGAGGCCGCTTCCATGTTTCGGCGAAACCTTTGGCTTTTGGCTGTAATGGCTGGAATTGCCTGTTCCGGCTTTCTCTTTGCTGCCGCTTCCCCATCTGTCGTGCAAACCGCGCAGGGCAAGGTTCAGGGCAAATGGATCGAAGCAGGCTCACAGACGGCCTGCCTCGGTCTGCCCTATGCGGCTCCTCCCATCGGCAACTTGCGCTGGAAGGCTCCGCAACCTCCCGCAAGCTGGACAGGCGTACGAGATGCAACAAAATTCGGCGGCCGGTGTGAACAATGGCATGTCTGGAACGACTACGTCTTTCTCGATTCCGGGCCGACAGAGGATTGTCTCTATCTCAATGTTTACGCTCCGGCCGCTGCGACCGGCAGGGATCGGCGACCGGTCATGGTGTGGATCCACGGAGGCGGTTTCCTGGCAGGCGCCGGATCGGAGCCACGCTACACCAACTCCGCTCTGGTCTCCAAAGGCATTGTCCTCGTCACGATCAACTACAGGCTCGGTGTTTTTGGGTTCCTGACGAGCAAGGACCTCGCCAGCGAAGGCGGCGGGCACGCAGGCAACTACGGCTTGATGGATATGGTGGCCGCTCTCCGCTGGGTGCATGCCAATATCGCGGCGTTTGGAGGCGACCCGGGGAATGTCACGATCTTCGGAGAGAGTGCAGGATCCTTCGCGGTCAGCGCGCTGACCACGGCCAGCGAGGCGCGCGGCCTGTTTGAGAAAGCGATCGGGGAGAGCGGCGCTTTCTTCGGCAACACGATTCCCATGTCCTCGCTCAGCGACCGGATCTGGCGCGATCAGGCATGGATCGATTCTCTGGGCGTGAAGAATCTCTCCGAACTCCGGGCTCTTCCCGCCGACAAGCTGATGGAAGACGTGCGCAACACGCGAGGATTATTCTTCGCTCCGGTTGTCGATGGCCACCTGATCGCGGAATCGGTACCGGCGACCTATGCAGCGGGCCGCGAAGCTCACGTACCGGTCATCATCGGCTGGAATCGCGATGAGCGAGCCGGAACTCTTTCCAGCGGTATGACGGTCGAGAAGTGGAGGGCATTCGCCACCGCGCATTATGGGAAGGAAGCCGAACAATTTCTCGCTGCCTTTCCCGCGAACAACGACGAGCAGGCCGTGCGATCCGCGGACGATTACACCACAGCTCAGTTCATCGCCCTGGGCGCATGGCAGTGGGCAGAAGCTGATGTCCGGACCGCCCAGTCCCCCGTCTATCGTTACCGCTTCGACCGTCCGGCGCCGGCGGAAGCAAACCATCCTCAGGGGAAATACGCCTTTCACTCCGACGAACTCGAGTATGTGTTCGGCACTCTCGACGTTCGACAGGGAGCGACCTGGCAGCCCGAGGACCGGACGCTGAGTGACCAAATGGCCACTTACTGGACCAACTTTGCCCGCACCGGCGATCCCAATGGGGCGCGTCAGCCCCACTGGCCGCGTTACGACACGACTCGGACCGTTCTCCATCTCGACAGCCCGATCATGATCGAAAAGGATACCTCCCGGCCGGAGTTCGAATTTCTGGTCAGGGCTGACGACCGGACTCCCTGAAGACATCGGCAGGATCGGACCGCAATCCGTCGGACGGCGTGCGCACGGTCGGACGGCCACCGCTCCTGGGAGATTCCTGGTGAACGCAGTTTAGTTCGGTAGCGGTCGGCCGCGGTTGCGATCCCGCGCCACCCTGCGGGACCAGACCGCAGGATCGGCGAGCATCTTCATATAGACGCCGCCCACAACCGACCGCGCCTGAAATTGAACCTGATGCGCCGTGATGGTGTCGTACCAATCCGTCATGGAGACACGCTCCGGAGTCTCGTTCAGGAATTTGTAAATGCTCTCCGTCATGCGCTCAAAGTCGGAGGAGTGAGTGGCCAGAGTCGCCGTCCATATCTCCCAGTCCAGCTTTGTATAAGAGGCGCGATCGTCAAGCGGCAGCCCGTAAGGGTTCATCTTCGTCTGATAGAAAGCAACCTCGCGCGCAGCAACCGCGGGCGGAAACAAATGCAGCCCGAGAACGGTGTCCCAAACGAGGTTGTACTTCTGGCTCCATGTATTCGGCTTGTCGAAGGCCAGACGGTAATGATCGCCGTCCTCTGCCATTGAAACCCACTTCTGCGCCATCGATTGAGCCGCACTTCGATAGCGCCGGGCCACCTCGGGATGGTGCAGGTCATCGGCCATCTGGGCAAAGGCGCCGAGCGCCTCAATGGCCTTGATGGAGCGGTTCGCATTGTGAGCCAGGTGTCCGGCGAAATTGTGAGCGCCGGAGCAAAAATAGGCCACAGTGCGCCGCGTGAGCGGCACATTGCGGCGGAGCAAAAGTAGTCCACCGCCGGAGCCTGGTTTCGTGAGCAGTTGCCCTGACAGCGGCGCTCATGGAACACCGGAGGGATGTTCGAGGTGGAGATCTACGGACGTGTACGGCGAGCAGTTCGTGTGGAGGGCAGGAGTCAGCGAGCGGTGGCCAGGGAGTTCGGGCTGTCGCGGGAGACGGTGCGGAAGATGCTGCGGTACGCGG
>DASYYO010000069.1:0-21189 GCA_035933805.1 Acidobacteriaceae bacterium | reverse complement strand
CATGTTGTTCTCATAGGTCTTCACGCGCTTCATGTCGTGAGCTTTAGTGGGTAGGTAGCCAAGCGTCGTCATGCTTTGAGCGAATTCTTCTGCCAAAAATACAGGGAACCTCTCCCGGGGCAGCTTTGCTTCCTCCCATTTTTTGCGCCATTGACCACTACCAAGAGCCTCATCGATCTTGGTGTTTGTGCTGACAATGTAATTCTCGTAATTCCGATTTGCGTCCATCTGTGCCGCAAGAAGCACGAGGAAATCCACCAGCAAATCAGAAAGCCGACGGATTGTAGAGAACTTGAGCCCGAAATCGAACGGATCTACCAGGCACAGGCTCAACACAGTGCTGAATCGCGAATGCGCCGGAATGGCCTTTCGGATCTCATCAATCCGATCATCGCAACTCCCCTCGATGAAAACCACATCCGCCGAAGGCGCCATACGGTTCACCCGTTCCCGCAGAGCGGCAAGACACTGTGGGTTCTGCTCACAGAAGATATATCTGTCGAACGGATGATCCACGCTCAACGCCAGCAGCGGGGAGCCCATCAGCACCGTCTCCCTTCCCTTGACGCGCCCGTATCCCGAACCCGCATAGAGATCGACATAGACCCGCTTGCCCCATTTGTCCTTCATGCCCTTGGAGAACAGCTCGTCATACAGCGCAATCAGCCTGTATTTGTCCTCTCCCCAAGGGCCAATTTCAGGGATGACCAGCCCGTCGTCAGAGGCAGCCGGTAAACTCTTCATCTGGCCCATACAGCACATTCTAGGCCGGATTTGCGCGAATACGCCGCCCAGCGGATCAGGCTCGTAACTACTTGTTTCGGGAACCCTCTACGCAAATGGATGAACGCTGATCGGACGGGTTCACCGAGCCCGTTTCCCGGCGCTGCACCGCATACCTACCCTTAAACGGGGTTTGGTCCTGCGATCTATTGCGGGGCGTCAATGAGCACAGAATCCCCAATTCGCTCGTCAAGTGCCCGATGAGTGACCTTCGAAGGCTTCGATGTGCAGATGGAAACACGATTCCTCCTCAGGGAAGAGCGAAGCTCGTAAGACGTGAACCCCGGCGCGAGTGGCGGAATCCAGACTTATCCCTCCGGTAGCGCAGTGCCGGAGAAAGCTATTCGAAACGATAGAGCGTCGCGCGCTCGATTCGAATGCTTCGCTCATCGAAACGCCAGAACTCGCCCTGATCGCCCTCGTCTCCGTTGAGCCGGCGTCCTGGAACGAACCGTCCATCCTGATAGGCTCCCTCATCAACCGCCGCCAACCCTACCTTCTTCGCCCCGGGCTTGCGAAGGTGGAAGGCGACGCGAAAGCCTTTCCCTGCACCGAGAAAGCTGTCCGGCCCCGTCGCCACAATCAGTCCATAGCCGCGATCGGTGCGATGACCGAAGATCTGGTCCAGGCTGACGTCGACCGTGTAACCATTCATCTCGAATTCCACCGACGGATGATTGTTATCGAGTTGGAAGCCGTGGGTCATGCCCGGCCCGGTCGTCGCCAGCAACAGAGGAGCAATCTCTCCGAGCGATTGGTAGGCATCGCTCATCTCATGCTCCGGATCATTCTTCGCCGCCCAGCCGCCGGGAGCCCAGCTATCAATCCCGAAGGGGCAGATGCCGATTGCCTGGTGTTCGCCGAAGGCATAAAAGGCGCCCGAAGCTGCCGCCGGCCCTCCATTCGTCTCCGGAATGAAGAGCGGATTGCCGGCGCGATGGTAGCGCGCGGTCCAGCCGGGGAAGTCCGGCGCATACAGATCGGGCGAATAGATATCGATTGCCGATCCGGCCGCCTTCCATACATCGACGACCCGCGGCTGCGGTCCGCCGCTGGGATAGGTGCCTGGCTTCGCGTCTCCGCCCCCCAACCAGGTGTTCACATACATGGGCAGGGGATAGACCGCCTTTCCCGCGGCGGCAACGGCCTCGACGAATTGCGCATAATGCCAGGCCATAAAGATCTCGTCGGTTCGCGCCGAAGCGCCGAAGATCTCCTCCCATGTTCCGCTGGTCTTCGCGCCATTTTCCTCCCATAGCGCGAGCAGGTCTGGAAAGAGCGTCTCACGATGGCTCGCTAGATAGCGCGTCAGCTCCTCCGGCACAGCTCCCGCGAACTCCTTCTCTGCAGCAGGGGAGTGGTCGCGCGATGCGCCCAGCACGCCGACTTCGTTCTCGACCTGCATCATCAGCACCGTATGTTGTTGCCCATCCACTTGCTTGAGGTGGCCCATCAGTGCTGCGAAGGCGCGCGCATCGGCGGCGCGGGTAGCGCCTCCCAGGGTGCTCAGGATATTGACCTCATTGCCATCGATCACCACCCGCGGAAAGCGCTTTGTATCGCTCTTCACCCAGACCGGCGGATAACTCGACATGCCGTTCTTCCAGGATGCGAGCCAGAGAAAGACGACGTGCTCATGATTCTCGCGCGCCTGCGCAAGCAATCCGTCCACCAGCGAAAAATCGTATTTGCCTTCTTCGGGCTCAATCAATTCCCACGAAAGGGGAGTTAGAACCGTATTCAGGTTCATGGCAGCAAGCTTCGGCCAGATGGGTTTCATATAGTCGAGGCTCGACGAGCTCGAGTTATGCAGCTCGCCTCCGAGGATGAGGAAGGGCTTGCCCTCCACCATGAGCTGGGTGACCGTGCCATGTTTTTCGAGATGCGGCGCGCCGTCCGCGGATTGAGCCCAGGACAATCGAAATGTGGATGAGCAGGTGAGCACAAGCACGGCGGGCAGGAGCAGAGGGAACAACCGGTATCTGCGATTCATAGCGCCCCCAATTTACACCAGCCGGGCGATTCATGATGCTGTGCCGCTTGTCATGTCGCCTGGCCGCTCCCCGGTGGCTCGACCGAGACCTCAGAAATTGTGGTGTGGTCGATGGACGGTGGCTTCCGCGCTGCCCCAAACACGTGAGCCGTCCAAGGCCAATGATCGACGAGTCCATCGGCCTGAAGGCAACAGTCGAGATGCAATCTGTGAGGATTGCACAATGCTGATTCCGAGACCACATGTGAGTTCGTATGGCTGCACATAAATGACAAACCGCCTGACGACGGACTGTCGGAGATGAGACAGCCTCTCCGTCTGATCAGGCTGTCGTGCCGACTTGGGTTATTTTGGCGGCTTTGCGGATCACCTCAAGCACTACACGCGGCTCGACGACAGTCGCTGCCATACTCCTCAAGACCCTCCGCTGAAGATCGGGATGACACCGTGTTCTGCCGCTTGCGGGGCACTGAATGGATCTGTTATGGTCTGCGCTCTGAGCCGGGAAGTATGCCAGCAAGTTCCAGGCTTGGCCGTTCGGAGATCCGGAGGGTAGATGTATCGTCGCGAGTTCCTGAAAACGCTCGCGCTGGCGGCTCCCGCCGGCGCTCTAGTCCCTTACTCCAAAATGTTCGCGCTGCCAGCTCCCGCCGGCGCTGTCGTCCCTTACTTCTTTCAGATAGCTGCCCAGGAGCGCAAAAAGGTAAAGATCACCGACGTCAAGGTGATGCGGCTCAAAATGAGCAAGGGTGCCCACGAGATGCCTCTGGTCAAGATCGAAACCGACGCAGGCGTGCATGGAATCGGCGAGTGTCATCACGACATCACTGGACTCGGAGCGAAAGACACCGTCCTGAACGCATTCCGCGCGATGCTGATAGGTCAGGATCCCTTCGACATCGACAAGCTGACGACGGAGATGGCATGGAGGACTTCGTACCTCGGTGGTTATCACGGCGCCGGAATGCATGCCGTCACGGGTTGCGAGGTCGCGCTTTGGGATCTGACGGGCAAGTTGCTGGGAATGCCCGTACGCAAGATTCTGGCCGGCGGCGCGTTCACCGACAAGGTTCGCGCCTATTGGACCAGCCAGCCGCGCAATCCTCTGGACCCCGCTTCGTGCAAGGAGTGGGTGGACTACATCAAAGGCTCAGTCCAGAAGTGGACGGCCGCGAAGTGCCACAGGATTTTGAGGCGGCCCGGTGGAGAAGCCTTGAATCGCGAGTTGTCCAACCAGGAACTCGACGTGCTGGTCCAGGAATACACGAACATCCGTGAAGCCGCGGGGCCTTACTTCGAGATCGCCGTGCACTTCCACTGGGAACTCGATTACATCAATGCCCTGCGGGTGGCCAGGGCGCTGGAAAAGATCCGCCCCTGGTGGATTGAAGATCCCATGCCGCCGAACTATACAGACCAGTGGGTCAAGCTCACTGCCGCTTCGCCTTCTCCGATTCTGACCGGAGAGAATCTTTACACCCGGCGCGATTTTCTGCCGTTTATCACCAACGGGGCCGTGAATATCATCGAGATCGACATCTCAATGGCCGGCGGGCTGCTGGAAGCTAAGCGGATCGCCGACCTGGCGTACGTCTACAACATCCCAGTCTCCACGCACAACGTGATGGGCCCGGTGGCCACCATCGCCTCCGCCAACTGCGCGGCTGCGATGGCGGACTTCCTCGGGCATGAATCATTCGACTTCAAGAACGGGCCGAGAGCCGGCGAAACAGATGTGATCATTTATGACCGCGAGCTGATACAAGACGGCTATATCCAGCTTTCCGATAAGCCGGGGTTGGGAGTGGAAATCAACAAAGACGTCGCTATGAAGCACTTGATGGAAGATGAGACGTGGTGGGGCTAGGTGTTGGATCCTTTGAAAGCTTTACCGGTTTGTTGCGCTCCGAATGATTGACGACGAAATCAAAACCAGGCAATTTCAACAGGATGGACAAATGAAAATGCGGTTTTGGAACTCTCTTCTCTTGATAGCGGCGCTCGGCTGCGCGTACACACATGCCCAACAGCCTGCACCCAACAGAGTCGACGCTCGTAGGCTGGCGGCCCAGAGAGCGGCTGGATTGGAATACCCCGGGCTACTGGGCCGCCTGTGCGTCGTCCCTCCGAATAAAGAGAATTCGCCGCCGCCACGGCCGCCCTCCGCTGCACGGCGCCCGGCGCCAGACCGCTCAAGTTGGTACGCTCCGCCGTTCAAAGTCTTCGACAATCTCTACTGGGTCGGCACGAAGATTCACTCCTCCTGGGCATTGAAAACAAGCGACGGCATCATCCTGATCGACACGCTTTACAACTATGCGTCGGAGCCCGAGATCGTCGATGGGTTAACGAAGCTCGGGCTCGATCCTGCGACGGTGAAATACGTCATCGTTTCGCATGGACATGGCGACCACGACGAAGGCGCCAATCTGATGCAGCAGCGTTTTCACGCCCACATCATCATGGGCGGGCCCGATTGGGATGCAATCGAAAAAGCCTATCCTATGCCGGGAGGCACTCCGAAGCGGGATATGGTTGCGACCGACGGAGAGAAACTCACACTGGGCGACACGGCCGTAACGATTGTCCTCACTCCCGGCCATACGCTGGGAACGCTCTCGCTGTTGTTCCAGGTCAAAGACCAGGGAAAACCATTGAACGTGGTCTATTCCGGCGGCACAGCGTTCAACAATCAGTTCGACGCCGAACGCTTCCAGATGTACATCGCTTCCCAGCGGAAACTTGCCAGGTTGGCCGCCGATTCAGGTGTAACGGTCCTGCTGTCGAACCATTCCGAGTTCGATGACGCCTATACGAAGGCAAGGCTCCTTGCCTCCCGCGGGGCTGACGAGCCCAATCCATTCGAGGTGGGGCAGGAGTCGGTGGCGCGCTACTTCACGACCACTGATGAATGCGCTCAGGCGGCGCTGTTCGAGTACAAGTGAACGCTCAGGTGAAACTCGCTCGAGGAGGGCCAAAATCGCCAAATCGCATTTCCAGCCCATCCGATTCTGGAAACGCGATAAGGCCTCTTCTCGTCAATCGAGATTTGGCGACGTTTCCGCAAATAACAGATCTGACGTGTCTCAGCGTAGGGCGCAGTGCATTCTTGCCTGGTTATTTCAGCCTCCTGCTTATTTCACTGAGGGGCTGTCGTCCGCTTTCAGGTCGCCAAGCGCGTATTGAATCCCAGCTCGAATGTGTTCCAGCATCGGCGTCATGGCATACACTCGATCACTGTGGCCGTGCCCTTCGTAGAACACTCGCCCCCTGCCCTCGCGGCGAATATAACTCAAGGCATAATCGGCATCGGTTCGCGGACGCGCTTCTTTTGCTTTATCTTCAGCGCTCATCTTGTTGTAATCAATACTCGTCAGTACATGCACGTTCTTCCGCGAAAACGATTCCTGCTCGAATGTATATGTCTCGTCATGGATCTCGAACTCCTTGCCATGGAACATGGCCGTCAGAGGGCTGTTCGGGTCATCGATCTTGACATAAATCAGTTGCGGATCGGGCCAGTGAAATTTGAAGTAACCGCCAATCAGCGTGTTGAACTCCGGCCATTGGAGTACGGGCTTCGATTCCAGGCCTAGACGACGCATCTCCGGCCGGGGTAACAATGAATTGAAATGCGCCACAAAATCGGCGCGGGTGACCTTACCCGTATTGCCGGTATCCAACTTCTGGAACCAATTATCGGCAAGTGCGGCCCACTCCTGCCGGCTGACGGTTTCGTCGTTATCCTTGTCGGCTGCTGTGACAAGCCGGGAAGCTAAAACCAGCGCCCCTAGATTCCGCCCGGGACTGCCGCTCTTTGCAGCAGCCTCATTTGCCAGGCAATCGGTGTGGTACGAGTCTGTCGCCGCGTGTATTGCGGCAACGCCCTTTCCACCTCTCACGAAATCCAGGAATGCCGCTCGCCGCGCGGCCGTCACGGCGGGATCCGGATCGTCAAGAAAGCACGCGGTTGTGCTGTCCAGGAAAATGGCGTCGTATTTCTTGAGATTATCGGTGTTGATATCCGCCGCGTCGTAACTGACGGTTGTGGTCCATAAACCGCCCTGGTTCCCCAGTGCTTCCACCGCCTTCGCAGCCAACGGGATGGAGGCATGCACGAACCCTCCCGCGCCCGTATGGGCCAGCACCAGCAGTCTGCGTTCGTGTATCGGCTTGCTGCCCGGGGTAGCCGGTAAGGCTGCCATCATGGCGTCCACAGCAGCTTGCGATACTGGGATCGGCGTCGAATTACCGGCCGGATTGAAAGTGTTGGCTTGCCCGGGCTTCACGGCGGGCGGCGTCGGCAGCAACTTGCTGATTCCGGCCAAAATCTGAGACTGGTTGAGAGTTCCGCTATTTGTGTTGTCCCAGGCTGTAAACCAGGAGTTGAAGCCAGACTCCAGCTCGGGCCGTGTCAGCGCTCCATCCTTATCGGTATCGAGGGCAGCAAATAGCGCCTGAGCTGTTTGGCCACCGCCCGGTCCCTGCGCTCGTAAGTCCGCGATACCGAATGCGAGCAGCACAGCAGCGCCAGTCGAGATACAAGTCGTTGCGATTAATCTGGTATGTCTCATAAACTCCGTCGGAATGAGTCTATATCGAGAATGCGCTCTTCGAGTCGCGTCAAAAATGTTTGCATGGTTTTGGCGATTTGGAGAAGATTACGCTCTACGATGCGGGCTTCCGGAGATGTCCAGAAGAGAACGGATTCCAGATCGACTGCCAATCACGGGCAGACCAGCGATATTTCTTCTCAACTTAGCGCTTATGGGAGACCACAAACCGCGCGCGCCAGGCCGTTACAACCCCAGGCCTCTGGCGCGCGATTTTGGGCTCTCGTGCAGGCCGGCAACATAGACAGTGTGCCGCGCCGGTCCGGGCCCGGCGGCTTTCAGCCGCCGCTCCGCCTGCTGCCGCCGGTACTCCCGGGGATTGGTTCCCACCAGGCGCTTGAAGGTCCGCTCAAAGTGGCTGAGATCTCCAAAGCCCACATCCAGAGAGATGTCGGTGATGCTCTGCTGCTCGCCAGAGGTCAGCAACTGCTGCGCCTTCTCGATGCGCACTGCGGCAAGCACGGCCTTGAACGGAACGCCCAGCGCCCGCTTGAACAGAAACGAGAGGTGCGAAGGGCTGACGTGAGCCTCCTTCGCCAGTTGTCCGAGGGAGATGTCTTCCACAAAGTGGGTTCCCAGGAATCGCAGCGCTCGCTGCATGCCCATGGCCAGCGGCTGCAGATCCTCAAAGTTGCCGGCCACGAGCTTTCGCGACAGGTCGCCGAGCTGATGCCGCTCCGAGGCCGTGAGCTCATCCGTGCCCGCCGTCTCCTCTTCCAGCAGATCCCCTTCCGGCTCGAGCTCCGGCTCCCGTTCGACCACCGGCGCCTGCACGATCTGCCCTTCGGTCCTTGCCGGCAGCCACGATACAAAACGGCGCAGCTCTTCGAGACCGATGGTATCGCTCTCCGCCATCACCGCGATCCGCGCCGCCATGCGCTCCAGCTCCGACTCGTTCTCCGGCCAGTCGTATTGCGCGCAAGCCGCCATCGCCTCAGGTAACAGCTGCTTCCGCCCGTGCTGGCTGTATCGCTCGAAAAAGCCCTCCAGCAGATGCGGAATGTCTTCACGGCGCGCTCGCAGCGGCGGAATATGCAGGTGCAGAAAATCGAGCTCCGTCTTGAGCAGGCGGCAGAAGGCGCCCCGCTTCGCCAATGCCTCCAGCGGCTGGTTGGTGGAGGCGATCAGCCGCACGCTCTCGCTCCGGCCTGCGGCGTTCTTCTCCTCGCGCACCATCCAGAGAAGCTGCCGCTGGCTCTGGAAATCCAGCAGATCGATCGCGCTCAGCATCAGCGAGCCGCCGCCGGCCCTCGCGCGCGCAGTCCTCAGATCGCGGTCGAAGCTTGCCGGGTTACGGTAGGCGCAGTCCAGCAGCTCGAATGGACCGTCTCTCCGATCGCTGCTGAAGTGAATGGCCGCCGCAATCTGCAGATCGTGCGATCCGAATTCGCCTTCAAGAATGACCGGGTAGATGACCGAGCCTACCTTTTCAATCTCCACTTCCAGAGTTCGCAGCGCCTGGCTTACCCCGGCCAGCGGAACATCGAGATTGAGGCTGCGCCGGACGCGCCAGCGAAGATCCTGCCGTATGAGCAGCAGCCCAAGCTCCCGTCCGAGGAGCGTCTTCTCCTCATGAAGTCGGCTCCAACGAGCCGCATCCGCAAAGGTAAGGACAACGCAGCCGATCTGCTGACCCCGGTAAAGAATCGGGACGGACTCCTCCAGTGAACCGGCGGCCGTGGAGCTCGCTCGATCCCGGCTCGTCCTTTCGCCCCAGACGCAGGAGGCGAGCGGTTGCGCCGGCGAGGGGGAAGGCCGTCTCGGCCCCGCCACCTGGGCCGGGACGGGCGCAAGCTCCCGGAGGTTTGCCTGCGCGGCGACTGTGGCGCCGTAGGCTTGCATGACCCCGCGAAGGGCTTCCGTTCTGTGCAGTACCTGGCGCAGCAGCTCGAGCATCGGCTCACGGAGAAAATGCCCGAGCGCTTCAACTTGCTCCGCAAGAACGCTTCTGTTTTCCGTCGCAATCTCAGACAACACAACTCAAGCTCCAATTTCTACCGCGGCACAAGTGCGCGGCGGAACGCCCCACGGCCGCGCAGCGCTCGATTGCAGGCGGCCGGGTTCAGGAGAAACCGATTCCTGGCCGGAAAGCAGACAACCCCGGGCACGGGAAGGTTGCCTTCGGGTCATCGGCCGCAGCCAGGATCTCTGTCCCTCCTGGCGGAAGGCAGACATCTCCCATGCATAGAACAAAGATGGTTACAGCTATCGAGATTACGCTGCGAAGACACGGCAGTAAAAATCTGTCACTGAAATCGAAGCCCGCCCTTGCGAAAGCACGTTACTCGCCGGCGCTGTCTTCCTCTCCGGTCTTTATCATCCGCTGCTCCGCCGCGCAGGACCGCTCGGCCTCCCGCACGGCGCGCGCCACCTCTCTTTCCGCCTCCCGCCCGGCCGCCTCTGCGTCCTCCATGGCGCGTGCAACTGCATCGTATGCGGAGGTCTCCGCCCGGAGCGCCTCCTTGAGGAGGGCTGCGCCTGCAGGACCAGTCTCAGGCGTCTCCCCGACCTCAATGTCCTCGATCTGTAACGTGCTCACTTCCAGTGATGCGGTGGTGCCCTGCGCCTCCGCGGCCTCCTCCATTTCGGAGAGCCGCAGATCAGCCCTATTCATCGACGGTGGTTCCGCGGGCTTTATCTCCGTCCGGAGCGGATCGTCCTGCGGGGGCTTCTTCCAGATCTTCGGTTTCCTGCGCTGCTTCGGCATGGTGGGCTCCCGCTCCTCTTTCGATTTCAACGCTTCTCGGCGCTGCGGCCGGCGCGAGGCTGAAAAGGCCCGATGGTGAGGCTTCCATCCTCTGCCAGGCGCAGCTCGGCGGTTGCCGCAGGAAGCTCATAGATGTACTGGCGGTCGCGCCCGTCCTGCGAATAGCGCATCGCCGCCGGAGTTCGCTGCAGCCACTGGCTCTGCAGCCCATCCATGTAACGGCCGATCAACTGGCCGGCGGCTGCGCCGGTGGCGCCCTGCAGATCCGCGAACTGCGCCATATGCGCCAGGGCCGCTGAGAGCCGGGGAAACCCGAGACAAAATCCCCGCGCCGACCACTGCGCCAGGATGCGGGGCATCTCTCCGGGAGCGGGAGCTCGCTCCAGCCGCGGGCACCAGAGCAGGTCGTACAGCAGGTCGCCAACCGCTTCTGCCGCCGCCTCGGCAAACCGCGCCCGCCGCGCCGAGGTATGCGATTGCGGCGGCTTCTCCTGCACCTGCGCCATGAAAAACTGGTAGTAATCGACGAACTCCTGGGCGCTCTGCGCGCGGCCCACAGCAAAGGCGGCTGCTTCTTTTTGCAGCATCAGGCTGAGCGCATTTTCGCTGCTCGCATTGTTCACCAGGTCGAAGAGCGCGACGCGGTCCGCCAGCGAGAGCGAGCCAAAGAGCGGTTCGCTTTCGACCCCTGCGTGGCGCAGAAATTCGTCGCCGATCACGAATTCAGGCTCCGCCCATAGCTTGTGCGCGGCGAGCGCCTTCTTCACCCGCATGCGGCTGACGCTGTTCTCCTGTTCGCTGCGCTCCACGCTGAGCAGCGTGTCGATCTCCGGCTTCTCCATCTCCTGGAGGGCCAGCGGATGAATGCTGAGGCCGAGCCGGCGAAGCAGCAGGAGCGGACTGCCGTGCAGCCCGGACTGAATGCCGCCGAGGAACTCATATTCGTTGTCGAAGTTGTACTGCGGGCGCGCCCTGCCGATCGCCCGCAGCCATGCCTCTCCGCCGGGAATGAACTCCAGAATGGACTGCGCCTTGGGGGAGAGATCAAGTCCGGTTTGCACCGGCTGGCCCCCGATGCTGAGCATGCATTGCAGCACCGGCCGATGAGGGAGCGCGCGCACGCCGGCCTGTGCCAGCGAAGATGCGCCCGCGGCAAAGCGCCGGCCCAGTTCCTCGGCCTCCGCCTCGAGCGATGCCTCCTGATTCACCGCGCAGCCAGCCAGCCATCCCGTTGGCTGCACCCGGCCCTGCCGCTGCTGCGCCACATGCGCCAGCTCATGACCCAGAATGTGCCGCCAGCGCTCCCGCCCGAGCCGTTTCGCAGCGGGATTGAGATAGACGTGGTTGCCTTCGACCGCTCCGGGAGCAAGAGGCGCCGCGGGATGCGGCTGCAGATGGATCTCGACTCCCGGCGCCTCGCTGCCGAAGAACGCTTTCGCTGCCTCCATCCCCATGGTCTCTCGCATCATCGGATCTCTGGCTCCTTCCCGTGTTGCCGAGATAGCCGGGAAAGCGCGTTCACTCTGGCCGGCAGGAAAAATCATGCTCCATCCACCCGCCGGAATGGCCGCCGTGGCCGATCGCTCCAGCTTCGCTAAGCGGAACGCTGCTCTTGCAACGTCCGCCGGCATCTCCCTTGATCCGTGGCTAATCGTTGACCGGAAGCGGACTCGCCTGCGCGGGTGGAAAATTCCGCAGGACCTCGGCGGCCTGGTTGCCGATGCGCTGAAAGTCCTCCGCGCAGTTGCGCACCAGGCCCTGAGCCACCTGCACCACCGGACCCCACGTCTGGATGTCGCCGCTGCTGATGAGCTGCGCCATCGCCACACCGATCGCGGTCGTGCTCATGGTGCTGATGTTGCGCAGATTGTCGCTCGCGTCCTGCACGGCGATCGCGGTCGCCTGCGCCACAAAATTGAAGGCCTTGCCGGACCCGGTCTCCCGTACAATCTCCGGCGCGGCGACCGAGGCGTGGACCTGCTTGACGGAGTCGATGATCTGCGCGTTTAACGTAACAATGTCGGACATGCTCTCTGCTCCCAGCTCGCTTGAGATCCCTCGCGGGCCCGGGGCGTGAACCGCGGGTCATTGAGGCGTGCTTTGGCTGGAGCGGAGTTCCTATAGGTGTACCCCGGAGCCGTTGCTCTCTATGCGGGTTTTCATCAAGAAAAGCCGCACTTCTCAGAACCCTCTGGGGCACAGCAATAGAAAATCCGCTCTAGTTGTTCCCGCCCGGCGGCGGACAGGGCGAGTCGTGCGATGCTGCCGGCTGCTCTGCCGGCGGAGATACTGCCGCGACGGAGGCCTTGGCCGGCCCGGCAAACAGGCGCGAGGCGGTGCGGCCGTCGGGGTTTGTGACCAGCAGGCTGTATGGCCCCGCCGGATACTCCTGGGGCAGGTTCAAGTTGAAGCCGGCCGCCGTGATTCCCGCGACCGTGACCCCCGCTACTGTCTTGCCCGTAGGGTCCTGCAGCACCGCCGTCAGCCCGCTTTGAAAGTTCGCGCCGGTCACCTGAAAGGCCGCCCCGCCGGAAGAGTTCACCGCCGTGATCACCGGAGGCTGAGCCTGCACCACCAGAGGCTCCAGCGCCGAGACGCCGCCGTCCGGGTTGTGAATCTGCATGCTGTACGCACCCTCGATATTGAACACATTCGTGCTCATCATGAAAGAGAATGGCGTCCAGTTTGCGATCTGCATGCTCCCGCTGAACGTCGCCAGCTTTCTGCCGCCGGCGTCGAACAGATCCACGCTCAGCGCCTGGTCGAATCCGCTGCCGTTCACCTGCACGCACTGGCTGGCGGCGGAGAGCGGGATTGGATTGGGGCTCACCCCGGTAATGAGAGGATGAGACAGCTTGACCGGCAGCGACGAGGCAAACGGCGTCCTCAGCATCCGTGCGCAGGCAGCGGTCACCGCTGCGTTGCTCACCATCTGCGCGTTGTGCTGGTTGGTAACGGCGTTGTACATCGCCATGCCAACCGTCTCTGCCATCAGCGTATCCAGCAAGCCTTTGGTCTCCGACGGCGCATTGCCGACGACCGCGGCGATTGCCTGCGTCACCGAATCGGTGATTTGCGAGTTGACGGTTCCTTCTTCTGCCATCCTGCCACCTCTATCCGGAGTCTGTTCCGTCCTCTATCCGGCCAATGCCTGGACACCGGCTGCAATGATCTGCGCGCAGGCCATGCCTGTCGACGTCAGTTCGACCTGCTGGGCCGCCTGTTGGGCCGCGGCCGCGTTATACATCACCATGGAGATGGAGTTCGCCTGCGACATCTCGGCAAAGCCCAGAGCCATCGCGGAAGCCTGCGATACCGTCGCGACGCCCGGAACCAGCGGAGAATGGTTGTTCGGCATAGCAGTGCGCTCCGGACTGCCCCTGGTCAATCCTCTGAGACTCTGGGTTGAGAGATTGGATCTCCGCGCCTGTTCCACCACAGCCGCGAAGATCCCCGTGATCCGGCTTGACGAAGATTCGGCTTCTTGCCCCCCTCGGGCATCTACGAGCCAAGAATTGTCTTGGTTGCCTCTCCCGTGGACGCTGTGTCGATGGAATAGAGCGTTGCCACGCCCATGACCGTGGCCGCCTGCGCGGTGATGTTGTTCTGCTGCTGAGCTGTCGTCGCATTGTGTGCCGCATTGGCCAGCGCCTGCGCCGTTGCCTGGTAGAGGTTCGCCATCGCGATCGCCGGCGCATCGCCCAGCACCTTCACGTTGGCCTGGGTAACGGAGTCGGTGATCTGGTTGTTGACTGCTGTGGGGAATGCCATTGTCTTCTCCGATCCTTATCTGGAGTGAGATTTCGTTGAACTGGCGGGCGCCGGGGCGATGCACCTTGGCGATGCAATCGGACACAACACCCATTGGACCGCCGGCATGCTTGTCCTTAGCTGGACAGAATGTCGGCCGTCGCGATGCCCGTGGTGGCTGTGTCGATGGAGTAAAGCGTGGTGACCCCCATCACCGTCGCCGCCTGCGCGGTGATTCCGTTCTGCTGCTGGGCGGTGGTTGCGTTGTGCGCCGCGTTCGCCAACGCCTGCGCCGTGGCCTGGTAGAGATTGCCCAGGGCGACAGCCGGCGATGCGCCGAGAACTTCCACGTTCGCCTGGGTCACCGAATCGGTGATCTGGTTGTTCACTGCGGTTGGGAAGGCCAATGCATTTCTCCTTGATTCATTTCCACGCCTAGAGCTCCAGGCTCGGTGAAAGCTACCTTACGGGTAACACCGACCAGGAACTTGGACTGGATTACTATCCTGCACAATCGTAACTTTCGCTGGAATCGATGGAACACAGCATGAAATCGCTCCATATCGGTGGCGAAAGTGTATCTCCCGCGGATTCACGACGCAGTATCTTTGCCCTGCGCATGGCAGCACAAAGGTCACACCGCGCTTTTGGGCTTCTGCGCGAAGATCACCGCACAGGCCGTACTCGCAACCGCCATGATTACCATGCTGCCCTGCTGCTGCAGCACCGTTGCGTTGTTCGCCGCATTGCCCATTGCCTGCGCCACGGCTTGATATAACATGCTGGCGGCCATCGCCGGAGAGGCGCCAAGGGTAAGTACGTCGGACTGCGATACCGAATCGGTAATCTGATTGTTGACCGCGGTAGGGTAGGCCATTGTGACAGCTCCAGAGCGCCGGAAGACGCAAAACCGCAGTCCCGGCGGAAAGGAAGGAACGATCAGCCGAAGGCTTTGGGAAACTCCGAAGCCACCTTCACCGCGGCGGAACTCACTTTGCCGAACTGCGTGACGGCATCGGTCGCGATCTTCTGTGCCTGCTGGATGACGGTGGCGGCATTGGCATTTCCAACAATCAGCATCGCCATGCCCACGCCGATCGAGGTCGAGCTGATGGCGCCTACATTGCGCAGGTAGTCGGTTCCGTCCTGGATGGCGATGGCCGCCGACTGCGCGACCGATTGGTAGGCGCGGCCCGCCGCGGCGAGCTGGATGTTGGATGCCTTCATGCGCGGGTGGATTCCCCGGCCGCATACGCCGGTCCCGCTCCGGCGCCGGCTGCCCCTTGAGCAGCGCCCGGAACGGAAGTGTTGCCCAGTCCCGCTTGCAGAGTCTTGAGCGCCGAACTCGTAGCCGACTCCACGATCTGTTCGCTCCGCTGCAGATTGGCCGTAGCCCGCTCGGCGATCCGCTGCGCCTCGGCAACCGCCTTCAGTTCGTCCGCCTCATCGCGGCGCAGAACATTCTGTGCTCCCTGAATCGTGGCCCTCGCCTCTTGCACGGATTGATTCACCTGCCGGTTCGCCTGCCGCAGCGTGGCGTCGACAAAGTTGGGCCGGCCGGCGGGCGGCGCAGCCGCTGCCGAAGGCCGGGGTGCGGCCGGGGGCGGCAGGATCTCTCCCGCAGGGCGCGCCGCCGGCGTCTCTCTTGAGGCAACGGCGGCCGGCTGCGCCGCTGCGCTGGCCATCAAGCGAAAGCGCTCCAGATTCGCCTTGAGTGCGTCGCGGCTCATCAGCGGCACGACCGCCCTTCTGCGCCCGGACGCCGTTCGTATCTTTCTCCGTATCGCCATGCTCCGCTCCAGACAATCCATCGCCCGTCCGCATGCACGCCAGTCTTCGAGACCTGGCGCGCGCAGGAGGAAAGGATGAGGGGCCGGGAATCAAGCCCGGGTTAGGCCCTAATTCGATCCCGAGCCCAATCCCTTGGCATAGGGCGCTCCCAGACCGGTCGCACGGTCGATCTTGGCAGTGCCCTGTCCCGCGCTGCCCGTGTCGAGGCTGTAGAGCAAGGTCAGCCCTTGCACGTTCGTCGCCTGGGTTGTATTGCCCGATTGCTGCTGGAACGTTGTGGCGTTGTGCGCCGCATTGGAGAGCGCCTGAGACGTGGCGACGTACAGGTTCCCCATTCCCATCGCCGGCGCGTCGCCCAGCACCTTCAGGTTGGCCTGAGAGACGGAGTCGGTGATCTGATCATTCACTGCTGTCGGAAATGCCATGATGCTCCTTTCGGATCGTCGCCGGTGAGGAGGACCGGATCCGGCCTCTTCCTCATCGGGCTGTCTGCCGCTTCCTCATGAAAAACGAAGCTGCGCTCGAACCCCGGTTCGCCTACAGGCCTTTGACCTTCGACGACAGGATGTCTTCCGTGGCAATCCCCGTGGACGCGGTGTCCAGCGAGAAGAGCGTCGCCACGCCCATCGTCGTCGCAGCCTGCGCCGTGACATAGTTCTGCTGCTGGGTGGTAGTTGCGTTGTGGGCTGCGTTGGCCAGGGCCTGCGCCGTCGCCTGGTACAGGTTGCCCAGCGCGATCGCCGGAGCATCTCCCAGAACCTTGACGTTTGCCTGGGTTACCGAATCGGTGATCTGGTCGTTGACTGAGGTCGGGAAAGCCATGCCTTTTCTCCTTTGTAGGTCGCTGATATTGGTCTCGCCGTTCAGGACCAGTTCAGGACCGTTCCTGTGGCGATTGTTGCATTACGCTCTGATATGGTTACCTATCTCCTGGCTGTCCTGGTTCCTGCTTTCCTGGACAGCGGGATGCCGGTAACTGTATACGCCGTAAGACTCCCAGACTTGGCGTAAATTACGCTTTTGCCCGCGCATGAAGCGGCCATCGCCCCTCAACGCCGGTACAACGCTATATTCCCAGGTTCGAGAAATGGGCTGAAGAGCTTGGTGTGATACAGCGTCTCCACATGCACCATCCGGTTCGGACCGGTCTCCCATCCGCCGGAAACCACGTAGCTGTAGGGCTTGACCACGATCTCCAGCGTCTGGCTCTTGCCTCCTCTGACGCCGGAGATGCGAAACTTCGTCGCCCGGGGAAGATAGTTGCCCAGTCCGATCTGCGAGGTCGGTGCGCCCGGGGGGCCGGGAAAAGTACTGGAGGCTTCAGACAGGAAAGGCTGGTTCATCGTCCCTCCGGAGACATGGCGTCGTGAATAAGTTGCACCGGCCTGCCTCATCGGGTCTGCTCTCGCGGGAGGTCGGAAATCCTGTGCGTCGCTGGCGTTGCGGCATGCTTTGCACTCAGACCGGGCGGAACGTAATCAGCATCAACGAATTGGTCTGCACCGTCAGAATGCTATCGGTTACATCGGTCCAATTGGGGCTTTGCTGAGAATAGAGATAATAATTGAGCCTTCCGGAAGGCGACTGGGCGCGATAGGCGTTCAGGATCTGGCGATCTCCATCCGACAGCACCAGCACCGCCATGGCAGCCGTAACATTCAGTGATCGGAAATCCGTCCCAAGGGACATCAGCTTGAGCACATCCCCGCCAAAGTCAACCACGGTGTTGGTATAGTTCGCCCGGCGCTGGGCCTTCAATTCGACCCACATCTCCGCGCCGCGCTGCGGCTGGAACCAAAGGTCACATTTCTGGCCTATTCCGGGATACTGCTTCTCGCGATCAAACTGGTTATATCGCTCATAGCTCGCGATCGCCCGCGCATACGTGACCTGCAGCCAACCTTCCCATCCGCCCAGATAGTTGTTGTTCAGAAAGAATTGAATGATCGAATTCTGGTTCGCCATATCCCCGGCAATCACTTCGGAAAGTATTTCTATGAGCTTTTGCGAGTTTGCCATTCCATTCTCCTGCAGCTTGCGGATTTCAGGACGAGACTAATCCCCGGGCGCAGGATTTACCCGGGCTGAATTACGAGAAAGGCGGCGAAATCTACGGTACTGCGGGTGCAGTTCCGTTTTATGAAGCAGTCTTTGTATCAATATAGATTCTGAAGTTTCGCCTTCATTGACCTGTCTGTAACAGGCCCTGACCAGTGCGCCGCGAGCTACGGCTTTCCCGTTCGCGGAGCCTGGGCGTGGGGGGTCAATTTGCGGACAAGGAATTCCTGAAAGAGATCCGCCACCCCCGAGGAGGCGATGCCGATGAGCGAATTTTCAAACGTCAGCGTCGCTCCGTTGCGGCTGCTCGCAGGATAGTAAAGGTTGGAGATGCCGCCCGCGGCAAGGCTGCCCAGGATGCTCGAATAGTTCACCTGCTGGCGCCCATTGTCTCCCCTGCACACAACCGCGTTCTCCAGCGCATACAGAATGCGTGACCGCGTGCTGCCGGTACCCTTATAGAAGTAGCGGGGATCCTGGCGGAGAAGAGAGGGCAAAATCGCATTCCCGATCATCGTGCCGATAAAGATGTCGCCATAGGATGCGCCAAAGCGCTTCCCGTATCCCGGGGCGCCTTGCCCGTAGCCGGGGAGTGCGTTCGCCGCCTGTTCGACTCCCGCGATTGCGCCGGCCGCTAGAAAACTGATCGGGTCAGCGCTGGTCCTCCATGCCAGCTCGAACTTCTGCCTGGCCGAAAGGGAAGGCGCATCGTGGTCATAGCTGACATAAAAGTTGGGGATAAAGCCGAGCACCCGCTGCTGCTCTTCCAGCTTGACCTGCTCTTCCGCAAGCTCTTCCTTGCTGACGCTGACCTGCACCTCGCTCGTGGCAGCGGCAATGGCCAGCACGATCACCGGTATTTGAAGCGCCTCGCCGGCATGCAGGACTCCGGGCCTGACCTGCGTCGCAAAGCCTCTTCCGGAGATCGTGAGCTCAAAAGGACCGGGCAGGACCCCGGGAAAGAAAAAGCGCCCCTCCTGGTCCGGCGCAGTCTCCTGGTCCGGCGTAACCTGCTGCGCGCCCTCTCGAGTCAGCCTCACCCGGGTGGAGAGAATGACGTCCCCGTTCTGATCGACGACCGTGCCGCCAATGCTGCCCGAAACCTGGCCGTCCGGCTGCCCGGGAGCGGCGGCCGGCAGAGCCTGCTGGGGCGGCTGTGTCTGCGCCGAAACAGAACCGCAGCAGAATAGGCAAACAAGCAGCAGCCGAAGGATTCCCGCCGCGGTTCGTGCATTCCCGATTTGTCCCGCTCGTCCCAATCGATTCTTTCCGGTCAGCGCGGATTTCCTATAGGTGTAGCCCGGAGCCGCTGCCCTGGATGCGGGTTTTCATCAAGAAAAGCCGCACTTCTCAGAACCCGCTGGGGCATAGCAAAAGGAAATCCGCTCTAGCGATCCCTCTTGCGCACGAACTCCACAATGCGAAGCTGGTAAGCGAAAGCATGCTCTGGATCGCTTGTCTCCAGCATAGAATAGGCACCCGGAGGAATTATGGCTATTTCCGTCCTTGCCGTCCTTCCCAACCAGAGCTTCCCTCCGAACCTGGCTTCCGGCGGTCTCACGATCCTCAGCGGCGTCGTCGAGTGCGTCTTCAAGGGCAGTGGCGCAGGAGACGTGGTCCGGGACACGTTGACCTTCACGGTCGGCCGCGTCAACCTTGGAACGGGAGTATCGCCAATCGCGAGCTGCGTCATGTCGCTTGCGAGCTTCGCATTCGACGGTCCGGTAACCGATGCGCTGTGGGCGGTCGATAGCGCCTCCGTTCCGGCCTTTGTGAATCTGGACCGGGGCAGCGGAACCGCGGACCTCGAAGTCGTCGGCAATCTCGCGGTCCGTGGAGCCAACGGGATCATTCTGCGGGTCAATTACATCGTCTTTTACGTGCAATCCTAAGCATCGGATACGGATCGTTCCATCGGGCCCGTCTGCCGGCCTCGGTCAGGGTGTCAAATCCAGCCTCTTCCCACGAGGGGTGAACGATGAATCCCACGCAGCCTTCGCAAACATCCGCCCGGGCCCTCTACCTTTCGAACTGGCAGGACATGGTGGGAATCTGGAGGGCAGGCAAGCTTACCCAGACCGACTCCGCCAGGATCGGCCCGTGCCTGAACGAACTTCACTTCCTGCGCGGATCTCTGGCGCGCCGCGGCGTCAACCAGATTGTCGATTACACCGGCTTCTTCCGCGACGAGAGCGCCGGCGCCAGCGTCAGCTACACCAAGGTCGACAGCTTCGACGCCGAGGGATGGTTTGAGAGCGACGCGGCCGGCGCCGGCATCCTGGTGACGAATTACCTGACTTACCATGATGCGGCGGTGCAGCCCCGCCTGCAGATCTCCCGCAGCTACGCCGGACCTCCCAATCGACCGTTCTTTGTCGTGCGCTACACGTTGAAGAATCCCACCTCCGGCGCCATCACCTTCAACATCCTCGACCAGGTCCATCTCAACAACCTCGATCCGGGCAAAAACGTGCACGCATGGTACGACGCGGCCAACAATGCCTTGATCGCGGATATGACAGCCTCAGGACAGCTCTTCGTGATCCTCGGAGCGCTGCAGGCCGTGGACGGATATCAGGCGGGGAACGACGCGGACACCTCGACGTCCAGCCCCGCGGTCTGCGGCTGGTGCAGCTTCGACGCCAACGGCACACTCAAGAACAATGGGGATCTGACCGCTGCCAATGTCGACCTCGCCTTCAACAAGCGCCTGACCGTAGCTGCCGGGGAGACTCAGAATGTCTACTTCTATCTTGGCGTCTGCGAGACGCAGGCCGACGCCAATGCAGCGATTGCCGCCGCCCGCGGCTCGTCCGGGGACAATTGGTTCAGCGCTACGGCCGCGGCCTGGAACGCCTGGCTGGCGAATGGAAATCAGGGCCGGCGGGTGCACTTTGACGACGACGGGATCAACCTGATGTTCGATCGGGCCCTGATCCTGATCAAGAACGTGCAAAACCCCGTCTCCGGTGCATTCTCCGCCACCACCAATCCCTTCGCCTACGGATACAAGGACTGGGTGCGCGACAGCGCGATCACCGCGATCGCGCTTGATGCCACCGGCCACCATGCCGAAGCCGAGAGCCACCTCCGCTGGCTCGCCGGCTGCCAGGGAAGCGATGGAACCTGGAAGACTACCTACAACATGTGGGACGGCAGCTACGTGCCCTTTGTCGAACCGGAGTACGACTCCATCGGCGCATTCCTTTATGGAGCCTACCGGCACTATGCGCTCACCGCCGATGCGCGCTTCCTGAGCGATCTATGGCCGAATGTGAAGCGGGCCTCCGACTGGATCCTCAGCAACATTCAACCCAACGGCTTTGGCCAGGCGGACTTCAGCATCTGGGAGGAGGAGTCTGCCGGGCTCGAGCACAACAGCTATACGCAGGCATGGTATGTCGCCGGGCTCTACGCAACCCAGTGCATGGCGGAGGCGCTCGGCGAAACCTCTCTCGCCGAATGGTACGCCGGCGGCGCGGGCTCCATCATGA
>DASYYO010000024.1:0-8963 GCA_035933805.1 Acidobacteriaceae bacterium | reverse complement strand
GGCTATTGAACTGCTGCAACCCGTCCAGGCCGATAGCAGTGTGCGCGAAGTATTGCATACTGTAGCGTCGGAGGATAACAATCCGCATATTCGCACGGTCTCGCGCGAGGTTCTGGACCAGATGCCTGAGATTCAATAGTGCGCATCTCAAGCCCGTTCCGCGCGTTGAGCCATCGGCTGATTCGTTCAGCAGTTCCTCCAGAAGTCTGTTCACGAGTCCAGGGAATGTCCAGGGGATTCCGAATGAAGCGCTTTGCCAATGCGGGGCCTCTGATCACAATTCTTGGATGTGCGTTAGCCGTTCCAGGCGCGCACGCATCCGGCGGCCCGCTGGAGTTCTTCCAGATCTTCACCCCGCATTTTCTGCTGCATAGCTCGCAAGGATATCTGGGAGTCGATCTCCGAGACACCAGGGAGGATGCCAAGGCGGCCGAGGGGAAGCACGAGCGTGGAGCCGAGGTCGTCGCCGTCGATCACGACGCCCCAGCCGCGAAGGCAGGGCTCAAGGTTCACGATGTGATCTTGCAGATGAACGGGGAGAAGGTTGAGAACAGCGACCAGCTGCGGCGTATGCTGCGCAAGGAGTCGGCCGGCCATACGGTGAACTTCGTCATCTCGCGGGAGGGGTACTCGATGAACCTGACCGTGCAGCTTGCCGATCGGGTTCTTCTGGAACAGCAGGCCTGGTCGCGGCACTTCAGTGTGGAGAGCCCGGCTGGAGAGACGGAGGCTGCGGCCCAGCCTCCCGCCACGCAGCAGAATGTGCCTCGCCTCAGCGGAGGGCAGAGCTTCCTCGGCTCCAGTTCGTCCGGGGGCTCTCATTTTCTCGGGACCTTGATCTCCGGCTCTCTCTACGTTGGCGCTGACGTCAATCCTGTCCGCACGCAGCTGGCAGACTACTTTGGCGTCACCAGCGGCACCGGCCTGCTGGTTGAGAATGTCGACAGCCAGAGCCCGGCGGCGCGTTCTGGCCTGCGTGCCGGCGATGTCATCCTCAAGGTCAATTCCACTGCCATGGTAAGCCGCGACGATTGGTTCAAAGCCATTCGCAACAATCGCGGCAAGCTCGTCCTTGTGACCATCATGCGTGACAAGCAGCAGCAGACGCTTACCATGTCGGCCGGCCAGCCTAAAAAGGGTGGCTGAAGCGCTCACTCTCCCCCGCTCAGGCATCCGGAACGACCGCTCAGCCTCTCTTGGAGCCGTTCCTTTCGAGAAACTCGCCCCTTTCGGCGGCGCTGTGATTCAATGAAGAGATGCGTGCACGAAGGCATACTTGGCGCGGCAGGGTAAAGGCCGCACAGCGCAAGCTCCGTGAGATATCCATTGTGGGGCACGCCTTGAAATCCACCCGTCATGTCGTCATGGCGCAGATCGTCCCCATGCGGTTCTGCAATCTCTCCTGTGCTTACTGCAATGAGTACGACAAAGTCTCTGAGCCGGTGCCGCTGGAGGAGATGCTGCGCAGAATCGACCATCTGGCGAGGCTGGGCACCAGCATCATCACCATCTCCGGCGGCGAGCCCTTCACTCATCCCGATCTCGATGAGATCATCCGCCGCATCCGCTATCACGGACGGCTGGCGGGCCTCATCACCAACGGATACGTGTTGATGCCGGAGCGCATCGAGCGGTTGAACCGCGCCGGTCTCGACCACATGCAGATCTCCATCGACAACGTGAACCCGGACGAGATCTCCAAAAAGAGTTTGAAGGTCCTGGACAAGAAGCTGGAATTCCTGGCTGAATATGCCGAGTTCCACGTCAACATCAACTCTGTCGTGGGTGGCGGCATCAAGAACCCGCAGGATGCCCTGCAGGTCGGCAGACGGGCAATTGAGCTGGGCTTTACCTCAACGATCGGTATCATCCACGACGGGGAAGGCCAGCTCAAGCCGCTCAAAGACGAAGAGCGGCGGGTTTACTACCAGATGGCCGGGATGAAGAAGAGGAATTACTCCCGCTTCAACAGATTTCAGGAAGCGATTGCCAACGCGGAGCCTAACACATGGCGCTGCCGCGCCGGCTCGCGCTACATCTACGTCTGCGAAGAAGGGCTGGTGCACTACTGCTCGCAGCAGCGCGGCTGGCCGGCCATCCCGCTGGCCGAGTATTCCCAGGCTCATCTGGACCGCGAGTACCTCACGGAGAAGACCTGCGCACCCAATTGCACCGTCTCCTGCGTTCACCAGATCTCCTACATCGACCACTGGCGCTCGCCCCAGACGCGGCAGACCACCCCCGGCGAACCCCGCCCGGAACTGGTCAACATCGAGTTGTAGTCTCAGGGAATCGCTCTCTCGGCCGCTTCTGGATTGTTTTGGCTCAGGCTACCCGGTTCGAAGTTCCCGCTTGGCAGGCCGGCGCCGGCCGCATCCTGCGCGATGTCGGGAGGAGGCGTCATCCTCAACTGCTGAAGGTCCGCCTGAACCTCTGCCCAAGCCCTGGACCGCCGTTTGGTCGCGTAGGGCGCGTCCGGGTGATTGAAGAACTCCAGGAGCTCGGTCCGCATCTGCCGCGACGTGCCGCGAAAGTTCTGCTTGGCAAGCTGGTGAAGCAGTTTGGCCTGCGCCTCATCGTCCAACCGGTATTCTCCCGGGCCGGTCAGCGTACCCGTGTCGAAATTGTCATTGGGAAGAACCGGCAGGCCGTCAGCGGCCTGGGCCAGCAGCCTGCGGTAGCGCGAGAGACCTGCGTTGAAGCTCGCCTCGAACATATGCTCGGTCTGCGGCGTGGGCGTTCGCAGCTGAAGGACTTTGAGCGGACCGATCTTGGGGATGATCCGGATCAAAAACGCCAGGAACTTCTCCCCCGCGGTCGGCTGCCGATAGGACTTTCCCCAGGTTTTCTCATAGCTGGCACGGGACAGGTTATACAGGAATTTGCGCTTGGTCATGCTGGGCTGGTCCCGCAGAATGTCTTTCTTCTTCAGCGTCCAGGCAATCCGCGTAGCTTTCGGAATAATCTGGCTGACGCCGTGGCGGTAAGAACCAAGCGCCTCGTCTTCCCTGGGGAGGATGGTCTTCAGCTCCAGGCCGTAGGTCTCCTGAAAAGCCTGATCCAGAAGCGGCTTCGCGACTGCAAAGCCGATGAAATCGTGATAGCTGTTGGGGGCGTATCTTCCTTGAGCTACCTCAAGGACATCGAAACCGAACTCCGTTTTTACATGGGCCAACGGATCCTGCTCGTAGGTGACCACGTCCCCGTACTTTTTCTGGAGCTTGGGATAGAGAATCGGGACCGCGCGGTTGGTTCCGATGGGATGGCCTTCGTTGTCCGCAGCATAGTGCGCCAGTGCGCCAAGCGCAAAAGCATACCCGTTAAGGTCGGTAGCGTCGCGCAACAGAGCAACCACGAAGTCCCCGCTGCGCACGTAGTGAGTCAAGTCGCTGAAAAAGAAGCTTCCGTGCGGGTAATACCCCATGTCCTGGATAATGGCGCCGCCATAGGCATAGCCATGCGCCTCTTTGAGCTGCTCGGGGGTAGCACCAGGAAAACGCCGCACCAGCAAGGGGCGTATGTTCCCATCCCAGGCGCTGTCGATGATCGCCTCATGCGCAAGCACGGCATAAGCCCCGCTGGTTGCCGGCGATCCAAAGACCAGCACAAACGACAGCACGATGGCGCAGGCCTTCGCCAGCCGTGTTCCCCATCCAGCTCGTACGCTCGTTACCATGTTCTGGCAGCCCCTCTTTGCGCGTTCAGAAAGCCCTCTTGCCGCTTCGGAACGTGCGTCCAGGAGCCTGCCGCATCTCCCCGCCGGAGAGTTTTCATAACGGACCGAGCCCTGAGGATCGCCAAGCCCGCTCTGAGCGGCGCCCGCTTAGGGCATGGAGATCCAACGCCGGCTGTGTCCGCGCATAAAGATTCTATAGCACTCCCCGGCCACCGGGGTGGGGCTCTGCGCGTACCCCCGGCCCACAACGGAAGATGCACAATTCCAGCGCAACGGCTGCTTCCGGGACCGGCCGTGCCGGCGGCGACGGTAGTTTTACGCCTTCCCGCGACGGAAGAGCGCGTGATAGATCAACAGGAAAACAATCGACCCGATGACCGCCACGATGAGGCTATACAAGTTGAGACCGGTAACTCCGGAGGCTCCAAAGGTGCGGAAGATAAATCCGCCGACGACTGCCCCGACGATGCCCAGGATCAGGTCCAGGATCAGACCCTCGCCAGACTTATTCACGATTTTGCTGCCGATGAATCCTGCCACGAGACCCAGGATGATCCACGCGATGATGGACATGGGAACTCCTCTTTTGGCTCGTCTCCTGAAGGCAAAGTGTTCGGGGCCGACTCCATAGCTTCAAGAGACCGGGCGATTTAGCTGCACAGGAGTTATACCGCCCTTGAGCGGAAAAGGGCAAAAAACTTAGCGCTGGAGAAGACTCTCCTGCGAAGTTCCTATGGAGCGCCGTTATGGCGGGGGGCAGGAGCCTCGTTCTTCGTCTCTGCCAGGGCACGGTCAATGATGTCGTACAACCGGTCCCGATCGACCACCTCAACGAAAGGAACGCCGCTCTTTTGGTTGGTGACCACCCAGATCGTCGGGGTATGCTCGATCCCCACACGCTTGCCTAGATCGAGATCCTGCTGGACGAGAGCGGCCAGTTTCTTCTGTGGATCCACCACAAAGGGAAAGGCGACGCCGTGCTGCTGGGCGAAATTCTGGGCAAAGGCATGAATGGCGGCAGAGGCCTGCGCCGTCGGGCCGCTCGAACTCTCAGGAGAAGATTGGGCCGCGGCGTCGATGGCTTCCTGGTTGGCAAAGACCGCATCGCGGAAATCATCCCCCAGCTTCTTCGATTTGGTGTCAAACCAGCGCGCATCCACAGCAGCATCGAAGCTCCAGGCGTGGAACGGCAGCGGGAAATCATGACGTACCCAGGGGATATGGTATTGAGCGGCCGCGGCCTTGAGCAACGGGTTGGCGCGAGCGCAGTCCGGGCACTCCATGTCTTCAAATTCGACGATGGCCACCCGCGCTCCCGGCGGGGGCTTGAGCGCCGCCGGATCGTGGACGGCGGTCGTTGGCTCGGCTCCGGAAAACTGGGCATGGGCCGGCGCCGCGCTGAGGTTGAGCAGGCAGACAACTGCCAGACCGAACAGGCCACGGGCGACAAGAAAGGGGCTGTGGGTTCCGCGCATGAATCCTTTGTCCTTTTTCTAATCTCTCATTGTATCTGCAGATCAAAAGAAACAGGCAGAGCGGCCTCAAGGGGGCGTCTGCAAATTGCGAGGAATCTCCATGGTTGGATCCGGCGGTCTCCCGGTTTGTACCGGACCAGTCAATCCTCTGCTTGCCGGCGATCCGCCCCATTCAGCGGTTGTAAACCGGGGCGTGGCCGCGCAGCGTGGCCCAGACCGCATCGCATGCAGCCAGCACCTGCGGAGTGAGCGGACCGGCCGCGGAGGCCTGCAGATTTTCCGCCAGTTGCTCCTCACGCGAGGCGCCCAGGATAACGGCATCGATCGGAGTGTGATGCAGCATCCATGTGAGCGCCAGGCTCACGATGGAACGGCCGGCCTCCCGCGCAACTTCCCGCAGTTCCCGAACCGCTTCAAAATCCTCCGCGTGCCAGTACCGGTCCTGATACATTTTGTTTCCGTCGAACCGTGTGCCTCCGGGTATATCCGCCGCTGCGTCGTATTTCCCCGTCAGCAGGCCGCCGGCGAGGGGATTGTAGGCGATCGTGGCAGTTCCAAAGCGCGCGGCCATCGGCAGAAACTCCTGCTCCAGTCCCCGCGCCAGCAGGTTGTACATCGATTGTGAGAGGAACGGAGCAGCCCAGCCGCGCTTCTCTGCAATCCATAGGATCTCCGTGGCCTGCCATGAGCTGAAGTTCGAATGCGCCGGATATCGCACCTTGCCGGCGCGCACCAGCGCGTCCATCGCCTCCAGCGATTCCTCGACCGGCACTTTGTAGTCCGGCTGATGCAGATAATAAATATCGACATAGTCCGTCCGGAGCCGCTTGAGACTCATCTCAATGGCCTTGACGATGGCGCCTCGGGAAAGCCCCGCATCCTCGGGGCCGTCTCCCATGCGCGCAAAGACCTTGGTAGCGACGATGTTTCGCTCCCGTTTGCCCTCGAGCGCCCGCCCGAGCATCTCTTCCGCAACTCCACGCTGGTACGCGTTGGCGGTATCGAAGAAGTTGATGCCTGCATCGATGCACATATCGACCATTCGCGTCCCTGCGGCCTGGTCGGCGGGTTTGCCGAAAGTCATGGTGCCGAAGCACAGTCGCGAGACGCGGAGGCCGGTATGCGGGAGAGTCCGATATTCCATCCTGGGCATTTCCTTCTTCGTTGAAATCTCCGGCGTGCAACGCCGGCTGCGGCAGAGTGCTTGCTCTGCATCCACCCAGGAGATGGTAAAGGGCCGGAAAGCCTTCGGCAAAGCGCCCGGCGCAGGGGCGGGTACGGAAGACCGGCGAGAGCCGCTTGTGCGGAGCGCCCGCATGCGCGCGCAAAATGCTCTAGACTGCTCCAAGAGTGACCTCGTCCGCCCCGAGAAAACACGGCATCGTGATCATCGCCGACGATCTGACCGGTGCATGCGACGCCGCCGTTCCTTTTGCGGCCTCCGGTCTGACGACCTACATCGGCTTGCACTACGACGATCAGCCTCCGCCGGGCTGGGAGGCGTGGGCCATCAACACCGACACCAGGTGCAGCAGCAGCGCCGAAGCCGCGGATCGGGTCAGCTTCGCCTGCGAGAGCGCCCGCGCGCTGGGCGCCGGCGCCATCGTCAAGAAGATTGACTCGACCATGCGCGGCAATGTCGCCGCGGAGATTGAGGCTGCGCGCGCCGTTCTTCAACCCCGGATCACTCTGCTGGCCCCCGCCTTCCCGGCCCTGGGCCGCACCGTCCGCAGCGGCAATATCTTTGTCGAGGGAGGCGGTCCGCCCATCCCCATCGGGGAGCATCTGCCGGGCCTGCAGTACGCGATAGTCCCCGCTCCTCCCGGGCAGGACGCGCGACTCGGCTGGAGGGATGCCATCGCCCGCGCAGCCGAAGAGCGGCTGGATATCCTGATTCCCGATACGGAGAGCGAGCGTGACCTGCGGCTGGTGGCGGAAGCTGCCGCAGAGATCGGCGGTATTCTGCTGGCGGGCTCTGGAGGGTTGACCAAGGCGATTGCCTCCACGCTCGACTCCGCCGGCCGGGCAGCCGCTCCCCTTGCGGGAGTGCGAAGACCTGTGCTGCTCTGCGCCGGCTCAGACCACGGAGCGACCCTCAGTCAGCTGAAGCATGTGGAGACAGAGAAGCATGCCCTGTTCACCAAAGCCGGTCCTGAAGGCTACCGCCATGCAAACGCGGCGCTCGCCCAGGGACGGAATGTCGTTCTGCTGCTCGAACGATCTCACCTCGACGCTGCTGTCCTGCGGGAGTTCGCCGAGACGCTTCGAATCGACCTGTGCGGCGCTCTTCTACTGACCGGCGGGGACACCGCCATGCATGTCCTCGATGCACTGGGGGCAAAGACGATCTGCTGCCGCTCCGAGATTCTTCCGGGACTTCCTGAGGGCGAGATTCATGGAGGAGCCGCCGACGGCCTCCTCCTGGTCACTAAATCCGGAGCATTCGGCGCGCCGGATGCCCTCTCGCGATGCATCGAGATTCTACGAGTGCCGGCAGCAAAATAGAGCCGTCGCCGCGGCGCGAAGGCTCAAAAGGACAAGATTCGATGAAGCCTACATTGGCGGTTACGATTGGAGATCCCGCGGGCGTAGGGCCCGAGGTTGTTTTGAAGGCGCTGCGCGCTCCCGAGGTTCGCGCGCTGGCCGGTTGGAAGATCATTGGGGACCGGGCCGCCCTGGCCGCTGCTGCGGCGCAGTGCGGCTTGCCGCCGGATATCCTGGACGGCCTGGAGATCGTCGATCCCGGGCTCCTGGCCGAGGGCCCCGTGCAACCGGGGGCCTTGCGCGCCGAATACGGCCGAGCCGCCATGAACTATGTCCGCATCGCGACCGAGATGTGCCTCGCCCGGCAGGCCGACGCCATGGTGACCGCGCCCCTGAACAAAGAGGCCGTGACCCTCGCCGGGGAGCACTTCTCCGGCCATACCGAGTACATCGCGGAGCTCTGCGGCGCAAAGGAGTCCCGCATGCTGCTCTGGAATGAGCGGCTCTCCGTGGTCCACGTCAGCACGCACATTCCGCTGCGCAAGGCCGTAGAACTGAAGCAGGACCGCATCTTCCGGACGATCGAACTCGGCTTTGAAGCCATGCAGCTTATGGGCAAGGAGCGTCCCCGCATCGCGGTGTGCGGCCTGAATCCCCATGCCGGAGAGAACCGTCTCTTTGGATCGGAAGATGCGGATGTGATCCGGCCCGCGGTGGAGCAGGCGAGGAGCGCCGGCATGCTCTGCGAGGGCCCGGTGGCGCCCGACACGGTCTTCCTCAAAGGAGCGCGCGGCGCCTACGACCTCATCGTGGCCATGTATCACGACCAGGGCCACATTCCGATGAAGCTGATCAACTTTGAGGAGACCGTCAACATCTCGCTCGGCATTCCCATCATCCGCACATCCGTGGATCACGGAACAGCCTTCGACATCGCCGGCAAAAACCTGGCCGACGCCCGCAACATGGTTGCGGCGATGAAGGCGGGGGCCTCGATGGCCGCCGGCCGGCTCGCCCGCCGGGCTGCAATCAGCGGAGCATAATCGCAGCCCGAAGACGGAGCACGCCTCGACGCGAACCAGGACGGCTCAGGCTGCCGGCCCGGGGTTTGAATCCGCACCAAGGCGGCTCAAACTCACCGGTACCCCTGCCATAGATACTCCAAAGCTTCGGGCAGGGTCTGTTGTTTTACGGCGCGGTCCACGTGACCGGCGTTCTTCGCAAAGACGAACTGGTAGTGATAGCCCTTGGCGGCCAGCACCCTGGCCATTTTCTCATTCGCCAGAACCCAGTCGTGCATGCCGTCGCGCATGACATTCGGATTGAGA
>DASYYO010000008.1:0-9302 GCA_035933805.1 Acidobacteriaceae bacterium | reverse complement strand
GGAGTTCTGATAAGAGGGTCGATTGCCGCGATCGGGAGCACTGCCGGGGCTGGCTTGCGCGCCGCGGGGGGCGCGCTGCTCGATGCGGGGGTCGCTGCGGGTATCCTGCTGCTGGTCGCGTGGACCTATTGGCGCCTGCGGAGACGGCCCGGAATGGGGATGGGGGATATCAAGCTGCTGGCGCTGCTGGCGGCGTGGCTGGGACTGCCGCAAACCATGCTTGTCTTCCTCCTGGCTGCCGTCTGCGGCGCCGCCTACGGCTTGGCGCTCATTGGAAGCAGACGCGGAGAGCCCGGGATGCGAGCCGCACAGATGGCCATCCCCTTCGGCTCATTCCTGAGCGTTGCCGGCCTCTACAGCATCTTTTTAGGCGAGCGGACGGTGAGCTGGTATCTGCAGTTCTTTCGTTAAAATCCCTTTGAACGCCCTGCTCGCCACAGCCTGCGGAGCGGTCTGCTCGCGCACCCGCCGCAACTGCTCCAGGTGATGCAATCCGTGCAGCACGTGGTAACGACGCCATTGATCGACACGCATGGTTCCAAAGACCGGGTGATCGGCGACGGGTTCCATGCCGAACTGCTGGCGGCAACGGTCGAGCAGCTCATCCATCGCTCTCAGCTCAGTCTGGAGCTGCCTCGCCAGGCATTCGCCATCCATCTCGGGAAAGAGGCCGGAAACCGGCTCTGTTCCAGGACAGGCCGGCACTCCGCGGGGAAGATACCCGAAGCTCAACACCATCAACCGCAGAACCCTCTGCAGAAGGGTAGACCGCCGTTTCCGCGGGCTGTGCCCTTTCCGCAGCCGGTCCTCGAGAACCTGCGCAGTAAGACGGTAGCTCAGCACCAGATGCTCGGTCACCTGCTGGATGCTCCAAATATAGTTAAGGTCCCGCGGATGTCTCTGTGCGGTGCCCTCATCCAGCCCGGCCAACTCGCGTGAGAATCGAGAGGCAATATCTTCCAGCACAGCATGCATCCGCTAAACCCTCTCAAGAATGGATTCCTGAGTGCCCTGCAGCGCCAGGATCAGCAGAATGCCGCTTTCCTGGGTAGAGACTTCAACAGCCTCACTCGCCCCGGTGGCGATCCGGAGATCCGCTCATCGTTCGTCAAAGACCGGAATTTGTAACATCGACTGCGTAGATACAAACGGAATCATAAAGCCGAAGAGGCGAAAAGAGGAATAGCGCCTTTTGGGAAGGCGGGAGAGAGATTCCCCCTGGGTCTGTGATCCGTTATTGACTAATGAGTCAACATAGCAAGAGTACTGGAAAGGATGTTCCCCAGACCGACGAATTCCCAATTCCTTCAATAGGGCAGAAGCTCTGGAGAGGAGCCTTCCCTACCGCCCGCGCTACCGTTTGGAGGGCATTTCCTTGAGCGCCTTGAGCGCCCGCTTGGCCTTCGGTCCGTCGGGGCTAACTGCCAGATACATCGCATAGTTACGGGTAGCTTCGTTAAATTTCCCGAGCTGGCGGGCGGCCTCTGCCATGCCGAAGACGGCGTTGAGATTGCCTGGATCCGACTTGATGGCGTCCTGGTAACGAAGGTACGCTCCCTGCCAATTTCCCTGGCCAAGGTAAAAGTCTCCTACCTGGGTATCCTGCTTGGAGCGGGGTGGATCGAGAGGCGCGGCTTGATCCGTGGATTTCCCTATCGGGTCGAGGTGCAGACCGCCGGTCAAACCGGAATCCTGGCTGGAACTGGAATCGGCGGGGGCCTCAGACTTGGCGGGGGAAGACTCGGCCGAGCCATCGCCTGCCGCCTGGGCGGCTTTGCGCGAAACATCCTCGGGAAAGGGATTGGCGTCGCCGGCCGAACCTTTGGGGGAGCCTGTCGCGCCGTCCGCAGGCTTTTTGTCGGGAGGCGTCTTGTCCGGCGGGTTCTCCCCGGAGCTGGCAGCGCTCCGGGACACATCCTCCGGGAACGGGTTCTCCTGCCCCGCTGAGGGCTGCTGCCCGGAAGCATCCGGCTTTGCATCGGACGGATGCTGGCTGGAGGACGGCTGGGCGCCGGAGGAAGAGTCCGCCCCAGGCGAGGCAGATTTGGAGGACGAGCGGTCCTTCGCGGGCTTTTGCGGCTGGGGAGCGTCCGGTACCTGTTGGTTCGCTCCGTCGCCCTGCTGCCAGGCCGAGGCAGGCGCTCCATCCGCCAACCAAAGAGCCGCCCAGACCAGGGCGGCAGCAAACAGCAATCTCCGCATAGCACCCCTTCTTAATTTTAGACGCAGCCGGGTGTCCTGGGATGCACCTTACTCCGGCGTCCTGGGGATGCACTGGAGGCACGGGATTGCTATATACTCAGCCCGATCATGGGTCTCATCATTCGTTCTTCTTCGATTCACGCCGCAGGCTGCTACACAACCTCTCCTATCGCGAAAGGCGCGCAAGTGGTGGAGTATACGGGACCGCGCATTTCAAAGGAGGCGGCCGACGCCCTCTATGAGAACTCACCGTTCACCTATCTGTTTGGCGTGGCGGACGGCTCTACGGTGATCGATGGCCATGGTACCGCTATGTTTATCAATCACTCCTGCGATCCCAACTGTGAGACGGACGAGCGGGACGGCAAGATCTGGATCATCGCGATCCGGAAGATCGCGCCGGGCGAAGAGCTGACCTACGACTACAACCTATACGACGGAGATGAGGACGAGGCGCGGTGCAATTGCGGAGCGAAGAACTGCCGCAAGACGATGTATTCCCCAGAGGAGATCCAGCGGCGCAAGAGGGCTGTGCAGGCTCGCAGGAGACGGCAGCAAAAAGCTCGGCTGGCCAAAGAGCAGCCTGAGCGGAAGCGGGTTGAAGGAAAAAAGTCCGTCGCCGCGCCAAGCCGCCTGCGGCGAAAGACAGGTGGAACCGCCGGCAATGCATTGAAAAAGCCGGCCGGGAAACGCCGCTGATCGCGGACGCAGGATGGATTCGCACGAAGGCCGGAAAACCGCGATTCGCTGATCGAAAGGCCCCGGCGCAAGGGCTCCCTCCGCGGGATCTGCACTCGGTCTACAATCAAAGTTCGGCAGCGTGAATCCTTGACTCGAATTCAGCCCGCCGCCGGCTTCCTTCATGGCTTATCAGGTTCTCGCCCGCAAATACCGCCCGCAGCGCTTTTCCGACGTCGCTGGACAGGAACACGTCACCCGAACGCTGCTGAACGCACTCGCACAGGGGCGCATCGCCCATGGATACATCTTCAGCGGCCATCGCGGCATAGGAAAGACGACCATCGCCCGAATCCTGGCCATGGCCTTGAACTGCAGAACGGCGGCCGGAACTCCGGGGCGCCCCTCTCCAGAGCCTTGCGGAGTTTGTGTCTCCTGCGAGGAGATCCGCGCGGGCAATTCCGTCGATATGCTGGAGATCGATGCCGCAACCAATCGTGGCATCGACGAGATCCGCGAGCTGCGGGATGCGGCCCGGTATAGCCCGGCGCGCGATCGCTACAAGATCATCCTGCTTGACGAAGCGCACCAGATCACGGACGCGGCCTTCAATGCCCTGCTGAAGACTCTGGAAGAACCGCCTGACCATATCGTCTTCATGATGGCGACGACACAGCCGGAAGACATCCCGCAAACCATTCGATCACGCTGCCAGCATTTCAGCTTTCATGCCGTCAAGTTCGACAACATCCTGGGGCAGCTTCGCCAGATTGTCGAGACCGAGGTCGTTCTTGCGGAGGAAAATGCCCTGGCGCTTCTGGCGGAAGCCGGAGACGGGTCGATGCGCGATGCGCTCTCCATCATGGATCAGGCAATCGCCAGCGCGGCGTTGGTCGAGGGCAAGGCCATGCTCAAGGAAGATCAGATCCGTGAGCTGATGGGGACCGTGCCCAACCCTGTCTTCGAGCAGATGCTCACAGACGTCCACGGCAACCAAAGCGCCGCAGTGATCGAACAGATCAATCGCCTGATCGACGCCGGGAACAGCCCTTCGCAGTTGGCGCGGCAGATGGTTCGCTACCTGCGCAATGCGCTCATGGCGAAGCTGGGCGGCGAGTCCACGGACCTGTTGCAGATTTCAATCGACGAACGCGCGCGCGCGGCACGCTCCGCGGCATTGTTCTCCGAAGAGGATCTAACCCGCTTTCTGCAGGTGATGCTGCGAACCTTCGACGAGTTGAACTACCGCCAGGAGCAGCGCTTCCACCTGGAACTCGGCCTCATGAAGCTGGTCCATTTGCAGCGATTGATTCCTCTGGAGCAGCTTCTCAGCAGCCTGCCCGGATCTCCTGGTCCAGCGCCTGCCCCTCCGCGCCAGCCCCCGCCGAGGGCTGCATCTGGCTCCGGGACGGGATCGAAGGCCAGCCCGGCCGCGAGCGGCGGCAGCAACTCCAGGACTGTGACCGGCGCCGGGCCGGCCGCGCTGATTTCCCCGCGAGCCGATGAACTGCCACGCCCCTCACTGGTGACGTCGAGTGCTTCGATCGAGCGCTCCTCTACAGAGGAGGCAGACGTTTCGCAGCTCGCCGCTCCGGTTGTGGCTGCGGCGGCGGTTGCCGAAAGATCGACGGCGGCGGTTGAATCGAACGAACTGCCATCCATGCCAGACCCATTGGCGATTCTCCCGGTGGAGGTTCGCGAAGTGGAAAGGGATCCGGCGCCGGCTTCCACACCGGATGAGATCTCGCCGCGCTCGCTTCCATCGGACTCGATCGATCTCGATCGAGCGCGCGAGGCAGTTGCGTCCGCGCTCGACGGCAGCGGGCACAACACCGCGGCGGCTCTGCTCTCCGCCGGGCGCTGGAGCGTCCAGGACGATGGATCCCTCCAGGCTGAGGTGGGCATTAAAAAGACAATGCTCGGCCTGACGATGAACGCCGAGGCATGGAAGATCGTCCGTGAGGCCCTTTCGGGGATTGGCGTGAAGCAGAAGATGACCGTGATTCCGGGAGAAGGCTCCGGAAACACCTCAGGAGCACCGCGGCCGCCGATCAGCGGAAGCATCCAGGCTCTGGCGCTCGAAAACCCCCTGGTGCGGCAGGCCCAGGAGATCTTTCGGGCGGAGGTACGCAGCGTGGTGGATCTCAGAGAGAATTCGCCGGAGGTATCCCGGCACAACCGATGAAGCGGAGCGCACTGTGAATCCCTTGAAGATGCAGGAAATGATCGAGCAAGCCCGGCAAATGCAGGAGCAGGTGCAGGCCAAGCTAAGCCAGACCGTGGTTGAAGCCTCCTCCGGCGGCGGGGCGGTAACGGTGAAGATGAATGGGCAGAAGCAGATTTTGAAGCTTAAGATCGACGCCCCGGCAGTTCTCAGTCTGAGCTCGAGCGCCGCCGACGTCGAGATGCTGGAGGACCTGATCGTGGCCGCCGTCAATGAGGCGGGCCGCCGCGCGGACGAAGCGATGAAGTCCAGCGTGACCGGGATGCTCGGTGGATTGAATCTCCCGCCCGGGCTCCTCTGACTTCTCTTCCCTGGAGATCCGATCCCGGTTGCGCCAATCCATCCAACAATTAGAGGAGTGACGTTTGTCTCAATTTGCAGAACCGATGGCGCGGCTGATTGAGGCGTTGCGTAAGCTGCCTGGGATCGGCTCCAAGAGCGCACAACGCCTCGCCTTTCACATTCTGCGCGCCGACGCCGAGGAGGCGGAGGCTTTGGCTAGCGCGGTGCGCGAGTTGAAAGCCAGGCTGAGGCTCTGCTCCATCTGCAACAACATCACCGATGTGGATCCTTGCACCTATTGCTCAAGTGCGACGCGCAGCCGGCGCCTGGTGTGCGTCGTAGAAGAGCCGGGCAATATTGCCGTAATCGAGAAGACCCGCAGCTACAACGGCGTTTATCACGTCCTGCACGGAACGCTGTCGCCCTTGAATGGTGTGGGGCCGGAGCATCTGCGGACCGAGAGCCTCATCTCGCGGATCCGGGAGGGAGAGGTGGAAGAGGTCATCCTGGCCACAAACCCGACGGTCGAAGGGGAGGCGACGGCGCTCTATCTCGCAGGTCTCCTGCACGGCGCCGGAGTCAGGGTCACGAGGATCGCGACTGGCGTTCCGGCAGGCAGCGACATCGAATACGCCGACGAAGTCACCATGTCCCGAGCCATGGAGGGCAGACGCGAGATGTAAGCCGTCGGGGTAGCGGCGGACCAGCCAGCCCGGGAAGATCTCTCGATTGAGACTTCGCGGGATCAAGGAAAGTCCGCAGCTGCGCAGACCGGACGGAGTCTTCGATTCGTTCGTGGTGAGCCGGTTTGCGTTGAGTTATTCCGTGGTCTTCGCAGTTCAACTGCGAAGGCGGGCCAGTAGGTCCTGCGGGTGGACAGGCTTGGCGAGGATCTCGAATTCATGACCCTGCACCCGGGCGCGGTCCAGGAGATCCGCGGTGGCGGCCTGACCGGAGAAGAGCAGGATCTTGCACGAGGGAAGCATCATACGAATCTTGATCGCGGCGTCGATTCCATTCATATCCGTCATGATCACGTCGGAGATAACCATATCGGGCTGGAATACGCGCGCCGTTTCCACCGCCTTTTCGCCGCTGTAGACAGCGGTAGCCTCAAAGCCGCTTTGGTTGAGGATGATGGCGAGCGTGTCCGCAATGACCCGCTCATCGTCAGCGACCAGAACCTTTGGTTTTGCCTGATTAGTCGACATTCGTTCCTTTTCAATCTTTTTTAGGAGAGGATTCAGCTTTGGCCATAAACTAACCCGCCCTCCGGATTTCATAGAAGGAGGTTGGCCGATGCTGCCCGACAGCCCCGCTTCTTCTCCGATGGCGGCGGCACGTCACGCAACCGCCCCGTCGAGAAACGTCTCGCAGAAGCCCTGCAAATGGCAACAAGAGAGAGGGCTCAAAGACATCCTGTACTACGATGATACGCTTTCTACGGGAGATGCTTCGCCCTCCCCGGCTGCCCGCTGCACGGAAAAGATTCCACACGAGACGGATTTTTACGGTAGTTTTTGCCTGAGAGACCACCTTTAGGTGAAGGCTCCCCGCCGTATAAGCTAACCTGTTCTGAACTCGTCCATTTGGATTTTGAGCATGGCTGAACCGATCATTCGCGCACAGCAAGTGGAAAAGTACTATGCGCAGCCGAGCGAAAACCGCATCCAGGTGATCGCTCCCACCGATCTCAGGATCTTCCCTGGGGAGATCGTTGCGCTGCTGGGTCCGTCCGGCTCAGGTAAGTCCACTCTGCTGCGGATGCTGGCCGGCCTCTCCCGTCCCTCGGGCGGCCAGGTATTCTGGCATGAAAAGCCCATTTCAGAGGTTGAGATCAACGTAGGGATTGTTTTCCAGAGCTTCGCGCTGTTTCCCTGGCTTACCGTACAGGAGAACGTAGAAGCCCCCCTCAAAGCGCGCGGGCTGGCCGCCGAGCAGCAGAGGGAGCGCAGTTTTCAGATTCTGGACACGGTCGGGCTCGACGGCTTCCAGGCCGCCTATCCAAAGGAACTCTCCGGCGGGATGAGACAGCGGGTGGGCTTTGCCCGCGCCCTGGTAGTTCATCCTGAGGTGCTGTTCATGGACGAACCCTTCTCGGCTCTGGACGTTCTAACCGCGGAGAACCTGCGCAGCGAGTTATTGGAGCTCTGGCATAAGAAGACAATTCCCACGCAGGCCATCTTCATCGTTACGCACAATATCGAAGAAGCAGTGCTGCTGGCCGACCGCATCATCGTGCTAGGCCGTAATCCGGGCCATGTGCGCACGGACTTTCCGGTGGGACTCGCCCATCCCAGGAATCGCAAGAGTCAGGCATTTACCCAACTGGTGGACTATATCTACACGGTTCTCACCCGTCCTGATGTTGTGCCGGCCGGAGCGCCACAGCGCACGGCGGTACGCGACCAGCGGCAGATGCATTATCAGATGCTGCCCCATGCTCGTCCTGGAGGGATCGCAGGCCTGCTCGAACTGCTGATCGATTACGCCGGCCGGGCAGACATGTACAGGCTCGCAGACGATCTCGCCTTCCAGGTGGACGACCTCCTGCCGATCGTCGATGCGGCACAGTTACTGAATTTTTTGACGGTGGAAGAGGGCGATGCGGTCATCACGCCTGCGGGCCGCGAATACGCGGAGTCTGAGATTCAGGTGCAAAAAGAGCTCTTCCGCCGGGCTGCCGTGGAACATGTACTTCTGCTGCGGCAGATCACCCGCGCTCTAGAGACAAAATCGGACCATACGGTGCCCGAGGAGTTCTTCCTGGACATGCTGGATGAGCAGTTCAGCGAAGAGGAGACCCTGCGGCAATTGGAAACCGCCATCAACTGGGGCCGGTATGCCGAGCTGTTCAATTTTGATGCCTCCCGGCGCAGGTTTATCCTGCCGGAAACCGAGGAAGAGGGAGCACCGGCCGAGGAGATTGGTACAGAATGAGTCCCCGCCAGACGCTCTCCCGGACGTTGGTGCTCGAGCGCACCTGGCCCTTTTTTCTGGACGCGACGGTCGCAGCCTGCGGGCTGGCCTTGTTTTACGCCGTATTGCGGATCGCCCAATATTGGATGGGGCATCCGGTAGCCTCAATTGCCATCTCACAGTCGGCGAAGATGTTGCCTCTTTATGCCTTCTACTCGATGGTCCGCATCGCAGTCGCCTATTTCCTGAGCCTGACTTTCGCCATCGGATACGGCTACCTGGCTGCGTATAACCCGCGACTGGAAGCCTTTCTGATCGCCGTCCTCGACATCCTCCAGTCGATCCCGGTCCTCAGCTTTCTCCCCGCCGTCATGCTGGCCATGATCTCGCTCATCCCCGGGCGGCAACTGGGCATTGAGATGGGAGCCATCCTGCTGATCTTTACCGGTCAGGTATGGAACATGGCATTCAGTTTTTACTCTTCGCTCAAAAGCCTGCCCCGCGAGCTGCGGGAAGCAGCCAACATCTATCGCTTTTCTGCCTGGCAGCGATTCTGGCAATTGGAGCTGCCCTACTCTGCCATCGGCCTGATATGGAACTCGATGGTGTCGGTCGCCGGCGGATGGTTCTTTCTGATGGCTTGCGAGATGTTTGTGCTGGGCGATCGCGACTTCCGGCTCCCGGGACTCGGCTCCTACCTGCAGACGGCAGCCAGCCGAGACGACAGGCACGGGATGCTATGGGGCTCCGTCACGATGATTCTGATCATTGTGGCCACCGATCAACTGGTGTGGCGCCCGGTGATCGCCTGGTCGGACAAGTTCAAATTCGAGCAGGTCGAGAGCAGCAGCCGGATCGCTTCGCCTATTCTCAATATGCTGCGGCACTCCGCTGTATTGGGATGGATCAACCGCGCAGCCCTGACCCCGGCAAGCGAGCGTGTTTATAGTGCGATTGCGCGGCGCCGGCAGGGATCGGCCGGTCGGAGCGCTCCCGC
>DASYYO010000440.1:0-4364 GCA_035933805.1 Acidobacteriaceae bacterium | reverse complement strand
CGTCCATACCGTGAGGGGCCCGTGGAGACAGGCACGTAAAATTTTAGGAACCGGCGGGTGCATCGCCGTTGCAGCAGCGTTTCTCTGTGTTGCTCCCTCGCCGGCGCAGCGTGCGGATGCTCCCGACACGGTCAGGAATCCGTTCTCCGGGGATCCCGCCGCGATTGCTGCCGGCAAGCTCCTCTACGAGCAGACTTGCCAGTCCTGCCACGGAGGAGAGGCCCGGGGAGACCGCGGCCCGGCACTGGCGGCCGGGAACTTCCGGCATGGGAGCGAAGACAGTGACTTGTTCCAGAACGTCCGCTCGGGAATTCCAGGCACGCAGATGCCCGCCTTCTCCGCTCTGCCGACCGATACCGTCTGGCGGATTCTCGCCTATATCCGAAGCCTCAACGGCGATCACGCCATGGCCAACGAGACTGTCCCGGGCGATGCCGCGGCGGGCGAGAAGACATTCTGGGGAAGCGCCGGCTGCGGCTCCTGCCACGAGGTAAACGGCCGCGGCGGGATCGTCGGACCCGACCTCTCTGCCGCTGGAACAAGCTCCGCCGACTATCTGCGCAATGCGATCCTGGACCCCGGCAGCGCACAGCCCAGAAGACGCCGCTTTGCCCCGCCGAGCGGCGTAAGCGTGACCACGCGCAATGGCCAGTCGATCCGCGGCATCAGAGTTGCGGAAGACAGTTATACCCTCATCCTCAGAGACCTCAACGGCAAGCTGCGCCGCTTCGACAAGCAGAATCTTGCCGGCGAGCATTCGGAGTCCGCCTCCCTGATGCCGGCCGATTACGGCCGGCTTCTCTCCCCGGCCGACGTTCAGAATGTCGTTGCCTATCTCAAGAGCCTGAAGGAGCGGGATCTCAGCAAAACCATCCAGGTCGATCGGCCCGGTGGCCTGAGCTTTGCACGGCTGCGCAATGCTCAGCGGGAACCGCAGAACTGGCTGACCTATTGGGGCGACTACCAGGGTCATCACTTCTCCGCCCTCGATCAGATCAACGTGAGCAACGTCCGTCGCCTTCAGGCGCAATGGTCAGTGCAGATGCCCGGCAGCTCGACGCTCGAGGCGACACCCCTGGTGGTGGACGGCACAATGTACACCACGGGATCTCCCGGGCAGGTCTTCGCCATCGACGCGAAAAGCGGACTTCAGATCTGGAGATATGAACGGCGGCAGAAGACGGTCAATCCGTATCAGTCGAATCCCTTCAATCGCGGAGTTGCCGTGCTGGGAAACCGCGTATTCTTCGGCACGCTCGATGCCGCGCTCGTCGCCCTCGATGCGCAAACCGGGCGCGTGCTATGGGAGACCCAGGTAGCCGATACCCTCCAGGGCTACACCATCACCGCCGCGCCGCTGGCGATCCAGGACAAGGTCATTGTCGGTGTCGCAGGAGGCGAGTTCGGCATCCGCGGCTTTATCGATGCATACGACGCGGCCACCGGGAAGCGGCTGTGGCGGTTCAACACGGTTCCCGGTCCCGGCGAGTTCGGCAATGAGACCTGGAGCGGCGATAGCTGGAAACACGGCAGCGGCGCTACCTGGATGACCGGCGCTTATGATCCGGAGATCGACACTCTCTATTGGCCGGTGGGCAATCCGGGCCCGGACCTGAACGGATCGGTCCGTAAAGGCGACAACCTCTTCACCTGCTCGGTCGTCGCGCTCGATCCGGCAACCGGCCAGCGAAAGTGGCACTATCAGTTCACGCCTGGAGACACCCACGACTGGGATGCTAATGAAGATCTCGTCCTGGCCGACCAGACCATCGCCGGCCGCAGGCGCAAGCTGATGCTGCAGGCCAACCGCAACGGAATGTTCTACGTGCTCGATCGGACCAATGGAGAGTTTGTCTTTGCCAAGCCCTACATCCGGCAAACCTGGAACCGCGGCTTTCAAAAAGACGGACGCCCCATTCTCACGCCCGACTGGGAGGCGTCGCCAACCGGCAATGTCGTCTTCCCTGCATTGTCCGGCGGCGCCAACTGGCAGAATCCCTCCTACGACCCTGTTCATTCCATGCTGTATGTTGCCGCGGCAGACAGCGGGATGGGCTACCGCAGCTCCGCGGTGAAGTATGAGGCGGGGCGGCAGTATATGGGCGGTGCGCCGTTCCCTTCCACCGGGTCCAGAAGATATGATGTGCTGGCAATCGATACAACCACAGGCACGATTAAATGGCGGTTTCCCATCTCTCGCGTCTCTTTATCGGCGGGTGTGCTCGCCACTCGCGGCGGGGTGGTCTTCGTGGGCACTGCCGAAGGAAATCTCATTGCGCTGGATGGCCGGTCGGGCAAGTCTCTCTGGCACTTCCAGACGGGAGCCGCCATGGCGTCGTCCCCCATGAGCTACTCCGCCGGGGGAAGGCAATATATCGCAGTCTCCGCCGGCAACGTGCTGTACAGCTTTGCTCTTCCCGACTGACGGCGTCCGCCTGCGCGCGGACAAAATTGTTCGCCAGCCGTCGTGGAGCCGAATAGTGGATCACGCCCGAAGGCGTCAGGCGGTATGCGCCGCTGCCGTCCGTGCCGATCCAGAGCATCCCTGGGCGATCACGAGAGACATTGCGTATCGGAAGCGCCTGCACTCCGGGAAATCGATAGCGGCGCGCAATGCCGCCGCGCATGGCGTAGACGTTGGATGCGACCGCCCATATCGTCCCCTCCGGATCGGAAGAGATCGTCTGGTTGTCCGGGTCGGAGCCGCCCGGAAGAGGCGGCGCGCACCGGCGTCCTGCACAGCCGCACCAACCCATACTCGGTCCCGATCCAGATCTGCCGCGCATCATCTTCCGCGCACGTTGATGCAGACCGCGGACGGCGCTCTGTGGATCGGCCCCATCGAGCATGCCTCTTTGCCTACCAGGACGGCGTGCTGACAAGAATGAATGGGAAGGACCTGCTGCCCAGCAAGACCGTTCTGAGCATCCGGTGTTCTCGATCTTCCAAAATCGCGTGAATGGCCAGCGGCGCGTAAGAAGGCCTCTTTACCCCCTTCACCTTGCGGGAGACGACCTGGAACAGGCCGCTGTCGGTGCCCACCCGGATCCGCCTTTTGCTATCTTCGCTCACGCTGCGCCGGCCGACAACGAAGCGCGCCTTCTCTCTTTCGAGCCGAAGCTGTGCGGACACGGAGCACCGGCTTATTTGTGCTTCAGGAACCCGTTGGCGTCGAGCCAGCCATCGAATAATGCGGGCCATGTGCTGATATTTCCGGTATTGCGGGCGCGTATGCCGAACCCGTGCCCAACGCCTGCGAACACATGGAGCTCTGCCACAACACCAGCGCGCCGCATGGCAAGATAAAGCTCCGGAAGCCCTTGAGAGATGTTCTGCCGATCGTCTGCCCCGCAGGCAAGGAATGCGGGAGGCGACTCTTTGGAGAGCTGCATCTCCTTCGGGATCGCCGGATAGAGCAGAGCCTGGAACGCCGGCTTGTCGCTTTCTCGATCGACCGGATCGGCGGCGCCGCTGATTCCCGAGTCGTATCGCGTGCCGGCCAGCGCCGCCAGTTCCCCTCCTGCGGAAAACCCCATCACTCCGATCCGGTCCGGATCCACGCCCCATTCTGCTGCGCGGCTGCGCACCAGCCGCAGCGCGCGCTGGATATCCTCGAGCTCCGTTCCCTCGACCGTGTAGGAAGATCCATCCTCGCGGGCCAGGCGATACTTCAGCACAAAGCCGGCAATGCCATGACTGCTGAGCCACTCTGCGACCGCATAGCCTTCATGGTCCATCCACAACTCGCGGTGGCCGCCGCCTGGAGCAATCACCACCGCCGCTCCGGTAGCCTTCTCCGCGGCCGGAAGATAGACGGTGATCGACGGGCGATGCACGCTGGAGACAATGTGTTCGCCTTCCGGGCTGACTCGCACCGCTTCAGGAGCCGTCTTGCCCTCCGAACCCGGGGCGCCGGCCGGCCAGAGAACAACCACCGCGCGCGGCTCTGCCATCGCCATCCAGCACGTCAACAGAAGGAAGAGAAAGGTGGATGTCCATCGAATCGTCTTCAAGAGATGCATTTTTCCTTTCGTCTCGCTGAACGAGTCATCTGTGCTTCCCTGACTCGTGAGAAGAGCAGCAGAGATGGCCTGAGTTCTGTTCTTCCAAAACGTGAGCAGAGCAGCGAAGAGGGGCGCCCCATCCTTGCGGCAGGCAAGGGTGGGAGACCACAATGGCTCGCAACGGCGCAATCCGCGGCAAACACCCGCAGGCTCGCTTCGTGGTGCTCACCACGTACGACGGAGATGAAGGCATTCATCAGGCGTTCGCTGCCGGAGCGCAGGGATACATGATCAAGGGCATGCCACACGAGGCGTTGATCGATGCGTTGCGGCGGGTTCGCGCGGGCGGCCGGTTTCTCC
>DASYYO010000425.1:0-29578 GCA_035933805.1 Acidobacteriaceae bacterium | reverse complement strand
CTCGGTTCATCTTCGCCTGGCCTACTGCCCGGTACGCGGTGATGAGCGGAGCAGCTGCCGCTTCCACCCTGGTGGAGATCAAGGTCAAGCAGTTGGAGCGCGGGGGCCAGCAGGTAACCGGCGAAGAGAAAGCCCGAATTCTCAGCTCGATCCAATCGGCCTACGATCAGCAAACCGACTGCCGCTACGCCGCGGCGCGCTTGTGGGTGGATGCTGTCCTTGACCCGGCTAAGACACGCGACGCGCTGGTCATGGCCCTGGAGGCCGCCAGCCTGAACCCCACTGTCCGCAGGTTTCATCCCGGCGTCCTGCAGACCTGAGCGCATCCGCTCACGCTTTGCCGGGCCGATCGCGCCCCTCGGCACTCCTGTATTCTTCTGGAGGTCATGAAGAGGGTTATCACAGCGGCGGTTCTTATCCCCTTGGTACTGCTGCTCATTTTCAAAGGGAGCTTCCTGATGGTGGTCGTGGCGGCGGGGGCCGTCGCTGAGCTGGCCGCATGGGAGTATCTTTCGCTGGCGGATGCCTTCGGGGCGAGGACACCGCGCGCGTTGGTCATGCTGGCGATCGCGCTGGAGTTTCTCGCGGTCGCCTGGAGACCCGGCCTGGAGCTGCCCATGATCGGGGTCTGCAGCCTGGCGCTCTTTACTTTCTGCGCCTTCCATTCGCCTCTCGAACGCGTGCTGCCGGACGTCGCCTTTTCAGTATTCTGCCTGCTTTACATCGGGCTGGCGCTGACCATGTTGCCGCTGCTCTGGATAGGGACCGGCGGCCCGTCCCTGCTGGTCTTTCTGTTTTGCGTGGTCTGGTCAGGAGATGTGGCTGCAATGTATGCCGGCCGCGCCTTCGGACGGCGTAAGCTGGCGCCGCGCATCAGCCCGAAGAAGACGTGGGAGGGCGCAATCGCTTCCATGGCGGGCAGTCTGCTGATCGCGCCGCTGCTCTATCTCCTGGGGCACAGGGTGCCGGCGGTCAGCCGGCTTGCCTTTCCGGGAGGCCTGAGCGGGTGGCTCTTCCTCGCGGCGTTGTTAAACGTGGCCGCCCAGGTGGGCGATCTGGTGGAGTCGGCCATCAAACGCGGGAGCGGGGTGAAGGACTCCGGTACGATGCTCCCCGGGCACGGGGGGATTCTGGACCGGATCGATGCCCTCCTGCTGGCAGCGCCGGCGCTGTGGTATCTGGAGTTAGCCAGGCGGTCCTTTCTGAGGCATTAGGGGGCTGCGGGTCTCAGGCCTGGGGGCGCTCGGCTGGTTCGTGGGCGGCACGGGTGCGGACGCAGTCCGGAAGTACGGCCGCCCGCGATCCTCAGGATGCGATCTCCACCGGAGCCATGCCTCCGAAGCCGATTCCAAACCGCTCGCGAAGAGGGATAATGCAAAGGTGACTCATCGTTCGTTGAAGCACATCTGCATTCTTGGGTCCACCGGTTCGATCGGAACCAGCACTCTTTCTGTCATTGAGAGTTACCCCGACCGCTTCGCCGTGGCCTCGCTGACCGCGGGGACGAACATCGATCTGGCCTTTGAGCAGTGCCGGCGCTGGCGTCCCTCGGTGGTTTCCATGGCGACCGAGCCGCTGGCCGGCGAACTAGCGCGGAGGTTGAGGACTGCGGGAGTGACCTCGACCGAAGTAGTTCACGGCACTGCCGGAACAGTGCGGGCCGTTACCTTGCCCGAGGTAGATTTTGTCGTCTCCGCGATCGTTGGACTGGCTGGCCTGCAGGCTACGCATGCGGCGGTCTTGGCTGGAAAGCCCGTAGGATTGGCGAACAAGGAGGCCATGGTCGCGGCCGGCGAAATCCTCACCCGGGAAGCGCGCCGTCGCAACGTGCCTCTGCTGCCCATCGATTCAGAGCACAACGCGATCCATCAATGCATGCGAGGTGGAGAACGGCGGGAGATCCGGCGCATCTGGCTTACCGCGTCCGGCGGTCCCTTCCGTCAGTTACCGCCTGACCAGTTCGAGCACATTACTGTAGCCCAGGCTCTCAAACATCCTACCTGGGTGATGGGGCGCCGCATTACCATTGATTCCGCGACCCTTCTCAACAAAGGACTGGAAATTATCGAGGCCTGCCGTCTCTTCGATCTCCCTCCCTCGGCGGTAGGCGTCACCGTTCATCCTCAGTCGACCGTGCACTCCATGGTGGAGTTCGTCGATGGCAGCATTCTGGCCCAGATCTCTGTGACGGACATGCGCTTGCCGATTCTTTATGCGATGAGCTATCCGGAGCGGGTACCCTCCGATCTGAGGTTCGACATCGCCTCCATGGGACAGCTCAGCTTTGAGCCGCCCGATCTGGTTCGCTTTCCCTGTCTTCGTCTTGCCTATCAGGCGGCGGAGGCCGGCGGGGCTGCCTGCATCGCTCTCAATGCGGCTGACGAGATCGCGGTAAACGCCTTCCTCGAAGGCTGTATTCCGTTCACCGGTATACCGCGTACAATCGAACGAGTGTTGGAGGCAACCCCGGAGACGCATCCGGCGACGATCGAGGAAGTGCTTCAGATTGATGAGGAAGCGCGGCAGGTCGCTCGCAGCGTGCTGGCAGGATTCGCGCCGGTCCCGGGCTAGGATCGCTTTTTGAGGCCAACCAGCGAAGCGACCGCACCATTCCGTTAAACTGGAAGCAGACGCGATTTGGCGGCACAGATTCAAAGACTCAGCGGTGGCTTTCCCAATTCATATCGTTTTGGCATACCGTTTGACAGTTTCTGAGATCTGACGAGAGGAAGCTCCACGCAAGCGAACGCCTGCGCCTGGAGCGGCGGCTTACAGGGAACAACGCCGCGAGTGCCGATATGCATTTCGATCTCCGGTCACGCCCGGCAGGATTCCACGTTTTACAGGCCGGCAGGAGATCGAGAGAGGTATTGATCGAATTTCTATGTCCTTCTTCTTAACGAGCACGATTTCCATGTTCGCCGTTCTCGGCGTAATGGTCCTGGTCCACGAACTCGGCCATTTTGTAGTGGCGAAGTTGTGTGGAGTCCGGGTGGAGGTCTTTTCCATCGGTTTTGGAAAGCGCCTCTTCGGCTTCCGCTACGGTGAAACGGATTATCGTATCAGCCTTCTCCCCCTTGGCGGCTATGTCAAGATGTCAGGGGAGAGTCCGACGGAGGAGCACACCGGCGATCCCGGGGAGTTCAGCTCTCATCCCCGCTGGCAGCGTATTTTGGTCGGCCTTGCCGGGCCGGTGGCTAACTTCCTGTTGGCCCTGGCGCTCATGACCGGCTTCTACATGATGCACAATGAGGTGGAGGCCTTCCGCTCAGAGGCGGCCGTGATTGACTTCGTTGCGGATCATACCCCCGCTGCGAACGCCGGCTTCCAGGCCGGAGACCTCATCGCCAGTTTTGATTCCGTAACCCGTCCCACCTGGGAACAGGTCTCCATCCGCTCGGCTTTGAATCTGGGGCAGACTGTCGCCGTCACCGTTGAGCGGAAGGGGCAGGCGCTCGCATTCAAGCTGCCCATTCCCAATCCTCGTCAGGCAGATGACTTCGATCTGGAGAGCATCGGGTTCATTCCCCGCATGCAGAGCGACGCGATCCGGATTAGACAGATCGAGTCCGGAATGCCCGCCGACAAGGCCGGCCTCAAGGCAGGCGATCAGATCCTCTCGGTCAATGGCATCGCGCTCCACTCAGTCGATGCCGTGCTCGCGTTTCTGCAGCAGGACAGCGGGCGCCCCGTGGAGCTGAGCGTACTGCGCGACGGCAGGACGTTCTCCGTTCCGTTGCAGCCGGTGATGTCGGACCCGGGCAATGGACAAAAGCTCTACCGGATCGGCTTTGCCACGGATCCTCCGCCGTTCCGCGTTCAGCAGCTTCCGCTGGCGCCCGCCTTCCGGCAGGCTCTCCACTTCAACGCGCGCAACTCCGGCCTGATTCTTGAAGTCCTGGAGCGCATGGTCACCCGTCATCTCGCTGTGCAAAATCTGACTGGTCCCATAGGTATCGCGCGGCAGACCGGACTGGCGGTCGAGCAGCCGGGTTGGCAGCCGATCATCGGCCTGATGGCGATTATCAGCCTCAACCTCGGTATCGTGAACCTGATGCCGATCCCCATCATGGACGGCGGAGTCATCGTCCTGCTGCTCATCGAGGGGGTCATGCGGCGCGACCTGAATCAGGAGTTCAAAGAGCGCATCTACCAGGCGGCTTTTGTTGTTCTGATCATCTTCTTCGCATTCATCATGTTCAACGACATCTCCAAGCTGCCTGTATTTAACAAGCTCCGGCCCTAGGGCAGATCTCCTGTCAGGAGATCTGCTCCAGGCCCCCAAGGAGGGGATCCTCGAGACCGGCTGCTTCCCCGTCGCCACCCTCGATCCGCGCATAACAGCCGCTGCCGCAACAGCGGAGCGCGTGTTCCCGTCGATTGCTATCCTCAGCTATGTCTGTTTTCCGCACCAGCATCCGTGTTCGATACGCCGAGACCGACCAGATGGGCGTGGTCTACTATGCGAATTATTTTGTCTGGTTTGAGGTCGGACGCGTGGAACTGCTGCGCCAACTGGGCTTCGAGTACAAGCAGATGGAGCTGGCAGATGATTGCCACATTGCTGTGGTGGACGCCTCGTGCCGGTACAAGTCGCCCGCGCGCTACGATGACCAGCTCATCATCGAAACCAGGGTGCTGGCGCTGCGCCGCTCGGTGCTGAAGTTCGGATATCGGATCTTGCGCTACGACGGCGGCGAGCATGCCGCCCCGCGAGTGCTGGCGGAGGGTGAGACGGTTCACGTTGTGGTCAACCGGCAGATCGTCAAGGCCGCCCTGCCGCGCAAATACGCTGACGCGATCGGGCGCTTTATGGCAATCCCGTCAGCCGATTGATCCCTGCCTTGCCGCGCTGCGCCATGCTATTGTTCGCACATGCGCCACGATAAGGGTGTGGCTGGGACGGCGTCTGCCGGAGTGGCCGTTCGCCCTCCAAATCAACTGCTGTTTTGGGCCTTTCCCGCTCTCAGTTTCTGCCTTGCCCTCGTGCTTGGCGGTCCATTCGCCTTCCTCGTGCCGGATGCCATGAACTATCGCCTCCTGGCGCTCGGACAGCGCAGCCAGGTCTCCTCGCCTTTTTCTGCCCGGATTCTGGGTCCGGCTGCCGCGGAATGGATAGGCCGGACCACAGGAATCGGCGTGGACCGCGGATTTTTGTTCCTCGGCCTGGTCTGCCTTGCGGCGTTTCTCCTCTCGACCGCATCTCTGCTGCGGTTCCAGCGAGTCCCCGCGGGCATTTTTGCCGCGGTCTTCCTGATGCCTTTCTGGGTCAAGATCTTTCACAACTACTACCTGCCCGATCTTCTGCACGCCGCGATTCTTGCCGTTCTGCTGCTGGCACTGGTCAACGGACGTGTGACACTGGCGATGCTGTTGCTTTTCCCCGCGTATCTTGCGCGTGAATCGACGCTTCTGGCGGCATTGTGCCTGGCCTGGGCTGCATGGCGCCGGGCTCCCTTGCGGGCGGTCTTCGCCGGCATTGCCGCAACTGCTGCCGGAATGATGACCAGTCATCACTTCGTTCAATCCGGCGCCATGAACAGTGAAGGCCTCAGCGGCGGCCCTTATCTGCTGGGCAAGCTGGTGTGGGGCTTCTCGCGAAACATTCTGGGCTGGCCGCTGTGGGTCAATACGATGTCGCTGTGCGATCCGATATGGAGGGTAACCCTCCCGCAAGCCTTGCACCTTGGGGCGATTCGGACGGTTGGAGTCTGTCCCCTCTCGCTGTGGGGACCGGCTCGCGTACTGCTGGCCTGGTTCGGCGCCTTTGGCGTCGGGCCGGCAGTGGCCGCGTGCTTCCTTCGCCCGATCGTCTTCCGTGCCGGGCTTGGGAGGCGTTTCCGGGCCGGCCGAGAGCCGGACCCGGGTGGAGATCCGGCGCTTTCTGCCGGCCCGGCCATCGCATTCCGCTTCTCCTTGCTCTATGGGATGATCTCGCTTCTCCTGGCTCCGCTGCTGGGCGCGAGCGTGGATCGTCTGGTCGAGTACGGCTGGCCCTTTTACCTCCTGGCTCTCCCCTGGTTCTTTGCCACTCCTTCGCTTGCAGCGTCCCGAGCCGTACTCCTCGAAGGGAGGGGTATATGGCTCCTGCCGCTCCATCTGGCTGCATGCTGGATTGCATGGCTTGGCTTCAGCAGGGAACGTCCCACACCCTTTTACGCCGCTGCCGGGCTGGCTGTGCTCTCGGTCAATCTCGCGGCGTATGCCATCCTCAAAATGCCGTTCCGCAAACAGGAGGGAGAGGTCATCGGTCAAACGGTTTAACGACGGATTGTTCGCTTCGTCAAGAGGGTGGAGTAGAAATTTCAGAGCGATTTCCCATTGCGCTCCTGCTGTGGAAAACCTGTGGATCAGATTGGAAAACCGGGTCGTCCTCCGTGCAAAAAAAAGCTGACAAACGGCTTCCCTATTCGTATTCCAGCGTGTATCGTGAGGCGGTCCGAAATACACATCCTGCTCGGGACCGCAAGTCTATCCCTTGACCCACAAGGACCGGCTTCGAGTGCCTCCAAGCGATGGAAAGGCGAACCAGCGCATCGCCTTGTGGAATTCTTGCCTTCAGAGCGGCGGACCAGAAGCGCGCATTTAGCCTTGATTTACCAAGCGAAACGTGAACAACCGATCCTCTCCGGAGAGGCGCGGTCTTTTCGGTGCGCGCACAGCGCATGGCGTCATTGGTGACTGCAACGGTGCGTAGCCGGATCCAATGCCGGCATAAATGTAACCATAAATGTTACATAATGGGCCTCCGTAAAGATGACAAATTGGGGGCCGCGCGGCAGGGGACGATGTCAGGCGACGCCGGCCTGCGGAGACAGAATCGGGGCTATCCACAGGCTTGTGGAAAGCTGCGGGAAACAGGCAGTTCCCAAGGCTCAGGAATCAAACGGGTAACTTACCAATTTGGCCTATGCCGCAAGTCCGCGAGGCTTCACATTGGCGCGGATGAAAGAAACGGTCGTCTCCAGCGGCGTGCCGGGGCCAAAGACGGCGGCCACTCCGTGCGACTTGAGGTAAGCAATGTCCTGTTCGGGAATCGTGCCGCCGAGCACCACCAGGACGTCCTCGGCGCCGCGTTCCTTGAGAAGTGTTGTGATCCGGGGGACGATCGTGTTGTGGGCCCCCGACAGGATGCTCAATCCGACGCAGTCCACGTCTTCCTGCAGGGCGGCATTGACGATCATCTCCGGGGTCTGCCGGAGGCCGGTGTAGATGACCTCCATGCCGGCGTCGCGCAGGGCGCGCGCAATTACCTTGGCGCCGCGGTCATGACCGTCCAGACCGGGCTTGGCGACAAGGACACGAATTGGGGGCGCGGCGCGCTTCTCGGGATCTTCCATGCTGGACTGCTGAGAAAATACCATAGCGGAGCGGTCGCCCAGGGTCCCGGCAGAGGCTCCGCGAGCTCTTTACGCCCGGCGTTCCGGGCCGTGCGAGGGCAGACTCACCGGTCGCGGGCCACGATGAAGTCCGGCATCCAGAGAAGGGCGCGTTTATAGTCCGAATCGGGCAGGCCGGCAATGGCGGCCCGCGCCACCTCGGCGTACTGATATGCGGAGGCCATGGCGTATTCGACCGATCCGTTACGGTGCAGGATCTCCAGAACTTCCTTATGGCTGGTTCGCTCGAAATTCAGATCTTCCAGCACCTGCCGTATGGCGTGCCGTTCCCGCGCCGTACCGTGCTCGTGAGCATGGGCCACGGCCAGGGTGGCTTTCCCCTCCCGCAGATCGCTGGCGACCGGTTTACCCAGGACCTCTTCGCTCGCGGTCAGGTCGAGCACATCGTCCACAATCTGGAAGGCGACGCCCAGATTTCGTCCATACTCTCCCAACAGCTCCTCGGTCTCGTCCGAGGCGCCGGCGAGCACCGCTCCGAGGCGCATGGAGATGTGAAAGAGGCACGCAGTCTTGCGATAGACCAGGTCGTAGTATTCGGCTTCGCCGGGCACTCGGCCCAGTTTTTCCATCTGCAGAAGCTCCCCCTCGACCATCTGCTGGGTGAGGCCGATGAGCAGATCCAGGACCTTGAAGTTGTGCTGCTCGAGGGCAATGCGAAAGGCCTGCATGTACAGCCAATCGCCGGCCAGCACGCACTTGGAGTTGCCCCAGGTGGTATTCGCCGAGGGGCGGCCGCGCCGCCGGTCGGCTCCGTCGATGATATCGTCGTGCACCAGGGTGGCCGTGTGGACCAGTTCCACCACGGCGCCCAATTGAATCATCTCCGGACCGCGATAGCCGAGAGATTGGGCGGCCAGAAGTAGCAGGGATGGGCGAATCCGCTTGCCGCCGCCTTCGCGCAGGTAGTCGGCGATCTCGGTGATCGCCCCCACATTCGAAGCGCCATCGCGGACCAGCTCCATTTCGATTGCGCCCAAGTCGTCGCGCAGCAGGTCGAACACTTCCTTTGCCGTCGCTATCGCTTGTGTGCTCACTCAGTCTCCAGGTGCTGAAAGTCTTCCAGAAAAGCCGCGGCATTTCCTATCGAGCGCGGTTCGGGGTCCTGCACTGCCATTCAGGGGCTTGGTCCGGCGGCTGATCGTCGAGCGATTGCCGGCGACCTCCCCTAGTTCGACCTGTAATTCGTGAATTGCATGTCAATGCCGAAATCCCGGCTCTTGAGCAGCGCAATGGTCTCCTGTAGAGTATCGCGATCTTTGCCGGTGATGCGCACCGTGTCGCCCTGAATCGAAGCTTGTACCTTTTTCTTCGACTCTTTGACGGCTTTGACGATCTCCTTGGCCTTTTCTCCCGGGATGCCTTGTTGCAGCTTGACCGTTTGGCGGACGCTCGATCCGGAGGCCGGCTCTACCTTGCCATATTCCAGGGATTTAAGCGGTACGCCGCGCTTTACCAGCTTCTGCTGCAGGATCTCGGTCACTGCCTTCAGCTTATATTCATCCGCCGAGGCCAGATCCAGCGTGTCATTGCCCTCCAGCTTGATCTCGGACTTCGAATCCTTCAGGTCGAACCTGGCCCGAACCTCCTTGATCGCCTGTTCGATCGCGTTGCGAACCTCCTGGATGTCGACTTTGCTCACGATATCAAAAGAGTTGTCTGCGGCCATGGCCCACGTCCTTTCCGAATTATCAGCTTAGTCACAATTACCCGTTTGCGGGAGTACCTAGAAAACAGTGGAAGTTATTCGTGGTATTCACACCGATCTCGCCGATTTCCATGCCGCGAACCAATGCCAGCCGGGTGGCGACCGCCTGCACCCAGGCCGGCTCGTTCCTCTTCCCGCGGTAGGGAACAGGCGCCAGGAAGGGCGCGTCCGTCTCGATCAGCATACGGTCGAGGGGAACCCTGGCAGCGACCGTGCGGATGCCCTCCGCCTTGGGGAAGGTGACATTCCCCGCAAATGAGATGAGGAAACCGCAATCCATGGCTCGCCGCGCATGATCCCATTCGCCGGTAAAACAATGCAGGATGCCACCCAGGCCGGTCCGCTTCCATCGGCTTTCGATGACTGCCATCGTGTCATCCCAGGCGTCTGTGCTGCCTTCGGACGGCCGGCAATGGATGATAATCGGACGGTTGCGAGCCTCGGCGATCTCCATCTGCCGGTGAAAGACCTCGGTCTGCCGTTCCCGGGGGGAGTGGTCGTAATAGTAGTCCAGGCCGATCTCTCCGGCAGCCACGACTTCGGGCTGACAGAGCAGCGCATCCAGCCGGGAGAAGGCCGTCTCATCCGCCAGGCGAGCCTCGTGCGGATGGATGCCGGCGCTTGCCAGGATTCGCGGCCTCTCCGGCCGCCCCGCGTAGCTCCTGGCCAGATCCAGCGCGCGATGCATCGTATCGGGACCGTCGCCTATGCCGATGGACAGGATCGCGCCGACGCCCTCCCGCCATGCCCTTTCGAGCAAGGCATCACGGTCCGGATCATACCTCGGACTGTCCAGATGTGCGTGTGAGTCGACCAGCAAATCCAGCCTTCTTCCCAATTCGATTTCTTTTCCAGAACCGCAGCAGCGGCCGCGGCGGCTCGGAGCGGAGCGGGCAGCCTGGAACCGCGAATCTGCGGCCGGGCCGGTGTCCCTGCGCTGAGGCGAAGCTCCAGCACCGCTACTTGAGTCTAGCGCCGAGCTCGACATCCTCAAGGAATCCGGCCAGAACCGGGGTACCCTTCTCGCCCAGGGAGGCGGCCACGATCATGCCATTCGATTCCAGGCCGCGCAGCTTGCGCGGAGCCAGGTTGGCAACGATGATCACCTTGCGCCCGATCAACGATTCAGGCGCGTACGCCTCGGCGATTCCGGCCAGGATCTGGCGCCGTTCGTATCCCAGATCGACCTCCAGGCGCAGCAGCTTGTCCGCCTTGGGAATGCGCTCCGCGACTTTGATCTCGGCCACGCGAAGATCGACCTTGGCAAAATCATCGATTGTGATCTGGGGTGCAGACGCTGGCATCCCGGCTGCTCCCTGCGGCGCGGCTGCCGTGGGAGCCGGAATCACAGCCGCAGCCGTCGCCGCCTCGGCCGGAACGGTCGGAGGGGCTGGAGACGGCGGCAGCTCAGGCGCTGCCTGCGTGGTCTCGGCGCCGGCGTGGCCGGTAGCGGCCGGCTCGCTGGGCACAGTGGTGCTGGTTTTTTCCATATCCTGCATGCGTTGAACCGTGTCCTTTTCTGCTCGGGGGAAGACCGCCGAGAGTTCTCCCAGTCTTGTGCCGGGCCGGAGCTGGCCCCAGGCGAGGGACTTCAGGTCAAAGTGTTCGATCTCGCCGAGGCCGAGCTGCTGCCAGATGCGGGCAGCCGAGTCAGGCAGGACCGGATAAATCAGAGCGGTGACGATGCGAATCGACTCCGCGGCCGTGTAGAGGATGGTGGCCAGCCGGGCGCGGCTCGCCGCATCGCTCCGGGCGCCAAGAACCCACGGGGTGGTGGCGGTCAGATATCCGTCGAGCGCGCGGATAAAGACCCAGAGCTGGCCTAACGCGCCGGAGAAGTCCAGAGCCTCGAATCGGGCCCCGAATTCTTCCATCGTCTCTTGGGCAAGCGCGCGGATGGCCTGCTCCCGGGTGGTCCGTTCCTGGCTGGAGGTATCTGGCGGCAGCTCTGCCTCTGATTCTGGCGAAGCCTCGGGGAGGGTTCCCTCGAAGTAGCGGGCAATCATGGCCAGCGTCCGGCTGGTGAGATTGCCGTAGCCGTTGGCCAGATCGGAGTTATAGCGCTGCACCAGTGCATCCAGCGCAAAGCCTCCATCCTGCCCGAAGACGACCTCGCGCAGCAGGAAGTAGCGCAGAGCATCGGCTCCCAGGACCTCGAGGATGGTCTCTGTCCGCACAATATTGCCCCGCGACTTGGACATTTTGCTCTGCTCGAAGAGCAGCCAGCCGTGGGCCACGATGCTTTTGGGTAAAGGCAAGCCGGCCGCCATCAGAAACGCCGGCCAGTAAACCGCATGAAAGCGGCTGATCTCTTTGCCGATGATGTGCAGATCCACCGGCCAGAATCGCTCAAACCGCCGCTGGTCTTCCGGCCTATCGCTTCCAAAACCGAGGGCGGTGATGTAGTTGGCCAGCGCATCCATCCACACATAGATGACGTGCTTTTCGTCTCCCGGCACCGGAATGCCCCAGTCGAAGCTGGTGCGGCTGATGGAGAGATCCTTCAGTCCGCCGCGCACAAAAGAGAGGATCTCGTTGCGCCGGGCGTCGGGGCGGATGAAGGCGGGATTCTGCTGGTACAGCTCCAGGAGCTTCCGCTCAAAGGCGGAGAGTTTGAAGAAGTAGTTCTCTTCGCTGACTGTTTCGGTAATGCGTCCGCAATCGGGGCACGGAGAGCCGGGAGGCGCATCGACATAGAGCTCGTCGGAGACGCAGTATTGCCCGGTGTAGGTGCCCTTATAGATGAATCCCCGCTCTTTCAGCAGCAGGAAAAGCTTCTCCACGCCTTTGCGATGGCGGGGTTCCGTCGTACGAATGAAGTCGTCGTAGCGTAGCCCCATGCGGTCCCAAAGGCTCCGGAACTCGTCCGAGACCTCATCGGCAAATTCCCTTGGGGTGCGTCCGGCGGATTTGGCCGAGCGCTCAATCTTCTGCCCGTGCTCGTCGGTCCCGGTGAGAAACCAGGTTTCGAAGCCGAGCGAGCGCTTGCGCCGGGCAATGGCGTCGGTTACCAGCGTGGAGTAAGCGTGGCCGATGTGCGGCCTCGCGTTCACGTAATAGATCGGGGTCGTAATGGAGAATCTGGGAGAGTCGGCCATTTGGAGGTAAGGACTCGCCGGCATTCCGCGGCGAACACTGCGCTCGCCCACCTGCTTCGGACACAGTCCGATTCGATCTTATCAGGGCGCAGCGCGGGCGGAAAAACCCGGACAAGCGCGGCGTGCGGAGAGGGGGCGTATGGGTGCCCCTGTTAGAATCGGCAAGAAAAACTGAGACCTTCGGCTCGAATTCCCGCCTCTGGTGAACCTACGTGTATCGGAAACAACAGCAGCTCCTCCGCCGGCGCCTGGAATCGATCCTGCGCGACAACTATCAGATTGACCTTGCCAATCTCGCGATTGAGCAGCCGCCGGACCTCAAAATGGGCGAGTTTGCCCTGCCGGTGGCCTTCGAGCTGGGCCGCCGTCTGAAGAAAGCGCCGCGAAAGATCGCCGAGGAGATCGTTTCTCAACTGATGCCAATCGAGGGCTTCCGCTCCTTTGAAGTCGCCGGCGCGGGCTACATCAACGGCAGGCTCGACCGCGCGGCTGCCGTGGAAGCAATTGTCCTCGATGAAGAGTCCGCGTACGATCGCCGGCTGCACTCCATCGTCGAGCACACCAGCATCAATCCCAACAAGGCGGCGCACATCGGCCATCTGCGCAACGCGATTCTGGGCGACACCTTTGTCCGTCTTTTGCGCGCTGCCGGACAGCCCGTGGATGTGCAAAATTACATCGACAATACGGGCGTCCAGGTGGCTGACGTGGTGGTGGGCCTCACACATCTGGAGGGCTACGATCTTGCGGGGGTCCGCCGGCTGCTGATTGACCTGCAGGTCCGCGGCGAGCGCGTCGACTATTACTGCTGGGATCTATATGCCCGTGTCTCGCAATGGTATGACGCCGTCGCGGAAGAAAAGGAGAAGCGCAGGCAGATTCGCCTGCAGGCCCTTCACGCGATCGAGCAGGGAGGTAACGAGACCGCGGAGATCGGGGACCTGGTATCGACCGCGGTGCTGGGGCGGCATCTGCAGACGATGCTGCGGCTGGGAATCGAATACGATTTCCTTCCTCGCGAGAGCGAGATTCTGCACCTGAAGTTCTGGGAGCTGGCGTTTGAACAGTTGAAGACCAAAGGCGTGGTTTATCTCGAAACTCAGGGGAAAAACACCGGCTGTTGGGTGATGCGCCGCGCCGGTACGCCGTCCAGCGGTTCGCCGGCGGAGGCCGCCGAAGAGGATGCCGAGACATCCGGACGGGCGGAGGGAGAAGACGGCCCCGACGAGGACGCCAAAATCATTGTCCGCTCCAATGGAACTGTCACCTATGTAGGCAAGGACATCGCCTATCACCTGTGGAAGTTCGGTTTGCTGGGCCGTGACTTCGGCTATGCGCCGTTCTTCGACTACCCGCACCATCGTGCCTGGATCTCCACCGAAGATGGCCTGCCGGATCACCCGCACTTTGGAGGAGCGCAGGCGATCTACAACGTGATCGACAGCCGCCAGTCAGATCCTCAGGCAAACGTCATTCAGGCATTGCGTATGCTCGGCTATGAAGAGGCCGCGGAGCACTACACCCACTTCTCCTACGAGATGGTTGCTCTCACGCCGCGCTGTGCGATGGAGCTTGGCTATCAGGTCTCCGAGGCGGACCGCAGCCGGCCATTCATCGAGGTCTCCGGGCGCAAGGGATTTGGCGTCAAAGCCGACGACCTGCTCGACCGGCTGATCGCCGCCGCCCAGGAGGAGGTCGACAGCCGCCACCCTGAACGCACTCCGGAGGAGAGACGCCAGATCGCCCGCGAGATCGCGGTGGGCGCTCTGCGGTACTTCATGCTGAAGTTCACCCGGAATTCCATCATCGCCTTCGACTTTCGCGAGGCGCTCAGCTTTGAAGGGGAGACCGGGCCCTACGTTCAATATGCCGTGGTCCGGGCGCGCAACATCTTCCGCAAGGGAGGAACCTCCGAAGCGGCAGCGCTGGAGGCTGCGAGGCAGGCCGGACCGTCCTCTTTGCCGGCTGCTTTTCTGGAGGGCGAGGAGGCAGCTGGAATCTGGGAGCTTTGGATCGCAGTCTCCAAACTCAGCCTGCTGCTGGAGCAGTGCCTGGCAACGGCTGAGCCCGCCTATCTGGCCAAGCATGCCTTCCAGCTCGCGCAGCTCTTCAACAACTTTTACCACCGGCATCACATCCTTACGGAAGAGGATCCGGCGCGGAAGCAGTTTCTTTTAACCACAGCCGCCGTCTCCGAGCGCGCGCTCATCCGAGCCCTCGACTGGCTCGGAATCGCGGCGCCCGAAGTCATGTGACGGGAAGGGAAGACGCGGCGGCCGCCTAGGGGATTGGACTCCCGTTAGCGGTCATCTGGTTGAGCAGTTGCAGGTCCTGTTGCTGAACGGCGTCCGGAAGAGGAGCATAGCTGAGCGTCGCCGCTGATTGCTGCCCGTCGGTCACGATGTAGTGCACGAACTGCTTGAGCGCGGTTCTATCCCGCAGGTTTTTGCCGTCTTTCGGAAGGATCAGAAAGGTCAGCGTCGAGATTGGATAAGCATCGGCTGCCGACGCAGGAGGGTTGGCGATCGGAGAGCGGGGATCTTTCGCCAGCTGATCACGGAAGGCGCCGATCGCCGCAGTTGTGCCCGCCGTCGAGGGCAAGACGTAGTTGCCGGACTGGTTCTTCACCGCCGCTACGGGCAACTTGTTCTGAGTCGCATAGGTGAGTTCGACGTAGCCGATCGCGCCCGGCGATTGCTTGATCGAGCCCGTGACCGCTTCGCTGCCCTTGCCGCCCAGGCCCACCGGCCAGCTCACGGACTTACCTTTGCCCACCTTCGTTGCCCAGGCCGGGCTGACGGAGGAGAGATACGTCGTGAAGGCGTCTGTGGTGCCGCTGCCGTCGGCGCGGTGAACAACGAGAATCTTCTGATCGGGAAGCGTCTGTCCGGGATTGTCCTTCTTCAAAATTGGATCGCGCCAGCTTGTGATCTGACCCAGAAAGATTCCGGCGATGGCCTCGGCGGAGAGCTGCAGGGGATGGTTGAAGCCTTCCAGATTGTAGGTAATGCAGACCGGTCCGGCAGACTCGGGGAGTTGAATCACCGGCGGCATCTGGCTCAGCTCCTTGTCGGAAAGAGCAGCATCCGAAGCGCCGAAGTCCACTGTCCCGGCCTTGACCTGCTGGATTCCGCCGCCGCTCCCAATCGACTGGTAATTGACGTGAATCGTTGGGTGTGTCTGTTGGTAATCCTGAATCCATCGCCCCATGGCCGGGTAGACAAAGGTGCTGCCTGCCCCGTTGAGCGTGATCGTTTCATCGCCGCCCGCTCCAGACTTGCACGCGGTGAGACCCAGAGACAGCGAAAGCGCCAGCACGGGGAAAAGGAGATACATCTGCGACCGATCTGTTCTTGCGTTCGACACCTGACCCTCCAAATGGGTTGATTGTAGCCCCCGGCCGCTGCGCCACTCCGGGTGCTCAAAAGCTTTAACCAACTTCTAACAATTGCCCGGAATCCCGGGGAAGCGACGCGGGGATGGCAACGATGTTCGCCGCCCGCATCTCTAACGCTGGAGAGTCCCAAACAATTGGGAGAAGGAGGATACGCTCATGAGCGGAAAACTGTCCGGCAAGAAGATCGCCATTCTGGCCACAGATGGAGTGGAGCAGGTGGAGTTGACGGAGCCAAAAAAGGCGCTGGAGGCGGCCGGCGCCACGACCCAGGTGATCTCTCCAAAACCAGGACAGATCAAAGCCTGGAAGCATACCGACTGGGGCGACAAGATCTCTGTGGACAAGGCGCTGGACGGCGCCCAGGCTGCGGACTACGACGCGCTGCTTCTGCCCGGTGGGGTCCTGAATCCCGACAAACTGCGAATGGAACCCAAAGCCGTGGCCTTCGTGAAAGAGTTCGTCTCTTCCGGAAAGCCCGTCGCCGCGATCTGTCATGGTCCGTGGATGCTGGTGGAGACGGGGGCAGTGAAGGGAAAGAACGTGACTTCATGGCCCTCTTTGAAGACGGACATCAACAATGCGGGTGGCCGCTGGGTCGATGAGACGGTGGTAACCGATGGAAATCTGACCACCAGCCGCAAACCCGACGATATCCCGAAGTTCAACGAAAGAATGATCCAGGAGTTCGCCGCAGCGCGGCAGACCATGAAGGCCGCGTCTTAACCACCCTCTGGCCGAGGGAGAGACCCTTCAGTTTGAGGCGGCTCTCTCCCTCCTCTGGAAATCCGGAAGGATGGAACAGGTCAGGCTTTCGCGTAGCTGCGGACCCATTCGACGATGCTGCGAAGGGCGGCGCCGGTAGGTCCCTTGGCGATCCAGGGCTTCTGCTCTTCCATCCATGCCACGCCGGCGATGTCCAGGTGAATCCAGGGCGTCTCCTCGGCGAATTCCTTCAGAAACATGGCCGCGGTGATCGCGCCGCCCCAACGGCTGCCGCCGGTGTTCATGATGTCGGCGATGTTGGACTTGATCATCTCCCCGTACTCGTCTTCCACGGGAAGCCGCCAGAAGCGCTCTCCCGAGACTTCCAGGGCATCGGCGAACCGGCGATAGGTTTCATCGTCGTTGGAGAAGGCGCCTGCATTGACCATGCCGAGCGCCACCACGCATGCGCCCGTGAGCGTGGCCGCGTCAATTAAGTGAGTGGCCCCGAGCTGCTTGGCGTAGGTGAGGCCATCGGCCAGCACCAGGCGGCCTTCCGCGTCCGTGTTGATGATCTCGATGCTCTTTCCGGACATGGCAATCTGCACGTCCCCAGGCTTCTGCGCCGTCCCGGAAGGCATGTTCTCCGCCGCGCAGACGATGCCGATGACCTTCACCGCGGGCTTGAGCTGGGCGATGGCCTGCATGGCGCCGATCATCGCCGCTCCGCCGGCCATGTCGTACTTCATCTTTTCCATTCCGTCGGCCGGCTTGATGGAGATGCCGCCGGTGTCGAAGGTAATGCCCTTGCCGACCAGCCCGAGCACAGGCTTCGCCGGCGCCCCCGCCGGCTCGTAGGTCATGACGATCAAGGCGGGAGGCTGCGCCGATCCCTGGGATACGCTCCAGAATGCTCCCATCTTCAGCTCTTTGAGTTTGTCCGCGCCGTAGACTTCGCACTTCAGCCCATACTGCCTGCACATCTCGGCCGCGCGCTCTCCCAGCACCGTGGGGGTGAGACGGTTGCCCGGCTCGTTGATCAGGCTGCGGGCGAAGTTTTGCGCCTGGCCGAGAATGCTGCCCTCGGTAAAGCCGTTCTCCACGGCCGCCCGGTCCTGCTCGCTGCCGGCGATGACCGTCAATTGCTGGAGGCTCTTATCCTTGCGATGGGAGCGATAGGTGTCAGGATCGAAATCGCCGACATAAGCCCCTTCGACGATCGCGCGAGCGGTCAAGGCCGGAGGCAGACCTTCGGCTTCCGGTAACGCGAAGGCCAGCTGCCGGAGATTCCGCGCCTTGGCAAAACGTACGGCGACTCCTGCCGCCTTCCGTACCTCGGACACTGTGGGTTTGCGCAGGCCAACGATGAGGAGACGCTTCGCCTCAAGACCTGCGGGGGCGTGGAGCAGGACCGTCTCCCCGCTGGCCGCGGCGAATTCGCCGCTGGTTCGCAGCGCCTCCGTCGCTTGCAGCAGCTTGTCCTGGGCGTTCAGCAGCCTGACTTCCGGCTTGGCTTCCGGCCCGTTTTTCTTGTCTGCCGCGTCCAAGGCGAAGATCACCAGCAGCTCACTGCGGATACCGGAGATGCCGGCCGATACGAGTTCCGTCTTCATCGTTCTGCTCTGCTCCTTCTTCTTAAATATCCAATTTGCTCGATTTGAGGCGAGGGAAACTACTGCCGCCGGCTGCGTGCGATCGCTGCCCGGGCTTCACGCTCGTCTTCCCGCTGCCGCTCCGTCTCGCGCTTATCCCAGTCCTGCTTGCCTTTGGCTACCGCCAGCTCGCACTTGACCCGCCCTTTGCGAAAGTAGAGCCGCGTAGGAATGAGCGTCAGACCCTTTTGCTGCGTCTTTCCCATTAGCTTTCTGAGTTCTTCGCGGTGAAGCAGCAACTTCCGGGTGCGGAGGGAGTCGTGATTCAAGGTGTTGCCGTGCGAGTAGGGTCCGATATGAGCGTTAAGGAGAAAGGCCTCTCCATTCTTGAGGATTCCGTACGCATCTTTGAGGTTGGCCTGGCCCTCGCGTATCGACTTGACCTCAGTACCCCGGAGAGCGATGCCAGCCTCAAACCTGTCGAGCAGATAGTAGTTATGCCCGGCGGAGCGGTTGACGGCAGCGTCTCGTTCGCCGGCGGCCACCGGGTCGCGAGTTTTGGGTTTTTGAGGTGATGGATTGGTGAGTCGAGTGGCTTGCCGCGGCATACAATTCGGTACGACTCCTCATGCTAGCACGGTGCGTGGTGCAGACCGGGCCGCCCCGTACCGGATGCTATACTCTATCCGTACGACTCCGATTTTTCCCGGCAGTGTGCTCACTGGTCCCGCGCTCCTCGGCGGTTGTGCGCAGGGTTCCGGTTCCCCTGAAATGGTTTGCGGCTGGGATCAAACCGGTTTCCATCGTATCCGTCCCCGCGGGCACGGCGTGCGGAAGAGTCAACTCCCGCGTTCGAAATTTGCTTTACAGCAAATCGGGACACCCAAACTGAAAGATCTCGCGGGGGCCGCTCAGCCGAAAACCTGCGCCGCGCGAGGGAAGAATAAGAGCCTTTGAAGACAATAAACATTTCACAAGAAGCCGGTTGGCAAGCTGGAGCGCAATGAATCGCCGGAAGATGAAATGGGCCCTGCCCGTTGCTCTGATTGTTCTCTTCTGCGTCGGCGCGCCCCGGTTGCGCGCCCGCGGACCGTCGGCGAAGAGCCTCTACCATCAGGCCCAGCTCGCCGAGGAGCGGGACGACCTGGTCGGTGCGTATGAAGACTACGCGCAGGCTTTCAAGCTGGACCCGAAGAATCTTCGATACAAGACGGCCTTTGAGCGAACCCGTTTCCCGGCGGCGTCGGCGCATGTTTCGCGCGGCGAGCAGATGCGAGCTCAAGGCGATGACAGCGGAGCCCTGACGGAGTTTCTGCGCGCTTTGGAGATTGACCCGAGCAACGAACTGGCTCGCCAGGATATCGACTCGGCCCGGCGCAAGCTCTCCACTCCCCTTCCGGACCAGGAGAGCTCCATTTCGGATACCCGCCAGTCGCAGCTCTCCGAGGTTGGTTCGCCGGTGAACCTGACGCCTGTCTCGAACGAGCCCATCACGCTGCATATGACCGAAGACAGCAAGATCGTGTATGAGACAGTGGGGAAGGCGGCGGGCATCAATGTGCTCTTCGATCCGGAGTACACCTCCAAACGAATCCAGGTCGACCTGACGAACGTATCTCTTCTGGACGCGCTGCGCATCATCGGCACGGTCTCCGGGACCTTTTGGCACCCGGTCACTCCGAATACGATCTTCGTCGCGGCGAACACACGGGCCAAGCGGCAGGAACTGGAAGACCAGGCGGTGCAGACGTTTTATCTCGCGAATACGGCGCAGCCCAACGATCTGAATGACATTCAGACCGCCCTGCGCAACCTGCTGGCCGGGGCCAAGCTCTATGGGGTTCCCAGTCAGAACGCGATCGTCATGCGGGCCACTCCGGACGAGCTTCTTCTGGCGCAGAAGCTGATCAACGATCTGGATAAGTCTCGGCCCGAGGTGGTCGTGGACGTTGCGCTGCTGGAAGTCAATCGCGACAAGATCCGAAACATCGGGCTGCAGTTGCCCGGGAGCTTCGGCGTTGCGCTGCAGCCTCCCAACGCGACCAGCACCCCCAGCAGCGCGACGAACCCGATCACGGGCACATCGACGACAACCACTTCGACGCAGAACCTGACGCTGAACAACCTCGCCAACCTCAACGGCACCAACTTTGCCGTGACTGTCGGGACGGCAACGGCGAACCTGCTGCTGTCCGACACGGACACCAAGGTTCTGCAGAACCCCAGCATTCGCGCCACCGACGGCCAGAAGGCCGATCTGAAGATCGGTTCGCGAATCCCGGTGGCCACCGGCTCGTATCAGACGGGCGCGGCTACCGCGATCGTGAGTTCGCTGGTGAACACGCAGTTCACCTACCTCGATGTCGGTGTCGAAATCGAGATCACGCCGATCGTGCACTACGATCGTGACGTGACTCTCAAGGTCAAGATTGTCTCTTCCCAGGAGCAAGGCCAGACAAATATCGGCGGCATTACCGAGCCGATCATCAGCCAGCGCACGGCTGAGCAGACCGTTCGCCTCAGGGAGGGCGAAGTCAACATCCTCGGCGGATTTCTGCAGAAGCAGGATCTCCTCTCGGTCAGCGGAACTCCGGGCCTGGGCGAGCTTCCCATTCTTAAGTACCTCTTCAGCTCGCAGCAGCATGAGCTCCAAGACGATGAGATCGTCTTCATGCTGACTCCGCATGTCGTTCGCGGCACGACCCTGAGCCCCCTCAACCTCAGAGAGGTGGACACGGGCACGGGCGCAAATGTTGAGCTGCGCCTGGCCAGCACTGGGCTGCCCCCTAAGCAGATGCAGGTTCCCTCCGTCTCTCCGGCCCCGGGAAGCCTGGGCCTTCAGGGGCCCGAGCCGGCTCCGGCAGCGCCTCCGCCTCCAGGCGCGGCGGCAGCCGCTCCCCAGCAGCCGGGCGCGGTGAGCATGCAGATCGTGCCGCCGGCCGTCCCGCCCAAGGCGGGCAGTACCTTCCAGGTGGCCGTCAATCTCTCGGGCGGTCAGGATGTCTTCTCCGTTCCGATGATGCTGCACTATGACCAGAGCAAACTGTCGCTTGTCAATGTCGATAGCGGGGATTTCCTCGGTCACGACGGGCAGGCCATCGCTCTTGTTCATCGGGACGACGGAAATGGAATGCTGGTCGTCTCCGCCTCGCGGCCTCCGGGGGTTGCCGGCGTCAATGGATCGGGAACGGTCTGTATTTTGACTTTCCAGGCGAAGGCTGCCGGCGACGCGGCGCTTTCGATTGTGCGGGGCTCTGTCAAGAACAGCGCGCAGCAATCCGCCAACGTGACCGGCTCGCAGGCATGGGTCCATATTCAGTAGGAAGTTGTCGATGCGTTTGAGAGCAAGGGTGCGTTGTTCGCTGATGAAGAATTCCGGGCCGCAGGCCGGGCTCACGTTAGTGGAGTTGATCGTCACCGTAGCCATTCTTGCCATTCTGGCCTCCGCGGCGATTCCTCTGGCGCGCTTTCGCGCGCAACGGGAGAAAGAGAAGGAGCTGCGTTACGACCTGTGGCAGATGCGCGATGCCATCGACAAGTACAAGGACGCCGCCGATAAGAACATGTTCCAGATCAAACTGGACAGCCAGGGATACCCGCCGGATCTGGATACCCTGGTCAACGGCGTGGATGCACAGGGAAAAAAACTGAAGTTCTTGCGCCGCATTCCGGTCGATCCCATGACGGGCAAGGCCGAATGGGGAATGCGCTCCATGCAGGACGACTCCAACAGCGACTCATGGGGCGGCCAGAATGTATTCGATGTCTACTCCAAGTCGCAAGGCACGGCGCTCGATGGAACGAAATATTCCGACTGGTAGTCCATTGACGAGATCCGGCCTCCGATCCCGGTTCAGTTTCGTCCGCGGCGCGGCCTCAGGCCTGGAGGCGAAGAACGCTTCAGGGTTCACGCTCGTGGAGTTGATGGTCGTGATGCTCATCATCGCCATCCTCGCGGCCATCGCCATTCCAGCCTATGTCTCCTCGATTCGCGCGGCGCGGGAAGCTGTGCTGAGGGAGGATCTGCATGTCATGCGCAATGCCATCGACTCCTATACCAACGATAAGGAAAAGGCTCCACAGTCGCTCGATGACCTGGTCAGCGCCGGCTACCTCAGAGACATTCCGGTGGACCCGATGACGCACAGCAGCAGCACATGGGTGACGACGGTGGATGACTCGATGCACGATGTCGACCAGACCGATCCGGGAGTGAGCGACGTCCACAGCGGCTCGGATCAAACCGGCGGCGACGGTCAGCCGTACTCGAGCTGGTAATTCCAGCGGTCTTCCGGACGGCCGGCAGAAAGTGCACGAAGCCTTCCATGCATGATTTTCAGATTCTCATGCGTTCCGTCTGCGGCATCCTCAGGCGTGGAGCGCGGCTGGAGAATCGGCTTTCACGGCATTCGGGAAATAGCGCCTCCGCAGCCAGAAAGCTACATTTACCAGACCGATGAGCGCCGGCACCTCAACCAGCGGGCCGATCACTCCGGTGAATGCCTCGCCTGATCCCAGGCCGAAGACCGCCACCGAGACGGCAATCGCCAGCTCGAAGTTGTTCCCCGCAGCAGTGAACGAGAGCGTAGCCGCTTGTGCGTAATCCGCGCCCAACTTGCGGCCCATCCAAAAGCTGACAAGGAACATGACCGCGAAATAAATCAGCAGCGGCACGGCGATGCGCAATACATCCATGGGCAGTTTTACGATCAAGTCGCCCTTCAGACTGAACATGACGAGAATGGTAAAGAGCAAAGCGACGAGGGTGAACGGACTGATCCGCGGCAGGAAGCGCGTGCGGTACCACTGCTCTCCTTTGGCGCGCATCAGGACGAAGCGAGTCAACATTCCGGCAATGAACGGCACGCCGAGGTAGAGAAAGACGCTTTTGGCAATCTGCTCGATCCCGATGTGAACGACCGTTCCAGTCAATCCGAACCATGTTGGCAGAACGGTGAGAAAGACCCAGGCATAAAGGCTGTAGAAGACGACCTGGAAGATGCTGTTGATCGCCACCAGGCCGGCCACATAATCCGTGTCTCCTTGCGCCAGTTCGTTCCACACCAGAACCATCGCAATGCATCGCGCAATGCCGATGAGAATCAGGCCGCGCATATAGGCAGGCTCGCCGCGCAGAAAAATAATCGCGAGCAGAAACATCAGCGCCGGGCCGATAATCCAGTTCTGCAGCAGCGATAGCCCGAGGACACGGCGATTGCGGAAGACCTCGCCAAGCTTCTCGTAGCGCACCTTAGCCAGCGGCGGGTACATCATGATGATGAGACCGATGGCGATCGGAATGTTGGTTGTGCCGGACTGAAAGCGATTCACAAACTCAGCGGAGCCAGGAACGAAGTGGCCGAGCGCGACTCCGGCGGCCATCGCAAGGAAGATCCAGAGAGTGAGGAATCGGTCGAGGAAAGATAGCCTTCCGCGCGGCATGGGCGCGCAGACCTGCCCTTGCGTGTAGGTTGGGCCTGGGATATTCACCTCTTCTCCTCGATGAGCACGCCGGCTGCCCCGTCCACGACCGCCGGCAAGGGCGCCCCTTGCAGCGTTACGAACTTCTGCGGGGTGCAGCACGCCTTGCTGAGGCGCGCGCGATCCGCCTGCATGGGCTTTTCTCTCTTCAGCCACTCAAGGATCTCCCGCAAGACCTTCGCCGCGCCGGCGTTCGGCGGCATGATGATCCGGTAATGGATCCACTTGCCCTCGCGGCGGGTGGCCACGACCCCCGCGTTGCGCAGATACGCGAGATGCCGCGAGATCTTCGGTTGCGACTGGTTCAGGATCTCAACGAAGTAGCAGACGCAGATCTCCTGATCGCCCATCAGATTCAGGAGCCTGAGCCGCGTATTGTCACCCAGGGCCTGGAAGAAGCGCTCGGGGTGGAAGGGTTTTTGCCTGGCCGCCATGAGAGCTATTATATCCGCATTGACGAATGTGTCCAGCCGGGAATATAGTCGTCTATGCAGATGTGTTGTGGGGGATGGGTATGCTTGAAGGGTTGTTGAAGTCAGTGCAGTCCAGGTACGCGGCGGCAGCCGAGAGCGAGCTCTCCAGCGACCATGCGGGAGTGAGGGCGGTCGCCGAAGCCTTCGGCTACAGCGCCGAAGAGATTACGTCGGTTCCCGCCGCAGCCAATATGGGACTTTCCTGCGGAAACCCGACTGCGATGGCCTCCATCCGTCCCGGGGAAACCGTCGTCGATCTGGGCTCCGGAGGCGGGCTCGATGTTTTTCTTGCATCGCGGCTGGTTGGCCCCGAAGGGAAGGCGATCGGCATCGACATGACTCCTGCCATGATCGAGCGTGCGCAAGCCAACGCCGCGAGCGGGGACTATCGGAACGTTGAGTTCCACCTTGCCACAATCGACCATCTGCCGCTGGCCGACTCTTCGGTGGACTGCGTCATCAGCAACTGCGTCCTCAATCTCGCGCCCGACAAGCCTGCTGTCTTTCGAGAGATTGCGCGCGTTCTCAAGCCCGGCGGACGGCTCGCGGTGAGCGATATTGCCCTGAAGGGCGAACTGCCGGCTGCTGTTGCCGAGAGTCTTGCTGCATATGTCGGATGCATCGCCGGCGCGATTCGGATCGCCGAGTACCGGGACGGGCTGCTTGCGGCCGGCTTTGAGCACGTGGAGATCGTAGACAGCGGAGCTGACCTCAACGTCTACGCCAAGGTTGAGAACCAATTCGCATGCTGCTCGCCATCGATGACAGCGGGCCAAGGCCTCTCTGTGCTCGCGGAATCTTGCTGTTCGAGCGACGCCGGTGCGCCCACCGGCCTGCATGAGGATCTGCGGGCGCTCCTGTCTGAATTTGATGTGAACGCCGCAGCGGCCAGCGTGAAGGTCTATGCGGTCAAGTCTCAGAATGCGGCAGCAGTCCCGTGCTGTGGCTCGGGCTGCTGCGCTTCGAAGGCGCCATTGGGATGACAGCCTGTACCCAGTTGTCAATGCCGCCCCGGAATCGTGAGATCTGAGTCCTTCTGAGGAGTTCGAAGCATGCGGGCACGCTACAACGTTCTGTTTCTCTGTACGGGGAATTCGGCGCGATCCATCATGGCCGAGGCGATCATGAATCGTAAGGGAGCGCCGCACTTCAGCGCGTACAGCGCAGGAAGCCATCCGGCGGGAGCGGTTCGCCCCGAAGCGCTCAAGCAGATTGAATCTGCCGGGCTTAGCTCGGAGGGGCTATACAGCAAATCGTGGGATGTGCTGACCGGTGCCGGTGCGCCTCAACTCCACTTTGTCTTTACGGTATGCGACCGCGCCGCCAGGGAAGTCTGTCCGGTTTGGCCTGGACAGCCTTTGACCGCTCACTGGGGGATCCCCGATCCCGCGGCGGTCACGGGAACAGAGGCAGCGATTGACCGCGCATTTCGCGATGCATTCTCAATCCTGGACCGGAGAATCAATCTGTTTTTGTCTCTCCCTCTCGAGAGCCTGGAGAAGTTCGCCCTGCAGAAAGAGATCGAAAAGATAGGAACACAATAACAATCTACGAGGTCGAGGATACGCCGGCGAAATACGATCATGGCAGATCGAAGCGCGTTGTCCTCTTACGGCTCTCCAGAAGCCAGAATGCCGGGAGCCAGAATACAAGGAGCAGAACCGGAGTGCGCACCTTCATCTTCGCGTGTGTTCACAATGCAGGCCGTTCGCAGATGTCGGCTGCGTTCTTCAACCAGCTCGCCGACCCGGCCCTGGCCCGCGCCATCTCCGCAGGAACGCATCCTGCGGAACATGTCCATCCGGTTGTCGTGGACGCGATGCGCGAGGTGGGCATCGACCTGAGCCATGCGAAGCCGCAGAAGCTTACTACTGCCCTGGCTCAGAATGCCGAGATGCTCATTACGATGGGCTGCGGAGACGAGTGCCCGTATGTTCCCGGTCTCCGGCGCGACGACTGGCCGCTTCCCGATCCGAAAGGACAGGAAATCGAATCCGTGCGCCGGACCCGCGATGAGATCAGGGGGCGTGTCTCGCAGTTGCTGGAGCGGGAGGAGTTAGCCGCAAAGCCGGCCGCGGAGTAATGGCCGGGAGTTGGCGGACAGGGAAAGGATCCTGTTTCGCGGCCGCATGATTCACTTCGATCCCTGATCTTCGCACACGGCGAACAGGCGGCTCCACAGGTCTTTCATGCCGGCGCCGGTCTTTGCCGAGCAGAGCAGCAGATCTTCCAGCTCTAAACCCTGCTTCAGGCGCGCGGCCGCCTTGGTGCGCTCGTTGCCGGAGAGCCGGTCAACCTTGGTGCCGACGGCGAGAAAAGGGCGCCCCATCCCGCGGAGAGCCGCAATCAACTGCGCGTCGCTGCGCTGCACCGGAATGTTGCTGTCGATCAGGCAGACGCAGAGCGCCAGGTTGGGCCGCTGCTCCAGATACGGATTGATAAAGCCGGGCCACTCCGCCGAGATCGACTTCGAAATCTTTGCGTAGCCGTATCCCGGAAGATCGGCGAAGACCATCTGAGCCTGCTGTGCGGAAGGAGCATCGAGGAGAGCGAAGAAGTTGATCGCGCGAGTGCGTCCTGGACTGGCCGAGACCTTGGCTGCTTTCTCTCCTAACAGACTGTTGATCAAGCTGGATTTGCCGACGTTCGACCGTCCCAAAAAGGCAAACTCCGGGACGGTCGCCGCAGGGAACTGGCTGGGGGATGTAGCGGAGAGAAGGAACTTCGTAAACAGGCGCATAGAGGAGTTCGGGCCAGCCAGGACAAGGTTTCCCCCGTCCGGCGGTTTGCGGGCTCTGGAATCGAAAGGGGGCAGTGCAGCCGCTCGGGTGGAACGGCTGCGCTCAAAAGAAAGCTACATCAATGCGCGACCAGAGAATCCCCGGAACCGGAGCTCACGTTGGAGAGCGCCTCCGGCGTCTCCTCCCGCAATTCAGGCAGAGGGCCTTCGAGGGCAATTCGGAGCACATCATCCATCTGATCGACGAAGTGCATCTTCATTGCGCTGCGCAGATTGTCAGGAAGCTCCGCAAGATCCTTCTCGTTTTCGCGGGGAAGGATTGCCTCGAAGATGCCGGCCCGGTGAGCGGCAAGGAGCTTCTCCTTCAGCCCGCCGATGGGAAGCACCTTGCCCCGAAGCGTGATCTCGCCCGTCATAGCGATGTCGCGGCGCACCGGAACCTTAGCCAGGGCGCTGGCCAGGCCGGTAGCGATCGTGATGCCGGCCGAGGGCCCGTCCTTGGGAATTGCGCCCTCGGGGACATGAACGTGGATGTCCAGATTCCGGTAGAAGTCCTTCGGCAGCCCAAGGTGGCGCGCCCGGCTGCGCATATAGGAGAGCGCGGCCTGCGCCGACTCCTGCATGACATCTCCCAGTTGGCCGGTTAACGTCAATTTCCCTTTGCCGTCGAGAACCTGAACCTCGGTAGACAGGATGCTGCCGCCGACCTCCGTCCAGGCAAGGCCCGTCACCAGGCCAATCTCGCTTGTCTCGTGTACCTGTGAGTCGCGGAATTTGGCCACGCCCAGGAACTCGTTGACGTTCTGCGCGGTGATCTCTTCTTTGTGCTTCGGACCGTTTCGCACCACTCGCCGCGCGACCTTGCGGCAGACATTTCCGATTTCGCGTTCAAGATTCCGGACACCCGCTTCGCGCGTGTATGCACGGATCATCTCGACCAGCGCGTCGTCGGCGAAGGCAGCGTTCTTTTCGCTTAGCCCTGTGTTGGCCCGCTGTTTCTTGAGCAGGTACTGTTTGGCGATCTCCAGCTTCTCCGCCTCGGTGTATCCATGAAGGCGCAGAATCTCCATGCGGTCCTGCAAGGGAGCGGGGATGGTATGAAGCACATTGGCGGTCGCGACGAAGAGCACTTGCGAGAGGTCGTACTCGACGTCGAGGTAATGGTCCTGGAAGCTCGCGTTCTGTTCCGGATCCAGCACTTCGAGGAGAGCCGATGCCGGGTCGCCGCGGAAGTCGGAGGCCATCTTATCGACTTCGTCCAGCATGAAGACCGGGTTCTTGGTGCCCGCCTTCTTCATCGACTGGATGATCTGGCCGGGGAGCGCCCCGATGTACGTGCGCCGGTGGCCGCGGATCTCCGCCTCATCCCGCACGCCGCCGAGAGACATCCTGACGAACTTTCTGCCGGTCGCCTTGGCGATCGACATGCCGAGCGAGGTTTTGCCGACTCCGGGAGGTCCGACGAAGCAGAGAATCGAACCCTTGGGATTCTTCACCAGCTGGCGCACCGCGAGAAACTCCAGAATGCGCTCTTTGATCTTCTCCAGGCCGTAGTGGTCGGAGTTCAGCACCTTCTCGGCATGATCGACGCTGCGCGTTTCTTTGCTCCGCTTCTTCCACGGCACGGCGAGCAGCCAGTCGAGATAGTTGCGGGAGACGGTCGACTCGGCCGACATGGGCGGCATGGCTTCGAGCTTCTTCAGCTCCTGAATGGCCTTGTCGAAGACATCCTTGGGCATGCCGGCGCTTTCAATCTTCTTGCGCAGCTCGTCGAATTCGCTCTTCTCTCCGCGGCCGAGCTCCTTCTGGATGGCCTTGATCTTTTCGTTGAGGTAATACTCTTTCTGCGCGCGCTCCATCTGCCGCTTGACCCGGCTCTGGATGCTGCGATCCATGTTCAGCTTCTCAATCTCGATATCGAGCACATCCGCGACGCGGGCCAGGCGCTCGGCCGGATCGAAGATATCCAGAAGCTCCTGCTTTTCGTCGATCGAAAGCTGAAGGTTCGCGGCGATCGTATCGGAGAGCTTGGCCGGGTCGTCCATCCGCACCGCTGCGATCATCGTCTCGTAATTCAAAGACTGCTGCAGCTTGACGTACTGCTCAAACAGGGATGTCACCTTCTGCATCACCTGCTCGATCTGCGGATTCACTTCCATCTGGGTCTTGCCCACGCGAACAGTGGCGACGAAGAATCCATCCGAGTCGTTGATCTCCACAGCTTTGGCCCGCTCCAGACCCTCGACCAGGACCTTGATATTGCCATCGGGCATCTTGACGCTTTGCACGATGTTGCCGATGGTGCCGACCGGGAAGATGTCTTCCGGCCGCGGCTCATCAATGCCGGCGTCGTGCTGGGTAGCCAGGAAGATCTTGCGGTCTCCGGTCAAGGCCTCTTCCAGCGCCCGAACGCTTGACTCCCGTCCCACCACAAAAGGCGTCATCATGTACGGGAAGATCACCATGTCCCTGATGGGCATCATGGGAAGCTTGCGAAGATCGCCTCGATCCCGGGGTTCCTTTGCTTGTGTCACGCGATTTCCTTTCGCTCTTCTCTCTTATACAGAGAAAGGGCTGGTTGCAGCCAATGCCTCGTCTGCCGGGACGTTGGGAATATGAACAAGAACTTCCAGCCTATACTCTACTTTGTTCCCCGACCGTGGAGGCTTAAATTCCTTTTTCGGGTCAGGGGTACCCGATCCAACACACTCACCTATCGGCACCCGTTCGGGATAGCCGAGCCGAGCTGTGCCGGAGCACCGGCATGCTTCATGGAGCGCATTCGCGAGAACAAAAGTCGAGTAGAAACAGACGCGCCGGACGCACGGGAGGTGCACGGCGACAGAAAATGAATCTGGATCTTTACCCCACGCGGATATCGCCGCTCAGGAAGACCGCTTCAGTCTTTCCTTGGATGCTGCGCGCGCGGACCAGGACACAATTTCAGAGATGGGATTCAGAGATCAAGATCTCCGAATCCGGGGCGCCCC
>DASYYO010000423.1:0-6492 GCA_035933805.1 Acidobacteriaceae bacterium | reverse complement strand
GAAGACACCAAGCGATGCGCCTAGAACCGCGCCTCCGGACGATCCGATGACGTAGGGATCAGCCAGAGGATTGCGGAAGAGCCCCTGGAACAGCAAACCCGCCACGGAGAGGGAACTGCCGACGATCGCGGCGGAGAGGATGCGAGGCAGCCGGATGACAAAGAGGATGGTCCGCTGCTCAGACGAGAGGTGCGCGAGTCCGACAGCAGAGAGCGCCATGGTGCGGAAAGGAATGTGGACAGCTCCCAGAGCGGCTGAGAGAGGAATCAGCAGGCAGAGAGAAACCCAGAGCGCCCAGAGGATATAGCGGGCTCGTCTTGTCTGCGATCCCCCGTTCAACTGCCGGGGGATCGCGCGTTGAGCGCCCGATTCGACGGCTACTTGCGTTTCCACGATTCACCCCCCAAGGAAATGCGCATTCCGCTGCGGAAAGTGAAGGGAAGCGCAGGATAGCCGAAGGCTTCGCTGTAGTGCTGGCTCAGCAGATTTTGAAAGCTGCTGAAGATCGTCAGAGCACGGGTAATGTCATAGTTGGCTGCGAGATCGATGCGCTGATAGGCGGAGTCCAGATTGCGGTTGGGCAGCAGAAGGGTTTGCGAATAATTCGCGTCCGCGGAGAGAAAGTCCGTATCGTCGCGCCGGCCCACCAGCGTGCCCGTGACCAGTCCGCTCCACCGGGGACGGTTGTAAGCAACCGAAAAATAGCCGGTATGCGGCGCGCGGCGAAAGGGCCGCGCCCCGATGAGGGGGGAGACAGCGCCGATCGGGACGCCGGGAAAGTCCGGATTGAAGGAGGGCCCGATGGCGTCGCTGGTGAATGATCGCTGGACGACAGCGTCGAGGTAGGTATAGCCTCCGCGAGCGAACCAATGCGATCCGGCCTGCTGCTCCATTTCAAGCTCCGCGCCCTGCGCCCGATAGGCCAGTGAGTTTGCCGTGGCGCCGAAGGGCGCGCTGGCGACGACGGCGGAGGGCAGGCCAAGGGTCCGCAGCCCCTCCTGCGAGATATATTCGATTCCGTTCGTGTATTGGCTATGGAAGAGAGTCAGGCTGATTCTGCTTCGGCCGTTCGCGAAGGTCTGATCGACCCCGCCATCGAACGAACGGGAATCCTCTGCGCCGACTTGTGAGATATGGAACCCGGAGATCAACTGTGAACCATTGGGGAGAGCGGCCAGCAGCGTATACAAGGATGTCTCCTGATCCAGAAGCGCCGGCTCCTTGATCCCTTTGCCAAAGCTCGCCCGGAGCTTGGTGGTGCTGCCGCCTGCTTGAACAATGTCAAAGGCTAGAGAGGCCCGGGGGGTTGCCGCGAGGCCAAACAGCGGGTTCTTCTCCAGGCCACTGCCGGCCAGGTAATGCAACCGGCCGAAGAGATCTCCGGCGAGCTGCAGCGTGTAGTCGTAGATGCCGCGATCGATCGACCCCGAAGGGCCGCCGGAGTAGCCGCGCTCGTTCTCATACTTGAACCCGAAGAGGCCCACGCTGTGGGTATTGAAGCGAAAATCGGAAAACCCGGAGATCAGGTCCCGGTCAGTGGATGTTGCATAGAAAGCCGGATAGTTCTGTACATACTGGTACTGGGCCTGGCCGGAGACCGTGTACCCGTTTGCGCCGTGGATCGTGACAGGCGCTCCTAAGTAGCCCAGCAGGTTGCCTTCGGAGTCATACTGCGGGATTCCGGTGGGGCTGAAATCGGTGAACAGGGAACGCAGACGTACCATGCCGTAGCGTGCGGTATTGTGCGAGCGGGCGCTGGTTTGGCTCTCCAGAGCGACTCCGGCATACGCGTCTTCGCTGGCCTGCTTGGCATTGTCGGGGATGCCATAGAGTTGGACTGCATTTGGCTGCCCGGAGGCGACGCGATCATGATGGATGGTCGCCCGCAGATCCGTTGTTGTGTTGATGGACCATCCGAAATTGGTGTTCAGCGTCCCGTTGTGAAACGCATTGCGTGCGATAGCGTTGGAGGAGTCGAAGCGGAAGTAATCGGCAAAATAATCGAGAGGACGAGCACTCCCACTCAAAGTGCCCTCCTGGTGATAGGTGCCGAAATTTCCTCCCTCGGCGAGATACTCCAGACGCGGCGTGGGCGTGGTCCCTTGAGGAGTATTCAGGCTCACCACTCCGGCGAGCGCATCGGCGCCGTAAATGGCGCTGTTGGGACCGCGGAGGACCTCTAACTTTTGAATGCCGGAAGATGCGAGATTCGCGAATTCGACGGCTCCGCCAATGTCATCGATGCTGATCCCATCGATCAAGACTTTGTTCGCGTTGCTGTTGCCGCCGCGGATGTAGAGCGCAGTCGTGCCGCCGGCCTGCCCTGTCTGCGTGACCTGCGCGCCGGGAACCAGGCGGAGCGCCTGTTGAATGTCGCCCGTGTGCTGGAACTGGCCGGCGGTGAGCACGGTAACGGCTGAGCCGATGTTTTGCTGCAAGGCAGGGGTGCCTGTTGCAGTCACGGTAACCTGTTGAGAGAGACGATTCAAAGAAAGCACGACGTCGAGATGCACGGCACGGCCGCTTTGCAGATCGATCGGCCGCAGAGCCTCTTCGAAGGACGGCGCGCTGACGCTGAATTGGTAAACGCCCGGCGGAAGGCGCAGTGAAAAATGGCCCTCGGCATCCGTCGTGGTGCTTGCGGCAGAGCGGCGCCCCTGCTTTGCGGTCACCAGCGCGTGCATCACCACCGCGCCGGAGGGATCCGACACGATTCCCTCAACGGTCGATTGAGCAAACGCGGATGGCGCGAACAGGTGAACGGCCAAAATGAAGATACTCCCGGCTCGCATGAGCCTCGGCAGACTGCGGTTCATGGTTTTCCCCTCGGAAATCACCCAGGACCGGTCTCCTGACTTGCGCTTCCTCGAAGCTGAACGCCTTCCCGAGATTGCTCTCAGTGGCCGGGCGGCTAAGCCCTCGCTCAGTTCTCCACGCTTACAGTTACGGGGTAGTGGCGGATTCGCACCGCGCTTCCCGAACATCCTGGGGTGAATGTGAATGGTGGAAGGGCAGTTTCAGCCACTCACACTGTAGCGGAGCGAAGGCGTCGTTCCGGGCGCCCGTGATTCGCTACAGCGATCGGACTGTTCCCGATCCCTCAGGGATTGAGCTGTTTTTCGAAATCCTCCAGTGCCTGAAAGGCAATCGGGCTGGGGAACTCGGCCCGGTCATCGAGATAGTAGACTCGCCGATTGCGAACCGCCGGCAGCGTGTCCCAGCCGGGACGGTTCTCGAGATCGTGGAATGTGACCTTGCCGTCCTTGATGAGGACGAGAGCATCCGGTTGGTGCGCCATGACTACCTCCAGGCTGATCTGCGGCCACTCCTGGGCGATCGAGTCCGTAATGGAGACGGCTCCCGCGGTCTCGATCAACTCCGACAGAAATGAACGGCCCCCGATGGTCACGATAGGGTCATACCAGACCGGCAGAAAGACCCGCACCTGCGGCCGCTGCGCTGCGCGCTCCCGCACGGAGCGTTCCTGCGCCTTCAATTGCTCAACCAACGCATGCGCAGCGGCTTCGCGGTTGAGCGCGAGCCCCAGGCTGAGCAGGGAGCGATAGACTCCGCTCAGCCCATGCGGGTTGACCATGAAGGCAGCGATTCCGAGGCGGCTGAGTTGACGGGCTGTCTCCGGCCGGTTCAGATCGGCGCTGCCTAATACCAGATCCGGGTGCAGCGCGACGATCATCTCCAGGGAGGGGCTGAGGGGCAGCCCGATGCTTGGTTTTCCCCTCGCGGCAGCCGGATACCTGGTAAAGTCGCTGACGGCGATCACGTCTTCGCCCGCTCCGAGGGCATACACATCATCCACGACACTGGGGATCAGACAGACAATGCGGTGGGGATGATCGGGGACGACGACTGGATTGCCCAGTTCGTCTTTGAGCGTACGGACGGCGAGCAAGGGACTCGCTGCCAGGATGGTCAGAGCCAAAGTCAGCGCGGAGAGGCCTCGCCTCGAGCGAAGAGAGCGTACGACGCAGCCAAGCCGGGCGCTCATGCTTCAGACTCCAGTCGGCCCTTGAGTGCGAGGGGCAGCCCGGCCACCATCAGCACCACGCGGTCCGCTATCGCCGCGACCCTCTGGTTCACCTCGCCGAGCAGGTCGCGATAGCGCCGGCCAGCGGGATAGGGCGGCACGACCCCGCTGCCAACTTCATTCGAGACAAGCACCACGTCCACCGGCGCGTGCCGCAGCGTCTGCAGAAGTCGATCCAGGCTCTGCTCAGACGAGAGAGGGCCAGCGTCCAACAGATGCGCGGCATAGATTGTCAGGCAGTCAATCAAGACCATGTCGGCATGCGCAGCGCTCTCCAGGATGGCCTCGCCGAGCGCAATTGGTTCCTCGACCGTGCGCCAGTGGGATGGGCGCTCGGCCCGGTGCCGCTCAATTTTCTGGCGCATCTCGCCATCCACCGGCTGCGCTGTGGCGACGAACGTCACCCGTCTGGCGCGCAGGGCAAGATCGAGCGCGAAGCGGCTCTTTCCGCTGCGAACGCCGCCAAGGACGAGCGTGACCGTCTTACGGATCTCTTGGTGCATGAGTCCTCACAGGACCGCATATGAAATGCGCCTGCTTTCGGGGGAACTCCAAAAAAAGGCAGCTTCGTGTCGGCTCGGACGGAGCCAGCAGGAATGCTCCCCCAACCCTCCCATAGAGGTTGGAAAAAGCCCAGGATTGGCATCTGGCCGGTCTCCTGACTCGCGCTTCCTTGAGGCTGAACGCCTTCCCGAGGTATGCCTCAGTGGCTGGGTTCTTCACCCTGGTTCAGACTCTCCACGCTTACAGTTACGGGGTAGTGGCGGACTCGCACCGCGCTTCCCGAGTACCAGATATCTGGGTTATAGCGGGATCGGGTGTTGATGTCAAACAAAGTGCTTTTGATCCCATGCGATAGGATCAAAACGCCTGAGAGTAGGAAATGCAGTCCGTGGCGCCCCGGCAGGGGCGGATTTTACGCGGCGCTCTTGGAATCGGCGCTGCCTGCGCGCAGGTGCGCCGGCAGGTTGGGCCGGATCAGGAGTTGGTAGACCCCGCCGCCGAGCGCGCCGCCTATCATCGGACCGGCGATCGGCACCCACCAGTAATTGCCTGGAGAAGGAAAGGCGGCACTGCCCCATCCTGAGAAGAAGCAAAAGATCCGTGGCCCGAGGTCGCGCGCCGGATTGATGGCCCATGCTTCGAGATATCCCATGGAAGCGCCGATCAGGGCGACGAGCAGGCCGATCATCAAGGCTCCCGTATTGGCGCCGGGCGCCATCTCGTTGTACTGCTCGGTGATTGCGAAGATGCCGAAGATCAGCAGGGCGGTCAGGATTATCTCGTCGCTGAAAGCATGCAGCGGAGTGATGGCGAGCCCGGGGTGGGTGAAGAAGACGCCGGCTGCGCCGCCGGCGGCGCGCGTGGCATGGATCAGGCTGTTCGAATGGTCGATCACGGGCGAATAGAGCGCGTACACCAGGGCTGCGCCCAGAAAGCCGCCTGCTACCTGCGCGATGAAATACGGAATGACCTTGGCCCAGGAGAACTTCCTGTAGGTTGCCAGCGCCAGGGTGACGGCAGGATTGGCATGTGTCCCCGAGATGGACCCGGTCGCGTAGATGGCGAGCGTGACGGCGAGACCCCAGGCGATGCAAACGCCCCAATAGGCCTGCTGGTAAGGGCTGGGGTCGTAGAGGGAATACATCGCGGCGACGGAATCGCCAAAGGCAATGATGATGAAGACCGCTATCGCTTCCGCGATCAGCTCAGCGTAGATTTTGTTTTTCATGCGATTCAAGATTCGCTCAAGCCACCAGATACTTCTGTGCCACTGCGTTGAACTCCTCTAACTGCCGGCTCACCCACGCGCGATCCGTCTTCAATTCGCGCGCCATCAGCTCTGCAACCTCCGCCGCCATCTGCATGGCTGCACGAGCGTTCAGAAAGAGAGCCCGCGTGCGGCGCGAAAGGATATCGTCGACGGTGCGAGCCATCTCGTGCCGCACCGCCCAGACTACTTCCGCGGCAATGTAGGGCAGATCGGGGTGCAGCCGTTTGCTGAGTTCCGCCTCGCTTTCGGCAAGAGCGAGGATCGCCTGCGCGTCGGAGCCATAGACCCGCAGGCTGCCCAACCGGCGAGCGTCCTCAAGATAACCGTGGATCCTAAGGTTCTGGGTCGCGCAGGGCAGATCTTCAAGCTTGCCCAGAAGAACGGCGTTATTTACGCAATCCTCCGCCATCCTGCGGTAGGTGGTCCATTTGCCCCCGACAATCGTCAGCAGCCCGGTGTGGTCCACATGAATGGTGTGATCCCGTGAGAGTGCTGCGGTGTTCCCCGAAGCTCCTTCGGCTTTGACCAAGGGGCGGATGCCGACGTAGACGCTCAGGATGTCGCTGCGTTTTGGCGGCCGGCTGAGGTATTGCGCCGCGGTGTCGAGGATGAATTGAATCTCCTCTTCGAGGGGAAGCGGGTTGTAGCTGGGTCCTGCGATAGGCGTGTCCGT
>DASYYO010000415.1:0-4431 GCA_035933805.1 Acidobacteriaceae bacterium | reverse complement strand
TTTCCCCTTCACGCGCGCCCACATGCTTCGCCCATGCTCCGAGGTATCCGTGCCCGCTCCGGAGATGTAGAGAAACGTCATCTGTGGATTCAAGCGCGCCAGGGTCGCGGCCGCGGTGATCGTGAGTTCGAAGGTCAGGTGGAAATAGTCCTCTTCGCTCATTCCCGCCGAGGAGACTCCCAGGCAGAAGAAGCAGGCATCGTAGCCGGCCAACTCAGACTCCATGGCCTCGTAGTGGAACAAATCCTGATGGACGATCTCCTTCAGCCTGGCATGCTGCTTTCCCGTGGCACTTCTTCCGATCGTCTGCACCAGCTCCACCTCAGGGTCAAGCAGGCATTCGCGCAAGACTCCCTGCCCCACCATTCCCGTGCCTCCGAAGAGAAGGACCCTCATGCTTCCACACTCCATTTCTCGCGATCGCCAGCCAGTGAACTGCCGGTGAAGCTCTGCCTGCTCATCGGCCTCGCTCATGGCGGCTTATCCTGGCGCGCCCCGAGGCGGGGTTAGAGAGATGCCTCTCCCGCATTGATGGATTCATGGACTTGGGAGGCCGCCGAAGGCTGCGATGGAAATGCACGGAGTATTCGCGCCGGGGTGGCGATTCACCCTATGATGGGATGCGGCGTAACTCAGCGCGAGCGTCTCAACTCCGCGTGAGCGAAACGCTCGCAACCTCCGGACCGGGATCCATTCAACGATCCATTGAACCGACATTTCAACCTAACAGGAGAGTCTCAATGCCATATATTCAGGTCGGGAAGGAAAACTCAGGCGACATCGAGCTCTATTACGAAGATCACGGCGCGGGGAAACCGGTTGTCCTGATACACGGCTGGCCGCTCAGCGGCGCCTCCTGGGAGAGGCAGTTGCCTGCCCTGCTGGATGCGGGCCACCGGGTTGTCACCTACGACCGCCGGGGATTCGGCAAATCCAGCCAGCCGGCCGTGGGCTACGACTACGATACCTTCGCTGAAGATCTATACAAGCTCATCACCAAGCTCGAACTGCAGGATGCGACCCTGGTGGGCTTTTCCATGGGAGGGGGCGAGGTGGCCCGGTATCTTTCAACTTATGGCACCGATCGGGCGAAGAAGGCAGTCTTCATCTCCGCGATTCCTCCCTATCTATTGAAGACTTCCGATAATCCGGAAGGCGTCGACAGAGTCATCTTTGAAGGAGTTCAGCAGGGCATCGTCGCCGACCGGCCGGCCTTTCTCGCCGAATTCCTCAAGAACTTCTTCAATACCGACGTTTTGAAGGGCAAGCGCATCAGCGACCAAGCGGTACAGATGTGCTGGAATATCGCCGCGGGCGCCTCTTTCAAGGGAACGCTGGCCTGCGTCGGCGCGTGGCTCACCGATTTCCGGCAGGAACTCTCCCGCGTTGACATCCCGACACTGGTCATCCACGGGGACAGTGACCGGATTCTTCCGCTTGCAGCGACCGGCCAGCGAACGGCCAACCTGGTGAAAGGCAGCAAGCTGGCCGTCATGAAAGACGGTCCACATGGAGTGATCTGGACGCACGGCGACGAGGTCAACGCCGAATTGGTGAAGTTTATCGGTTAAGCGTCTCCCATTCCTCTCATACTTCCGTCTGATTGCCATCCGATCGACGGCAATCAGGCGGAAGCTCTTCATCCCCGGATGCCGCTTTCGCGGAAGGACTGCCCCGGCGAGGGGCGCCCGGTCCTCAGCGATACGCCTTATCGTCGAACCTGTTCAGATCCGTTCCATTCATCACACCGATGGTGACAATTGCGAACGTGAATACTTGTGTCCCGGGTTCGAGATGGCCCGCGATGACCTTGTCAGGAGTGGCAAGGGTCAAATGAGGATGCACCTTGCCGGCGAGGACATACCCGTTCATGCTGACAATGTCCGCCGGCTCGGATGGATTCTTTACGTAAGTATCGTGGGATGGAAACGTCCGGTTGCTCACCTGATGGATTTGATATCCGCGCACCGATCCGATCGCAGACAGAATGACGCCGTTCTGAATATGCTCTTGCGCAATCATCTTCTGCAAGCCCGCAAGCAGGTCGGCCTTGTACTTAAAGCGGAGAACTACGATCCGGTCAAAGTGGCCGGAGACAGCAAAGACATCCGGCACCTTATTACTGTTTTCCCTCGAGTCGTCCGCGGGATTGCTGGAGGCGTTCACGGCGGTCCGGCGGGTCTCCTGGGCCATCGTGAAAGAAGTCAGCAGCAAAATCGACGCAAGCAGTCTGGTCTTGATCTTCATACTGTCGCGAACAATCCTTTCTATCTGACGGCACCGGCCGTTTTATTACCGCTGCATCTTTACGTCGGCGCCGAAGAGCGTAACCAGTGGGTGTTTGACTACAGCATGAAACTCGTAGATGCCTGGAGGCAGATTCTCCAGCCGATAGCTGAACTCGCCAGTGTGCGTCACCGGCTGCAGCGGAGTGGCAGTCCACGGCTCGGTGCGCGCGTGTACATCCTCTCCGCTGATGGAGCGGTACTCGAAGCCGACTTGCAGCGAGGAGGAGCCGCCCATATCGGTCAGCGAGCCGGTGAGCAGCTCAGAGTGGTCCGCGTTTTCTGAAGACGTACGGGTCTCGACCTGGGGAGGAGTGAAAGCAGGCTTTACGTTTGTAATCCGCAGAACCACGGGGTTCGGCCATTTGTGGTTATCCTGCAGCCGCTGGGCGCGCATCGCGTGAATGTGCAACCCGTCACTCTTCATCTCCCAGCTCGGCTTCGGATTCACCTGGGGCTGATACTCCAGCACCTTGCCATTCTCGCCAAGTACGCTCACCTCCGTCTGGTCCGAAGCCCCGACGGAGCGCAGAACCAGATCCTGCCACTTGCCATACTCCCAGGGCTCGTTGGAGTCGACAATGGCATAAACGGTGTTCTCGTTCTTCTTTTTTGTAAACCAGACGTCTCCCTCATTGGTGATGACCCAGGGGCGCACGCCATAGATGGCCTCAGAGTTGACAAACATCCAGAGCCCGATCTCGCGCAGGCGGTCTTCTTCCTGGATGGGGAGTTCTCCATTCGGCTTCGGACCCACATCCAGCAAAAGATTGCCGCCCTTCGCGCGGGTCTGGATGAGAGTACGAATCAGTTGCCGGCCCGATTTGTAGGGATCATTCTGCGGCTGGTACTGCCATGCCTGGCCGATCGTAAGGTTGGCCTCCCAGGCGCCCTTCAGCGGCATGCCTGGCACATATTGTTCCGGAGTCTGCAGAGCCCCGCGGGTGACCACGATCCCCGGCTGCAGCTTCCAGGCAAGTTCACGCAGCCCGGTGGGCTGGCCGTCAAAGAAGATCAGGCTGATGGGGCCATACTTCGTGAGCAATTCCCTCACCTGCGCCTGGTCGTAGGCCATGAGCCCCGGGTTGTTGGCCGGCTGCACATCCGGAACTCCCCGCTGGATCAGCTTGCCGTGATTGTGCAGCCAGTAGAAATCATCCGGAGAGAAATAGACGCCTGGAGCAATGCCCTGATCGCGAAAGGCTTTGAAAACCTCGGCCGTAATGTCCCGGTGGAACGGAGTGTGCATGACTCCGAAGTCCGTCGTTGCCGTGTCATACATGGCAAAGCCGGAGTGATGCTTGGTTGTGAACATGACGTAACGGACACCGGCGATCCTGGCAAGGCGAGCCCAGTCCTCCGGATGGAACTGTTCCGGATCGAAGGTCCTGGGCAGTTCATTGTAGAAACGGTTCGTGTAGTCGTCCGATGCTCCCACGAGAGAGTGACTGATGCCGACTCCGAGCTGGACATCCACACTCCAGTGGATAAACAACCCGAAGCCCTGATCCTGAAACCAGTCCAGGCGGTCCGGTTTGTTGAGTGACCCCGCCTCGGGATTCGGATTGACCTGCGCGTTTGCCTGCGATTGGCCGTAGATCGACAGCGTGCTCAGCAGGAGTGCCGTGAGCAGGGGTTGATAACGCTTACAAAAACCCATGACAGATTTTCTTCCTATCGCGGTGCGGAGCACCCGCACGGTTCAATTTTTGCTGAATTGCCTGGCTGCCGGATTCTACGCCAGAACGGCGACGGTTTCAAAGAATGGGTCCGCGAGCGAGCGGTCGCCCCGAACGGTCGCGAGAGAACGCGCCTGCTCCGGGTGCATGCCCTTGGTAAAGAGCCTCCATGCGGCTTCCTGCGGAATGGAGAGCGCAGCTTCGGGCATCTTCCCGGCCTCGACGAACAGTTCCCAGTTTGCGGAGTTCCGGCGCACAAACCACCGTCCGCCGGCCTCGCCGGTGATCTCGACCTCGACCTCGGCTCCGTCTGCGGCGGCCGTATTCCTGTAGGCGTGGGGCATGGCGCGCATGAATGCATCCAGCACCGGCGCAAAGAAGTGCGGCGAATAGAGCGGCTCGCGATGCGTAGCGTCCCTGATCTGCTGCTGGTGGTGCCACTGTTCGGTGTACTCACGGGCAACATC
>DASYYO010000399.1:0-23400 GCA_035933805.1 Acidobacteriaceae bacterium | reverse complement strand
GAGCAGGATGCGCAGGCCGACCCCACCGCGGCCGAACAGCAGCTCCGCGTCCTCGGCGTAGACAAGGACCATCCCTCGGCGACCGTGAAAGTCTATTCGCCTGCGAGCGGAGTCATCATCGCGCAGAACGTAACCAACGCCGCAGCCGCTGGCGTCTCGCTCGCCGGCTCCTCGACCGCGTTTACCATCGCCGATCTGGCGCATGTCTGGGTGATCTGCGATGTCTATGAAAACGACCTTCCTTCCGTGCATGTCGGACAGTCCGCCGATATCCGGCTGAACGCCTATCCCGACCGTCTTCTCAAGGGAACCATCAATGAGATCGATGCGGTCCTTGATCCCAGCATCCGCACCGCGAAGGTTCGCGTTCAGGTGCCCAATCCGGATGGCATTCTGCGCATCGGCATGTTTGCCACCGCGACCTTTCAGGGGCGGAGGCTCGAAATGCATGCCTCCGTGCCTGCGGCGTCGATCCTCCACCTGCACGATCGCGACTGGGTCTACGTTCCCGCCTCCGACGGCAGGTTTCGCCGCATCGGCGTGACCGGGGGCGCGATGCTCCCCGGAGGAATGCAGGAGATCGTCTCCGGCATCGCTCCCGGCCAGCACGTCATCGCCGACGCACTGGAACTGCAAAACTCGGTGGATCAGGAATGATTCGCCGTCTCGTCGACTTCGCTCTCAACAATCGCTTCATGGTTCTGGCGGTTGCGGCCCTGCTCTTCGCCTGGGGCATTGTCTCGTTTCATAACCTGCCCGTCGAAGCCTATCCGGACGTGGCCAACAACTACGTTCAGATCATTACCCAGTGGCCGGGGAGGGCCGCCGAGGAGGTGGAGCAGCAGGTTACGGTTCCGCTCGAAGTCTCGATGGCCGGCCTTCCGCACATGGTCCATCTGCGCTCCGTTTCGCTCGCCGGCCTCTCCAGCCTCACGCTGATCTTCGACGACAGCTCGATCAACGATTGGAATCGGGAAAAAGTCCTGGAGCGGCTCTCCATGGTGACCCTGCCGGCGGGGCTGCAGCCGCAGATCGGGACCGATTGGAGTCCGGTCGGTCAGATCTACTGGTACACCCTCAAGAGCACCAACCCGGCGTACGACAACATGGAGCTCAAGTCCCTGGAGGACTGGACTCTGGAAAAGCAGTTCAAGTCTGTTCCCGGCGTCGTCGATGTCTCCAGCTTCGGAGGCATGACCCGTGAATACCAGGTGCGCGTCGATCCGAACAAGCTCATCGCTTACGGATTGAGCATCGGGCAGGTGGAGCAGCAGCTGGCCAGCAACAACATCAACGCCGGCGGCAGCTTTATCGAAGAAGGCGCACAGCAGGTCAATGTCCGCGAAGTTGGACTCTTCCGCAACGTGCACGATATCGAAGAGACAGTTCTCAAAACATCCGCTGGAACCGCCCTGCGCGTCAAAGACATCGCCACTGTGGTTCAAGGGCCGAAGATCCGCCTCGGCCAGATCGGCAAGGCGATCCACCGACTCGACGGCAAAATCCTGGACGACAACGACGTCGTCGAAGGCATCGTTCTGCTGCAGAAGGGCGATGACTCCGACTCCACCCTGGCCGGCATCCACGAGAAGGTGAAGGAGCTCAACAGCCTTATTCTGCCCAAGGGCGTCAAGGTGGTTCCATTTCTCGATCGCAGTGATCTGGTCCACTACACCACCCATACCGTTCTGCATAACCTGACCGAGGGCATCGTCCTCGTCGTCATCATTCTGTTTCTCTTCCTGGGCAACGTGCGCGGCGCGATCATCGTCTCGCTGACCATCCCCTTCGCGCTCCTCTTCGCCTCCATCTGCCTGGACCTGCGCCACATTCCCGCCAACCTGCTCTCGCTGGGTGCGCTCGACTTCGGCATGGTCGTCGATGGCGCGGTCGTCATGGTGGAAAACATCGTGCGCCACCTGAGCCGCCGGCGCGCTGAAACCAGCACCCCCGCCGAGCAGATTCGCGAGGCCGCCCACGAGGTCCAGCGCCCCGTCTTCTATGCCATCGGCATCATCGTCACCGCCTATCTTCCAATCTTTACTCTTCAGGCCGTCGAAGGACGGCTCTTCAAGCCGATGGCCTGGACGGTCGCCTTCGCTCTGCTCGGCGCCCTGGTCTTTTCCATGCTCATCGCTCCCGTACTCGCCAGCCTGCTGTTCCACAAGGGCGCAAAGGAGTGGCACAACCCGGTGATGTCCTGGGTCACCATGCATTACCGGCGGTCCGCTGCCTGGGCCATCGAGCATCGCCCCGTGACCCTCGGCCTGGCCGCCGGAGCCCTGGTCCTTACCGCCTTTCTCGCCTTCAGCGGCGTGATCGGCTCTGAGTTCCTTCCTCACCTGGACGAAGGCGCCATCTGGGTCAGGGGCACGCTTGCTCCCAGCACCGGGCCGGCCGAAGGCGTCGCCATCATGGAACGGGCCCGCATTCTCCTCGCCTCCTTCCCCGAGGTTCCCGACGTCGTCAGCCAGGTCGGGCGGCCCGACGACGGCACCGACACCACCGGCTTCTTCAATACGGAATATTTTGTCGATCTGCTCCCGAAGGAGAAGTGGCGCCCCGTCTTTCACCAGAACAAGGAAGAGCTCATCGGGGCCATGGACCGGGAGCTCGAGAAGATCCCCGGCGTGGTCTGGAACTTCTCCCAGCCCATCTCCGACAACGTCGAGGAGGCGGTCAGCGGCGTCAAAGGCGAGCTGGCCGTAAAGATCTACGGCGACGACCTCAAGACCCTGGAAGAAAAGGGCAACCAGATCGTCGGCGTCATGAGCGGGATCAAGGGTGTCCAGGATCTCGGCCTCTTTCGCGTGATCGGACAGCCCAATCTCAACTACGTCGTGGACCGTCCCGCCGCAGCGCGTTATGGTATCAACGTCAGTGACGTTCAAGATGCGATCCAGACTGCCGTGGGAGGAGGCGCGGTCAGCCAGGTTCTCCAGGGCGAGGCGCGCTATGACCTCGTAGTCCGCTATGTGAAGCCGTACCGCGATACCGCCGAGGCCATCAGCGACATCAAGCTGCTCTCTCCCTCCGGAGAGCGCGTCCCTCTCTCCCAGCTCACCACGGTTCAGGTGCAGGATGGAGCCGAGGAGATCTACCGCGAGGCCAATCAGCGCTACGTCGCTATCAAGTACAGCGTCCGGGGCCGCGATCTCGGCAGCACCGTGCAGGAGGCCATCTCCAAGGTCAACCGCCAGGTCCAGTTGCCGCCGGGTTACCAACTTGATTGGGCGGGCGAGTATCAGAGCCAGAAACGCGCCAACAAGCGCCTGGAACTGGTCGTTCCCATCACTCTGCTGCTCATCTTCGTCATCCTGTACACCATGTTCCGCTCCGCGAAATGGGCGCTGCTGATCCTGGGCAACGTCGCCATGGCTCCTCTGGGTGGCATGCTGGCCCTGCTCCTCACCCATACCAACTTCAGCGTCTCCTCCGGAGTCGGTTTTCTGGCGCTCTTCGGCGTTTCGGTGCAGACCGGCGTCATCATGCTCGAATACATCAATCAGCTCCGGGTGCGGGGATACTCGATCGAACAGTCGGCGATCGAAGGGGCGGTTCTGCGGCTCCGTCCCATCATGATGACCATGCTGGTCGCCACCCTTGGCCTTCTGCCCGCCGCTACCTCACACGGCATCGGCTCGGACTCACAGCGTCCTTTCGCCATCGTCATCGTCGGCGGCCTGATCGCGGCGCTCATCATCAGCGTCTTCCTGCTGCCCACTCTGTATGTGTGGATCGCCGGAGACCGCGACGTGCTGCCCACGCCGGAAACGGAGTTTGAGAATTGAGCCTCTTCCAGCGAATCTCGATGCTCGCTCTTGCGCTCTCACTGCCGCTCGCGGCAAATCAGGCCGTGTTTGCACAAGCACAGGCGCCCATGACCATGCAGCAGGCGGTCGACTATGCGCTTGCCCACAACCCAACCCTGCTCTCCGCCCAGCAGAATCTTCTTGGTGTAAAGGCACAGGAAATCCAGGCAGGCGTTCGCGCAAACCCCTACTTTACGTTCTATGGGACCAACGTGAACCTTCCAGCAAACAACCCGAGCAGTCCTTACAATTACAGCCTGCAAGTGTCGAGATTGTTTGAGCGCGGCCAGAAGCGGCGCTGGCGTCTCGATACCGCAAGGTCGACGACCGAGCAGACCTCCGATCAGTACCACGACCAGGAAAGGCAAACCGTCCTGCAGGTCAGGCAGTCTTTCACCGGCATGCTACTGGCGAAAGCGGCCCTCCGGCTTGCCGAAGATAATCTGAAGGATTTTCAGCATGAACTGGAGATCAACCACGCTCGCTACCAGGCTGGCGACATCGGCAAACTGGACTATGAACGCCTCGACTTGCAGTTGGCGCAGTTTGAGACTGATCTATCGAATGCCCAACAGAACCTTGCGCAGTCCAGCGATCAGCTTCAGACGCTACTCGGATATGAGAAGCCCAGCGAGACCTTCGATATTGCCGGCGACATTGTTCCGCCCCCGATTACCGTCACGCTCCAGCAACTCGAACAAAATGCATTGGCAGGCCGCCCGGACTATCGCGCGGCGCAAGCTGCTGTTCGCGTGGCCGACGCCAACGTCAAACTTGCCTATGCGAATGGGACCACCGATCCTACGTTGGAAAGTGAGTACGACCGCCTTGGCGTCTACAATTCCGCAGGATTCAGCATCAACATCCCTATTCGCATCTTCGACCGGAACCAGGGAAACAAAGAAACGTCGAAATATCAGGCACAATCGAGCCGCTTCGCGGAAGTCGCCGCTCGCAACCAGATCTTCTCGGATGTCGATCAGGCATGGGTGGGATATACGACCTCGAAGGTGCTCTCCGACCGATACCACGGCCATTATCTGGATGAGGCAAAAGATGTGCTCTCGATCGCGCAATTTGCCTATGAACACGGCGGCCTGGGCCTGATCGACTATCTGAACGCCATCCAGGACGAGCGCGCAACCAGCCTGAACGCGTTGAACGCCTATGCCCAGACCTGGCTGGCCATTGACCAGTTAAGCTTTGCCAGCGCAACGGAAGTAGTGCCTTAGCCGTCAAACCTTTGAACATGGCTGGAAAGCCGGAAGCGCCGCTTCTCCGGCCAGGCCCGGCATGGCGCCGGCCATTCGTCCTACAGGGCGCAAAGGAGAACGTTGTGGCAAAGCTCAGCCCCGGCAATCCAGCCGGCACGCAGGAGCCGGCTTCCTCCAGGCCGTCTACCCTCGTCAAGAACGGACGCGTCGATTTAACCGCGGAAGGACTCAAGCGCGGGTTTCTCGATCACCTCTACTTCACCATGGGGAAGTATCCTGCGGTCGCCAACCAGCACGATCTGTATATGGCGCTCGCCTACACGGTTCGCGACGGAATGATGGAGCGCTGGATCAGCACCGTCCAGAACTATCGTCAGAAGGACATTCGCGTCGTCTGTTATCTCTCCGCAGAGTTTCTGCTCGGCAGGCATCTCGCCAATAATCTCGGCAAGCTGGACATCCTGAAGGAAGCAGACCAGGCGATGTCGGAGCTGGGATTCGATACTCGAGCACTCTGCGAGGAGGAGCCTGAACCGGGGCTGGGCAACGGAGGCCTGGGCCGCCTGGCCGCGTGCTTCATGGACTCTCTCGCCACCCTCAACATACCAGCGATCGGATACGGCATTCGTTACGAGTTCGGCATGTTTGAGCAGACCATCGAGGATGGCTGGCAGGTCGAGAAGACCGACAAATGGCTGGAGTTGGGAAACCCCTGGGAGATTCAGTCCGCCGATTGTGAGATGGAAGTCAAGTTCGGCGGCCATACCGAGGGCTTCTACGACCAGCAAAACAGGTTTCATGTCCGCTGGGTTCCTGACTACGTCGTCAAAGGAATTCCGTATGACACCCCTATTCTCGGGTACCGCACGGGCATGGCCAACCGTCTTCGCCTGTGGAAGGCGCAGGCGGCCGAGTCCTTCGACTTCTCGCGCTTCAATACCGGGGACTACGCCGGAGCGGTCGAGTATAAAGTGGAGTCGGAGACGATCTCCCGCGTCCTCTATCCCAATGACGAGAAGCTTAAGGGCAAAGAGCTCCGGCTGGAGCAGCAATATTTCTTCGTCTCCTGCTCCCTGCAGGACATGATTCGCATCCACAAGCTTCGTGGACGGAGCCTGGAGGACTTTGATACGCAATGGGCGATCCAGATGAACGACACCCATCCCTCCATCGGAGTCGCCGAGCTGATGCGCCTTTTCGTCGACGTCTATGACATGGATTGGGAGCCGGCCTGGGAGATCACGCGCAAAAGCTTCGGCTACACCAACCATACGCTCCTCAGCGAGGCTCTCGAGCGGTGGCCGATCCCGCTGTTCGGCAAGCTGCTGCCCCGGCACCTGGAGATCATCTACGAGATCAACCGGCGCTTCCTTGAAAAGGTTCGCGCCCGGTATCCAAGAGACGAAGCGCGCGTGCGCAGAGTCTCTGTGATCGACGAGTGCGGCGAGCGTTTTGTACGCATGGCTCATCTTGCCGCTGTCGGCAGTCATGCGATCAACGGGGTCTCGGAGCTGCACACGCAGTTGCTTAAAGAAGAGCTCTTTCCCGACTTCTATCAGATGTGGCCCGAGCGGTTCAGCAATAAGACCAACGGCGTCACCCCCCGGCGCTGGCTCCTGCTCAGCAACCCGAGGCTCTCGGCGCTCATCAGCGAGCATATTGGCTCCGCGTGGCCCGTCGATCTTCGAGAGTTACGCAAGCTTGAGTCGTACGCCGGAGATCCCGAGTTCCTTGAGCGCTGGAACACAACCCGGCAGGAGGTCAAGGCGGAGCTGGCCGGCTACATCCTGGCAAAGACGAAAATCGAGGTCGATCCGGCGTCCATGTTCGACATTCAGGTCAAGCGCATCCATGAGTACAAGCGCCAGCACCTGAACGTGCTGCATATCCTCACCCTCTACCGCCGTCTGAGGCAGAACCCGCAGATGGCCGTTCCCCCGCGTACGTTTATCTTTGGGGGAAAGGCAGCTCCCAGCTACAAGCTCGCCAAGCTCATCATCAAGCTGATTCACTCGGTCGCTGAGGTCGTCAACAATGATCCCGCTATCGGCGGGCGGATCAAGGTCGTGTTTCTCCCGGACTACAACGTATCCGTCGGACAAAAAATCTATCCCGCCGCTGACCTCTCGGAACAGATCTCCACTGCGGGCAAAGAGGCATCGGGAACAGGCTGTATGAAGTTCGCCATGAATGGCGCTCTCACCATCGGCACTCTGGATGGCGCCAATGTCGAGATTCGCGAGGAAGTCGGAGCGGAAAACTTCTTTCTCTTCGGATTGACCGCCGATCAGGTGCTCGATCTCAAAGCCAAAAATTATTCCCCGCGCCGATACTACGAGAGCGATCCGGAATTGCGGCAGGTCCTGGACGATTGGATCTCCGGGGAGTTCTCCCGCGGAGATACGGATCTCTTCCGCCCTCTCTTCGACTCGCTTCTGGATCGCGACGAATACATGCTTTTGGCGGATTACCGGTCGTACATCGATTGCCAGAATGACGCCGGCCAGGTCTTTCTCGACCAGCAGAAGTGGAATCGCATGTCGATCACCAACGTCGCCCGTATCGGAAAGTTTTCCTCCGATCGCGCTATCCGCGAGTACTGCCAGGACATCTGGAAGACAGGGCCAATCGACGGCGCCTCTTCCTGAGCATGAAAGCCTTCTACGCCTTCGCGGCCGGCTTTAGCGGCTGCTGTGGAAGAATGTCGGCTTCCCCAATGAGAGAAAGCCGTTCAGCCGGATCGGCGGCAAGCCGCAGCAGCTCGGGGGAGAAGCCGCCCAGCGCAAAGAGAATGTAACTGGGATTGTTCCTCCAGCGAGCTTCGGGCAGACTGGCAACCTTCGCCTGGAGCGCGCTCAGATCGTTGAGGCGCGTCAGGCTGTCGGTGCGCCACTTGCATTCTCCAAAGAGGAAGGTTCCGTTATCCAGTTCTGCAATGAGGTCAATTTCTATGGGGCCATCCCGGCTCCAGTAGCGGGCCATATGGCGAACTGTCAGACCGAGGCGCTGCTTTGCGTGCCGTTGAAGCCATTGACCGCAGATTTCCTCGAATACGGACCAGCCCATGTAGTCGGCTAAGCGAGGCGCTACATGGGCCGCGTAGACCGCGGCGGGATCGGAAAATTGCAAGTCGCTCGCCAGCGGGGCGACGAAACGATACCAGAAGGTCAGGAATGGGTCGGCGACACGGTAGATCGCCCGGCGTTCCGAGTGTTCGCCGAAGGGCAATTCGCGCCGAATCCAGCTCAAGTCCAGCAGCGTGCGAAGTGAGGAAGAAAGCGCCCCGCGTTCCACTCCAATCAACTGCTGAATGCCATTGAACTTCGTCTCTCCCCCGGCAATCGCCTCGAGAATCGCGTTGTAGGGCGCCGGGTGGCGGATTTGCTCGCTACCCAAAAGGAACCGCACTTCGTTTTCGAGAATTGCACGCGGCTGCATCAGCAGAGTAATAATCTCCTCCGCTGGCGGACGCGATGGGTCCACGAGAGCGTGATAGCGAGGCGTTCCGCCGAATACGCCATACATGAGCAGCTTTTCCTTGGCTCCATAGTGCGGACTGCCTTCGTAGAAGCAGGCAACGTCTTCGTAGTGGAGCGGATCCATGTGGAAGATTCCCGCGTTGAAGCGTCCGAACAAAGGCGCGCTCTCTTGCCCCAACGCAACCATCGCCGAGAGCTGAGAGCCACACAGGACGACGAAAAGTGGAGAATGTACGCCTTCGAGGTCCCACCAAGCCTGCAGGATGGACGGCAACTCAGGAGTCTGGGCTACGAGATACGGGAATTCGTCGAGGATCAGGGCAAATCGGCCAGAGCCTTTTCCCCGGGCCCGGGCGTGTTGCGAAGCGTAACGCAGCAGGGCGTTCCATGAGACGGCAATCTCGTCAGCGGCGACGCCCTCAACGGGCAGGGCTGCGACCAGCTGACGCGCGAGCGTCAGCCGTTGCGTAGCGGCGGTCGATTGCTCGGCCAGAAAGTAGCAGTGGGGTTTTTCCGGCTCGTCCTCTCTGGGCTCCGCTGCGAAATACCTTTGCAGTAGAAACGTTTTGCCCAGTCGCCTGCGGCCGTAGAGCAGCAGCATCTGGCCGCCGCTCCGATGACGTTTCCAGGCGCGGTCCAGGGCGGCGAGTTCGCGCACACGGTCATAGAAGGGATCGGGCTTGATGGTGCCGGACATGGTCAGGGATTCCAGAGTGCCAGTTGTCTGATTATGACTTGTCAGTTTATAGCCTGTCAACTTATAAACTGACAACTCACGTTCAGGCATTTTAATCCCGGGCTGGGAAGGTTCCTATCTCGCCGGCGGTGCCATGGCCTCGATATCCGCGCGCAGGCTCACCTTGTCCGGAGTCGGAAAGTCGGGCGGGACCTTCTGCGTGACTTTTCCGGTAGCGGCCCACTCCGCTCCGCGCTGATACGTCGTAATGAAACCCACGCAGCTCAAGGCCACCGTATCGTGGCCCATGGTTGTGTGAAAGATTCTGCCCTTGCCGTAGCGGAGAGCCATCAGCATCGGTTCGTCGTTTCCGGTGCCCTTGTTGGTTACCAGCGAATGCGCTGTTCCGAGGACCGTCATGTTTTTTCCCGGACCGCGAAGCATTCCGTAAAGCTCGTCGGGGGCGTGCATCCAGACCGGCGGCAGCCCCTTCATGACCGGATGGTTGGGGTCCCGCGTCGTTACCTGGAAGGGAAGGCGCTGTCCGTGCATGCCCGCCCGTCCGGGAGTGTTGTCCGAGACCAGCTTTCCGCCTTTGTAATACCATCGCGGTCCGGCCTTCTCGTCCCTTCCTCTCCAGCCGCCCAGCCCGGTCATCAGGTTGTACGCCGTCCAGTTCGGGAAGGCATTGTCCGCGGCGTGGACGATCACCAATCCTCCGCCTCGCTTCATGTAATCCTCGAACTGCTTCTGCAGCGCCGGCGGCCAGTCGGGTGAGTCCAGGTTGGAAACGATCACCTTATATTTGCTGAACTCGGGATGAAAGTTGCTGAAATCGCCAGGCCACGCGGGAAAGCTCACCACGGTGACCTGAAACAAACCTGTATCTTCGAGTTCCTTCTTCAGGATCGGAGTCGTGGCTCGCCAGTTGTGATAGGCCGCTGCGCTTTGTCCATCCATGAGCATCACCTGGATCGGCTTGGTAGCCGCCGGCGCAAGAGGTGCAAACCAGATCGTTCCCAAAAAGACAAGAAACAAGATCCTCTTCATCGCTTTCCGTCCCTCGAATTCCATTCGTTATGAATCGTCGTTTGTTGGTACCGGCAACAAAGTAGCTCGAAGTCTTTCAACCAAAGGGAGTGTATCCCAACCCGCGAGCTCTGCCCGGGCATGCAGGATCTTCCCGCACTTGTTCAAACCACCAGATCATCCCCGTGGGTGAGCAATGCGGCGCTCCGCCCCTTTGTCCAACTCAGGTTCGCCCAGGCGCCGGATTCGACCACTCTCCCGTCCTCGACCACATAAATCATCTCCGCACGTTCCACCGCCGAGCTGCGGTGCGCGATCATCAGGATGGTGATGCGCTCGCGCAGACTCTCAATGGTATCCAGAATCCTCCCCTCGTTTTCCAGGTCAAGGCTGTTTGTCGCCTCGTCCAGAACCAGGAGAGAAGGCCTTCGCAACAGCGCCCGGGCCAGCGCAATGCGTTGCCTTTGTCCGTTGGAGAGGAGCACACCACGGTCGCCGACCACGGTCTCCAGGCCTTGGGGGAGAGAGAAGGCAAACTCCGCTGCTGCGAGGGTGAGCGCATCGCTTAACTCGTCCTCTCCGGCATCCGGTTTCGCCCACAACAAATTCGACCGGACGCTGGCATGGAACAGCACCGTGTCCTGCGCAACGTAGCCCACCTGCCGCCGCCAAGCGCGTGCCCGCTCCGGAGTCAACGGCGTATCATCGACCAGAATGCGGCCGCTGGAGGGGGTCAGAAGCCCATTGACCATGTCCGCGATCGTGCTCTTTCCCGCTCCCGAAGGCCCGACGATTGCTGTAATCTTTCCGGCCGCGACCGTGAGCGAAATGTCCTCCAGGCGGAAGGATCGCGAAGCCTCGTATTGGAAGCCCACGCCGTCCATCCGCAACTCGTGGCGCAGGACCAAAGAAGGCTCCGGAGTAGCCGCCGCCTCCGCATGGAGTCCGCACTCCCGGTTCATCCGCATCACGCGGGTAAATGCTGGAAGATCTCCCAGAAAGCCCTGCAACTGTGCGTAGCCGGCTGCCAGCCGCGGCATCAACCGGGTAAAGATCGCCAGCAGCAACAGAACGTTCGCCGGACCCACCCGCAGCACACGCAGGGATAGAAAGATGACCCCGGCCAGCACCACCAGCGAGCCTGCTTCAAACCAGAACGCCGCCGCCGCCTGATTCCGGGTGATCCGCAGGCTCTGGTCCAGCGCCGAATTTTCAAGCGAGGTGAACATCGCAAGATCGGCGGCCTGCGCGTCATATGTCTTGATCGATTTCAGACTTTGCAGATGCTCGGTCGCTGCCGCGTACACCGCGTTCATGCTCTCGGACAACGCCACTCCGCTCTCATGCACGGCGCGCATCCACCCGCGCGAGACGAGCAGCAGCGCAGCTCCCGAGATCAGCACCATCAAGGTTGTCACTGCGGAAAGCTTGAGCGCGAGACCGACATAAACCACGCCCAGGGTTGTGCTCGAAAGCAGGCCCATGAACTGGTAGGTCGCCGTCGTCACCCGGGAGAGTTCGCCGGTGAGCGCGTGGGTGAAGTCCGAGGAACGGCGGCGTACAAGATAACGCCAGTCTGCATTGATGATGGCCTGATACAGATGCCGGCTCAGGGCCATCTCATAGCGCATTGCCGTGCTCATGGTTTGCACTGCCTGCGCTCTGCCGAAGAGGGAACGCACCGCCATCAGCAGCATGAAGCTCATCAGCAGCGTCGCCAGCCAGAGCGACGGCCGCAAACCGCTCCACCGCAGCAGATCCTGAACTTCTCCCGTATAGTGGCCAACGTGCCCCTGGTTGGTCATGTTGAAGCCGGCTACCTGTAGAACTGGGAACAGAAGGGCGACCCCGATTCCCTCGGTGACCGAGGTCAGGGACATGAGGAGAACGGCGGCAAGCAGCCGCCATCGGGTCACTGCCACCAGGCTGGCAAGGTACTCGCGGAAGAAACGCCACAACTCGCGGCCGGGCGGAGCATTCTCCTGCCAATCGGCCCCGGCAAGCCGCTTCTCGTCCTGTGCCGGCGCGGCCTCATCCACAGGGGTATTCACTGGAACAGCACGCGTATCGCTGGGGTGCGCCGGCATCCTTCAAACGATAGCAGAGCCTCTGCCGGGGAGAGGCTCCCGAAGCTCGGCTTTCCGTCTGGCACACGCTATAATCGCTGCCAGCAAATGCCCATTCTTATCCATCTCAGCTCGACCGTCTGCCATATTCCGAATTCCGTCGCCGCGGATGTGGCGGGTGAAACAGTTCTGATGAGCTTAGAGCGCAGCCGTTGTTATGGCCTGGGCAAGATCGGCTCGGATATATGGAGCCGGCTGGAGTCTCCCGTTCGGGTCTCCGAACTGGTCGCACAACTGTCTGAAGAGTACGATGCGGCGCCCGGCCTCATTGAAAAAGATGTCCTTGATCTGCTCACTCAGCTTGCGGACGAGGGGCTGCTCCACGTCGAATAGACGACTGCCTGGTCTGCGCCCCTCCCGGCGCTCCTACACCGCCGCCTGCTCTACCCGCTTCAGGTTCGGGGCGATGACCCGCAATGCGAGGAAGGCGATCAGGTAAGCGCTGGCGGAGATGTAGAACAGCGGCGTATAGCTGTGCGTCAGTTGCAGTACCCAGCCTGTGCTGAGCGAAAACAGTACGCCTCCGACCGCGCCTGCCATTCCGCCAATTCCAGTTACGACTCCGATCGCGCTGCGCGGAAACATGTCCGAAGGCGTCGTCAGCAGATTCGCCGACCAGCCCTGGTGAGCCGCGGCGGCCAAACCGAGAAAGGCGATTGCCGCCCATACCGAAGAAAGACGGCTCGCGAAGGCGATCGGCAGCACCATGCAGGCGAACAACAGCATGACCGCCAGCCGGGCACGTACCATGGTGAAACCGCGGCGGTGCAGCCAGCCTGGCAGCCAGCCGCCGCCGACACTGCCCACTACGGAGACGTTGTACACAATGATCAAAGGCAGCCCCAGGTTGCTCAGCCCCAGGTGATACCGCGCGTCGAAGAACTTAGGCAGCCAATAGAGGTAGAACCACCACACCGGGTCGGTCAGAAACTTTGCCGTGGCAAATCCCCAGGTCTGCCGGTATGCCAGCAGACGCTTCCAGGGAATCGGGGCAGGGGACTGGATCGGATCGCTCAGAATGTGCTTCAGTTCAGAGGGTTTGATCTTGCGATGATCCTGAGGCTGGCGGTAATGCGTAAGCCACCACACGATCCAGGCCATGCTGAAGCCGCCGGTTGTGAGGAACGCCGCCTGCCAGCCAAACCGGATCGTGACCCACGGGATGATCGCCGGAGCGAGAATCGCTCCCACATTGGCTCCGGAGTTGAAGATGCCGACCGCCAGCGAGCGCTCCCTCTGCGGAAACCACTCAGCGGTCGTCTTCAATGCCGCTGGGAAGTTGCCTGACTCGCCCAACCCGAGAAAAAACCTGGCGATTCCGAATCCCAGGGCGGTGCGCGCCAGAGCATGGCTCATAGCCGCCACGCTCCACAGCCCCATCACGATCGCATATCCGATGCGAGTGCCTACACGGTCCACCATTCGCCCGGCCAGCACCAGACCGATCGCATACGCTACCTGGAAGGCGCCGATAATGTAACCGTATTGCGCCTCCGTCCAGCCGATCGTGTGCTGCAGCGTGGGAGCCAGAATGCCCAGCACCTGACGATCCATATAGTTGATTGAGGTGGCGAAAAAAATCATCGCGCACACGGACCACCGAAGGTTTCCCCCGGCGGGCTCATGAGCACGCACCGCGGCCGGTTCTGCGGAGACCCGTTCCATAGCGAGATGCCTCCCACCATCCCTTTTCGGGCAATTGTGCTCCGCTCGACGTGGGATTAGCGCTAACGCTTGTTTATACCGAAGCCGCTGCGAACCGGACAAGGGCAAACCCGGCCCCATCCCTCATAGGGGTACGATCCCCGTCCTGCTTCCGCCCCTCAGGAGCGCCGCGCGCAACAAATTCCCCGCGCATCCGGTTATAGTGAAAGTGCTTTGTCGTGCCGGAATTCAAATTTTGAGGAATATGTCTTCTCCGCAAGCGCGCAGAACGCGGTCTCAGCCGCCCCGCACGGCATCACTCGCAGGCAAAGTTCTAAACAAGGGAAGGGAAGGTCAGTGAACGGATGGAAGCGTTAACGATCAAAAGCGCCGAAAAGAATCGATGGGATTGTGTGAGCCTCGGGGAAGTCATGCTCCGGCTCGATCCAGGCGAAGGCAGAATCCACACCGTGCGGCAGTTTGCTGCCTGGGAAGGCGGAGGGGAGTACAACGTCGCGCGCGGCCTGCGCCGTTGCTTCGGCATGCGGAGCGCCATCGTCACCGCCTTCGCCGATAACCCGGTCGGCCGTCTTCTGGAAGACTTCATTCTTCAGGGCGGCGTCGATACCTCGCTCATCCGCTGGGTTCCCTATGATGGCATTGGCCGCACCGTCCGCAACGGCCTCAACTTCACCGAACGAGGTTACGGCGTGCGTGCCGCCGTCGGCTGCTCCGACCGCGGCAACACTGCGATCTCCCATACCAAAGCCGGCGACTTCGACTGGGAGACGATCCTCGGTCCGCACAACGGTTCGCGCTGGCTGCACACCGGAGGCATCTTTGCCGGACTCTCCGCCTCCACCCCCGAGGTCGCCGTCGAGGCGCTCGACAAGGCGAGACAATATGGAACGGTCAGCTCTTATGACCTCAACTATCGCGAATCGATGTGGAAGGCGATCGGCGGCAAGGCCAAGGCGCAGGAGGTCAACCGCGAGCTGGTTCGCAAGATCGATGTTCTGTTCGGCAATGAGGAGGATTTTTCGGCAACCCTCGGCATCAAGCTCGAAGGCGTCAAGGAAGACTTCGACGAGCTTCCCATCGGAAGCTATGAGACGATGCTGCGCGAGGTCGCCCAGGCCTATCCCAATCTGAAGCTCGTCGCCACCACTCTGCGCACCGCACAGACGGCCTCGCGCAACGCATGGGGCGCGATGGCCATTTATCAGGATGAGATCGTTTATGTGCCCCAGCGGGAGATCGATATCCTTGACCGGGTCGGCGGCGGCGACTCCTTCGCCTCCGGGCTCATTTACGGGATGATGATGGGCAAACCGCCCGACTGGGCCGTAGCCTGCGGCGTCGCTCACGGCGCTCTGGCCATGACGACTCCGGGAGACACCAGCACTGCCAGCCGCGCCGAAGTAGAGCGGGTGATGGCGGGCGGCTCCGCACGCATCAGCCGTTGATGCCGTGCCGTCCCGGCCGCGGGCGGGTCGGTTCAGGGCTGCTTTCGGCAGATTGCGCCGCGGTTAGGAAAGAATGCGAAAGTGCTGTAAGGGTTCGAGGCGCCTCCTCCCCGGTGCGCCTCGAACGTAACGTGAGAACCCCTCATCAAAGGATTGTGTCGATGGCAAATGATGTTCAGCAGCAGTTGGAAGCGGCAGGCCTCATCCCTGTTCTTCGTGCTCGTTCGGCGAGCGAGGCTCTGGCGGTCGTTGAGGCGATGGTGGCCGGCGGAGTAACCGTCATCGAAGTCACCATGACCGTACCCGGGGCCATTGAGGTCCTGCAGGAGCTCAAAAAGAATTATGGAGACAGGCTGCTCCTGGGCTCAGGCACCGTCACTGATGCCAGGCAGTGCGCCGCTACGATTGATGCCGGCGCCGTCTTCGTCGTCAGCCCCAGCCTGCATCTGGATGTGATCAAGAAGACCAAGGAGATGGGCATCGTCTCGATCCCGGGAGCCTTGACTCCGACGGAGGTCATCACCGCCTGGAATGCCGGCGCCGATTACGTCAAGATCTTTCCTTGCTCCGCCATGGGTGGAGCGCCCTACCTCAAGGCGCTCAAGGCGCCCTTCCCTCAACTGCGGCTCATTCCCACCGGAGGCGTCACGGTCGACACGGCTGCCGGGTTCCTCAAAGCCGGCGCGGTCGCGCTGGGCGTAGGCTCCGATCTGGTAAATGTCGCAGCCATTGCAGAAGGCAAACCCGAGGTGATCACCAACGCGGCACGCGCCTATCTCGAGGTGATCGCCAAAACCCGAGCCGGCGCATGACCGGATTGGCCGGCAGCTAACCTGCTCAGGGCCTGGCCGCGCGCAACCTGCGACGGCCAGGCGCGGCGAGGACGACGTTCCAGCCGGATGCGAGCGGGACCAGAATCCTGGCCAGCATGTTGAAGGGCAATCGCGCTGCGGCGCCGGTTCCCGGGCTATCCCTCCGTGCGCTGGATTGTTGAGTGTGAGGCAGCCGGGCGCTCGGCGGGGGATTCAGCGAAGGATTCATCAGGAGATGTCTTCGGCCAGCCAACCATCACCAGGAAAACATCAAGAATGAAGAGTCCGATGGCGACATCGTTGAAGACCAGAGCCTGATGTGCTTTTGGCCATACCTGGTTGGCTGCCCAGAAGAGAAACGCGGCCACCAGCATGATTGCCTTGATCCACTCCTTCAGCGGCGGCCGATGTGCACTCTGGTACACCAAGTACGCGAGAGCGATCAATGCCAGCGAAGACGCTTCGAGAGCTGCATGCATGCCGGCGGAAAAAAACGCAGAGTGAATATCCCATGCGAAGAGCGCCCCAACCCCAAGGAGCGTGAGAACCCCCAAGGCTACCGGTAACGCGCGGTGCGCTTTGTCAAGACGTGTATACATAGGGCGGCCCTGCTGCAAGTCCGTTGATGGTCTTCCAAGCTCGATCTGCAAACGCTCTCACGGCAATGGATTGGAATTGTTGTTTCGCCAATTCCTCTGATCATAACCGGCTGCAGGATCGCTTCGGTTTGCGAGAATCCAGGCGATAGTATCCAGCGGTTGGAGAAACAGGTGAGTGTGCCTGCGCATCGGCGCGTGCCGGGTGGGTCTACCGCAGCGTTCTGTCTGCGCTACGTGGCGTCTGCGTATTGCTTTATGGCCAGACGTTTCTGGTTCCGCTTGCGGCGCGCCTCCCGCAAGGCGACGGTGATCAGCGCGGCGAAAGTAATCGCCACCAGGACCCAGGCATAGATCCCGTGCAACTCGCTGACTTCGCCATAGAGCAGCGCCAGTCCGACAAAGACGAAGATCAGATGCGCGCAGAAGACCTCGAGGGAAGCCTTGCCCAGGGTGAGGAAAGGTTCGACCATCACCGCGCGGGTGACGTATTTGCGCAGCCAGTACACGACAAATGAGAAGGCAAAGAGGTTCAGCATGCGCAGCGGCCCCAACTGCCACTTGTCCAGGGAAAGCCCCAGCGCCTGCGGGGTGAGATGGGGGCCCAGCCATGCGTGACGCACTCCAAGAAAGAAAAGGCACACCGGAGCGCTCGCCGCGGTCACGAACCCCGGCACCCGCTGCATCGGGTTTTTCCCCTCCGCGGACTCCGCCCCCAGCCACATCGCAAGAACCCAGAGGGCCTGCCAGGCAAAGAGGTTGAAGGCCCCTGTCTCTTGCAGCGGAATGTGAAGGCCGGTGAGCCGCACCACCAGGTTGTGAATCCAGGTGCGCAGGCCGAACTGCGCCAGCAGCCAGATCAGGCCGCTCGCCAGAAGAATAACGTTCCAGCCTTTGCGCACTGCAACGGTCAGGATCGACGGCGTGAGCGCGAGGAAGATGACATACATCGGCAGAATGTCCAATAGAGGCGGACAGTAGATCAGCAGCAGCGAGCCGACGATGGCGGTGAAAGGATGGGCCAGGTAAAAGTTGAGCAGGTTATAAATCGCGACCCGATGCGTGGTCACCGCATACGCGGCCGCCACAGTAAAGGCCATCGCCAGCAGGATAAGGTGATATGCGTAGATGCGGAGCGCGCGCTTCCATAGCTTGGTGTGCAATGCTCCATGATCGTCCTCCGCCATATGAATTGAGAGACGAGCCACCAGAAGCGCGGAAAGGAAGACAAAGCCCTCGGCCGAGGAGACAAAGCCAAACGGCTGGTTGACCAGATTGCTGAGCCGGGTGGGCAGGTGCGTCAGAGTCATCCACACCAGGAACAGGCCGCGCAGGGCGTCCAACTCCGGAACGCGGGGGAGCTTGCCGAGCCTGAGCACCTTGAGCGAGGTCGATTCAATATTCATTCTGGTCAGGGCTTTCCTTAACTAATAAGACTCGCTTTTTCACGTTAGGTTGCGTGAAATGACCGGCTCGCGTTTTCCCAGGGAACCCAACAGAAGCCCGATAAAGAATGAAGCCCCTGGCGGCGGCATCCGGATTTCGGATGCCGTCGCCGGTTTGGCATGAAGACTCTCCCCCGATGCTCTAATACGCCGGGATGCCGGTCACACTCTGGCCGATGATCAGCGTGTGGATGTCATGGGTGCCTTCGTACGTCTTCACCGACTCCAGATTCATCATGTGGCGCATGACCGGATAATCGTCCGTAATCCCGTTGGCGCCGAGAATATCCCGCGCCAGGCGTGCGCACTCCAGGGCCATCCAGACGTTGTTTCGCTTGGCCATTGAGATATGTTCGAAGCCCGCCTTGCCCGCGTCCTTCAACCGGCCGACCTGCAGCGCGAGCAGCTGCGCCTTGCTGATCTCAGAGACCATCCAGGAGAGCTTTTCCTGCACAAGTTGGTGGCTGGCAATGGGTTGATCGCGAAACTGTTTGCGCAGCAGGGAGTATTGCAGCGCCGTATCGTAGCAGGCCATGGCGGCGCCGATCGCGCCCCAGGCAATTCCGTAGCGCGCCTGATTGAGACACATGAGGGGAGACTTCAATCCTCCCGAGCCGGGGAGCAGATTGCCTGCGGGAACGCGCACGTCCTGAAGCGAGAGGCCGGAGGTGACAGAAGCCCGGAGAGACCATTTGCCGTGAACGTCATAGGCGGTGAACCCCGGCCGGCCGGTCTCCACCAGAAAACCTCTTACCTGGTCTTGCTCGTCTTCCAGCTTTGCCCAAATCACGGCAATATCGGCGATCGATCCGGAGGTGATCCACATCTTCTCGCCGTTCAGCACGTACTCGTCTCCCTCTTTGCGTGCGCGCGTGCGCATTCCTCCCGGGTTCGAGCCAAAATCCGGCTCGGTGAGGCCGAAACACCCCAGTTTCTCTCCTGCGGCCAGCAAAGGCAGCCAGGCGCTCTTCTGCGCTTCGCTGCCGAAGGTGTCGATGGGATACATCACCAGGGCCGATTGCACGCTCACCGAACTGCGAATGCCGGAGTCTCCGCGCTCCAGTTCCTGCATCACGAGGCCGTACTCCACATTGGACATGCCCGCGCAGCCATAGCCCTGGAGGTTGGCGCCGAAGAATCCCAGGCGGCCCATCGGCTGAATTAACTCGCGCGGAAACCGGCCGTCCCGATTGCATGGTTCAATGATGGGCACAACGTTGTCCTCGACGAACTGGCGAGTGGTGTCGCGCGCCATCCGCTCTTCCTCGGAGAGCAGGAGGTCGAACTGGATGAAGTCGACGCCCTTGAACTTGAAGGCCATGCTGCAGATACCTCGCGGGAACCTTTGGGATCTTTTCGGGTCTGGGCCCTCGCCGGGTGGGGGCCCTGCAGATCTTCCAGCCGTGCGACTTCAGAATCCAGCAAATCGAGCACTGAGGCAAGCAGGAAAAGCCGCTGAGGGCGCAACCGGGAGGATGGCTACCCCGCAAGCGGAAGATCAGGAGATAAATTCTTTGATAAAGGGATCGTCGGAGTGAATCAGGTCATGCGTTGAGCCGTCGAAGATCAGGCGCCCCTCGTTCAGGATCAGGAAACTGGTACGCGGGTCGATGCCGCCGCCGGGGATCGGAACCATGTGATTCTGCTCGCGGTCGAAGATATGGGTAGCCATCGTAAAGGCGTCCTGGAGGCGATGGGTGACCACCAGGGAGGTGGTTCCATAAACATCCCGCTGCTTGATGACCAGCTCGATAATGAGCGTCGAGGTGATGGGATCGAGGCCTCCCGTAGGGGAGTCGTAAAGGATCAGATCCGGCCGGCTCACAATGGCCCGGGCGATGGCGACGCGGCGGCGCATCCCGCCTGAGAGCTCCGAGGGAAACTTGTCCAGGGTCTGTTCCAGTTCCACAAAGCGAAGCGCTTCGGCGGCACGTTCGGCGGTCTCGGCCGCGGGGACATGCTGCTCGATGAGCCGATAGCTGACGTTGTCGCGCACGGTCAGCGAATCGAAGAGGGCGCTCTCCTGGAAGACCATGCCGATGCGTCCCCGCAGTTTGAAGATCTCCCGCTCCGGCATGGCGCTGATCTCCTGGCCGAAGACCACGATGCGTCCGGAATCAGGCCGGAAGAGACCGTCCGCCAGCTTGAGCAGCACGCTTTTGCCGCCGCCGGCGGGCCCGAGCAGGACGCGCGTCTCGCCCGAGGAGAGGGTAAAGGAGACATTGTCCAGAACCAGCTTGCCCTCAAACCCGATAGAGACGTTTTCAAAGACCACCACTGGCTCGCCGGGAGGCTGGTCCGTGCGCTTGGCTTCGGCTTGGGGTGTGGTCACCATAAGAGCTCAGGCAGTTTGCTGCAGTGCGGCACTCCTGTTTCGTCAAGGTTAGAGGAAGCGTCTGTGCGCTGTGCGGCACTCCCTGCCTGGATCCATGCGCCTCAGCGGCCGAAGACGGTGATCATGACCTGGCTGATAAGAAAGTCGACGAAGATGATCAGTACCGAGGCGACGACGACTGCCTGCGTCGTGGAGCGGCCGACGCCCTGCGTACCGCCCCTGGTGTTCATGCCGTAGTAGCAGCCAATGGTTGCGATGATGAAGCCGAAGAAGAGGGGCTTGACCAGGCCCTGCAGCACGTCGGGGTATTCGAGAACCTGGTAGGCGCTATGGAAAAACTGCGAGCCGTTCTGTCTGAGCATGGCGACGGAGACGAAGGCGCCTCCGGCGGTGCCGACGGCGTCGGAGATGATCGTCAGGAAGAAGAGCATCACGATCGTGCCCACGACCCGCGGCGTAACCAGCTTCTTGAGAGGGTCGGTGCCCAGCGCACGCATCGCGTCGATCTGTTCTGTCACCATCATTGAGCCGAGTTCGCTGGCCATGCCGGAAGCGTTGCGCCCGGAGACCATCAGGCTGGTCAGCACCGGACCCAGCTCCTTGATCATCGACAGGCTGACCAGTTGGCCTGTGAGGTTGGCGGCGCCGAACTGAGTCAGGGCCGAGGCGGATTGCAGCGCGAGCACGCCCCCGGTGAAGAAGCCGGTAAGGATGACGATGGGTAAGGACCCGATGCCGATGGAGTCGGCTTGCGTCATCATGTCGGCTACATAATGGGGTGCGGAAAACAGGTTGGCGATGGCCCGGCCGGAGAGCAGGGCATAGTTCTGAACCGAGCCTACGAGCTTTTTGGCAACTCTCTCAAGAGATTCGATCGGCACACCTCAGAGCCAGGACAGGATGCAAAACGCGCGGATGATCAAAGCCGAGGGTACCATAGCGGTGCGGCTGTCAAAGCGGCCGCGCAGGCCGTGCGCTGGACCGCGCCGCCTATTCCTTGACGCGCTTTTTGATTTCGATGGAAAGGCGCTTGATCTTCTGGTTCAGAGTGGAGAGCGGAATGCGAAACTGCTCCGCCGCCTCTGTCTGGTTCCAGTTGCAGTGCTCCAGTTTGTCGATGATAATGCGCCGCTCGATGTCTCCAATGATGTCGAAGAGATCGGCGTCAGGGTTGTGCTCCAGCAGGCTGGAAGAGTAGCTCCGGCCGGTGAGATGGCCGGGCAGCAGATCCAGCCCGATCAACGGAGTAGAGGAGAGCACCACGCCGCGTTCGATCACATTTTCCAGCTCTCGAACGTTGCCCGGCCAGTCATAGTCCACGAGTGCGCGGAGGGCCTCCGGGGAAAGCGTACGCAGGGGCAGCTCATTTTCCTCGCTGAACCGTTTGAGGAAGTGGGAGGCCAGGATCGGAATGTCCTCCCGCCGGCCGCGCAGAGGAGGAAGGTCGAGCATGATTACATTGAGCCGGTAATACAGGTCTTCACGGAACTTGCCCTCCCGGACTGCCTGCCGGAGATCGACGTTGGTTGCCGCGAGGATGCGGACATCCACTTGAATCTCCTGCACTCCACCCAGGTGCATAAAGCGCCGGTCCTGCAGGACGCGGAGAATCTTCGCCTGTGTGTCCATGCCCATGGTGGCGATCTCGTCCAGGAAGAGGGTGCCGGTATTGGCCATCTCGAAGAGGCCTTTTTTGGCCGCGATGGCCGAGGTGAAGGCGCCTTTGACATGCCCAAAGAGAGTGGATTCCAGCAGTTCGCTCGGCACCGCTCCGGTGTTGACGGGAACGAAGGGCTTGTCGCGGCGCGGCGAGTTGGCGTGCAAGGCCTTCGCGATCAGTTCTTTGCCGGTGCCGCTTTCTCCCTGGATGAGAACCGTGGAACGGCTGGGAGCAACCTGCGCTACCAGATCGAAGATGCGCAGCATCGCCTCGCTCTTGCCGACGATATTCTCAAAGTTGTAGCGCCGCTTGAGCGCGCGCTTGAGCTGAATGTTCTCTTCTTCGGCGCGGCGGCGTGCGATCGAAGCGCGAATGTCCGCGAGGAGTTTCTCGTTGTCCCACGGTTTCTGGACGAAGTTCTGCGCCCCGGCGCGCATGGCGTCGACGACGTTGCCGACGGTGCCAAAGGCGGTGATCATGATGACCGGTAGTTCCGGCTGCCGCTCGCGGATGCGGGCGAGCACCTCCAGTCCGTTCTGTCCGGGCAGGGCGAGATCCAGAAGCACCAGATCGTAGGCGCGGGTGTCGATGCGCGAGAGGCCCTGGTTTCCGTCCGAGGCTGTTTCCACCGCGTACCCTTCCAGGGTCAGCAGGGTCTCGAGTGACTCGCGAATTGCAGCTTCGTCATCGATGATGAGGATGCGGTGTTCCGGATCGGCTCCGGAGGGAACGGATTTGCTCTGTGCCGGGAGGGTTCCTGCTTCAGACATGAGCAGGTTTCCTTGCCCGGGGAAATTCCAGGTGGAACGTAGTTCCGCTCCCCACGCGGCTTTCGACCTGGATCTTCCCAGAGTGCTCCTGGATGATGCCATAGGTTACAGCGAGACCCAGGCCGGTTCCCCGGCGCTGCCCTTCGCGCACTGCGCCTTTGGTGGTAAAGAAGGGATCGTAGATGCGCTGCATGTGTTCCGAGGCGATGCCTGAGCCGGTATCGGTCACATCGACGGCGACCTCTCCGTTGACCAGCGTCGCGATCCTCAGCGTGCCGCCGGCTTCCATGGCGTCCTTGGCGTTCAGGAACAGGTTCAGGAAGACCTGCTGCAGCT
>DASYYO010000386.1:0-33962 GCA_035933805.1 Acidobacteriaceae bacterium | reverse complement strand
TGGAGCGTGGGACCGATTGACTTCAGCGGATATCTCGACGGGTATTACAGCTATAACGCCAACCGTCCAAGCAACGCCTTCAACGGACAAATCAACGACTTATACAACTTCAACGATAAGACGGATCAGTTCAACCTCAGCGCCGCCAAACTTACCATCAACCACGATGCCGATCCCATCGGTGTCCACGCCGATCTGATCTTCGGACGCACCAATGTGCTCATCCACCCGGCGACGGACAAAAATACCGACAACTATCTTGAGCAGGCGTTCATCAGCTTCAAACCTGCGAAATCTCACGGCTCGGAGCTGGACTTCGGGCAATTCGTAACCTCAGCCGGCGCCGAGGTCATTGAGGCCAAGGATGACTGGAACTACTCGCGCTCTTTGCTCTTTGCCTGGGCCATACCGTACTACCACTTCGGCTTGCGCACGTCGCTGCCGGCAACCAAGACGTGGACCGTCGGCCTCCAGGTGGTGAACGGATGGAACGACGTGGTCGCCAACAACGGGGGCGTCACCATCGGCTTGACCAGCGCGCTCGTCAAACCAAAATATAGCTGGTTTGTGAACTACTACACCGGACCGCAGAACTTCGACACGCAGAAGGGCTATCGCAACCTGATCGATACCACTCTTCTGCTGACGCCGACCGCCAAATTCAGCGCCTACCTCAACTACGATTACGGACAGAATAAGACTCCGGCCTCAACCGTAACCGCGGGCGAGACCACCACGACCATTCCATCGCAGTCTCCGCACTGGCAAGGTATCGCTTTCGCCGCACACCAGCTGGTGGGCAGCAAGTCGTCTCTCACGGGACGCTATGAATACTTCGTTGACAATCAGGGCTTTGAGACTGGAACCGCGCAGACGTTGCAGGAGTTTACCGGCACTTACGAATACAAATGGCTGGAAGGATTGCTGACCCGCGTAGAGTACCGCCGGGATTGGTCGGACAATGCCTTTTTCCATAAAGGCGATTCGACCTTCGTCAAGGCGCAGTCCACCGCGACGGTCGCTTTCATCGCTTTCTTCGGGCCAAAACGCTAGATACAGGCTCTAACGGCCGCCTTTACGGCGGCCGTTAGAGAGAGCAATCAGGCAGACACGCAGTGCCGGGGACACTTATCACATATATCCGGAGGCCCCGCCGGGATAGTCAGAAACTCGAACGATTAGGAGAACTCTCATGGCAGAACAGAAAACTACCGGCCAGATGCAGGCCACCCTGGGCCTCACCGGCCTGACCAGCAATGCGATGGCCCTGATCGCCCCGGGCGCCTTCCTCTGGCTCACCTTCTTCATTCAAGCGACCACCGGAGCTACGGCGCCGGCCATGTGGGCCGGAATCTTCGGAGCCCTGCTTCTCTGCTTGGCCACCGCGGTATCGTATGCCGAGATTTCCAAACTTTACCCCGGCACGGGTTCGAGCTATTACTACGCCGAGCAGGCGCTCCTCTCGAAGGATAAAGCCTTCAGATACGCCCGCGTCTCCAAATTCATCGTTGGCTGGGGTTCGCACCTCTACTACTGGGTATACCCCGGAGTGATGGTGGGCGTGACCGGCCTCTTTGTCGGTTATGTCGTCGGCTTCCTCTATCCAAGCTTTATCAGCGGCTCGAATCCAGGTCCGGTCTTCACCTCCCTGGTGGCCATTGTCTTCTCGTTCGCAGTCGCCTGGATCGCCCAGAAGGGCGCGAATGCCTCCACCGCGGTGAACGTGGCAATCAATGTGATCCAGATCTCCGCTCTGGTGCTGTTCAGTGTCCTGGCTTTCGGATACCGGGTCAACCATCCTGACGGCGCCCAGGCCATCCAGTATGACTCGACGACGCTTGCCACCTACAACTATGAGTTCGCAACCAAAGCGGATGGAACGATCATCCGCGACGCGAATAATCTCCCCGTGCCACAGCGCGACGCAGCAGGCAAAGAAGTTCCCTTCCACGTCCATTATCCTGCGTACGACTCGACCGGCAAGCTGTTCCTCACCCATCCAGGGGCCAAGTCCGTCGTCTCCGTTCATAACTTCAACTGGGTAATGATTCAGGCCACAGTCGCCATCCTGATTCTGGTCGGGTTCGAATCGGTGACGGCCCTCGGCGGCGAAGCCAAGAACGCCAAGCGCGATATCCCCATCGCCGTCATCGCATCCTTGCTGATTCAAGGTCTGGTGTGCTACCTGATTGAATATTTTGCGGCAAACTACTTTCTGAATTCGGGCTACACCATGCAGAGCGCCGCCGGTTCCGCTGCTCCCATTGGAGACATGATGATCATGGTCGGCGACGCCCTCCTCGGGCAGGGGCATGGAAAGTACTTCATGCTGGCCGAGGCGGTCACTGTCTTCCTCGCGCTGATCGGAACGACGCTCTCCTGCATGAATACGGGCGCTCGCGTTACCTATGCCATGGGTCAGGACGATGAGGCGCCTGAGCATTTCGGAATTCTGCACGCTGAGAAGCTCACTCCCCATCGCGCGATCTGGACGCTGGCGGCCATCTCCGCTGTCATCGGCGTGATCGCTGTCATGCTCGCCTTCGGCGATGCAGGCGCGCCCAGCGACGCCACCGTCGCAGCCCTTCCCCACGGCCTGTTTTCCAGCGTCGGTTACTTCTCCCACGACAAGATGGCGGCTCTCCCGAACTCGCTGCTGGCCGTCACGCTCACCTCCAACTTCGGCACCTTCATCCTGTACGCGCTGAGCTGCATGTTGTGCATCGTGGCTTTCCACAAGCGGCCGGACTTCAGCTTTCTCAAGCACCTGCTGATTCCGGGCTTCGGGTTGCTCGCCAACCTGGGATGCATGGCGTTCTATCTGATCGGACCGACGATGGGGTATGGAACCGTCAAAGAACCGCTCATCGCAATCGCAATTGCAGGTCTCTGGGGTCTTTACGGAGCGTTTTACTTCATGCGCTCTTCCAAGGCCAAAGGGAAGAGTGTCCTGATTGACGCCAAAGTAAAGGCCCGGCTCACCACCTAGCCGGCTCCGTGACGTCGCACTGCCGGGGGTTATCCTACGATTTCCGGTCGCACCGGAATGGGGAGAACCCCCGTGCTTGCGTTTTGCGCCAAAAAATTCGTTCGAGAAGTTGATCCGCACATGCTGGATGTGATTTTTGGACAGGTGAGCGACCCAGGTAAGGTTCGCACCAACAATGAAGATGCCATGGGATCCTTTGTCCCCAGGTCGCGACAGGAAGCGCGCGCGCTGGGCTGGATGTTCGTCGTCGCCGATGGGGTTGGAGGCATGGATCTCGGTGAGGTTGCCTCGGCGAAAGCCGTCCAGGTCATGACCGAAGGCTTCGCCCACGCGCAGGATGGAACCTCTCTGCTGAGTTTGCTGCCGCGCCTGGTTCAGCATGCAAATGCAGCGGTCCACGATGAAGGACTTCAGCCCGAACGGCGGGGCCGGCGCATGGCTACCACTGTCGTCTCCTGTGCGCTGCGTCATGACCAGGCCTACATCGCGCATGTCGGAGATTCCCGTTGCTACCATGTGCGCGATCGCGAGGCTACTGTAGTCACCCGCGACCACACCTGGGTCAATGAACAGCGGAAGCTCGGCCTGATTTCTGCCGCGGAAGCGGCCGGGTCGGAGTCCCGGCACGTGCTCACCCGCGCTCTCGGCCCGGAGCTCTTCGTAACCGCCGACACCGCCACGCTTGCCTTGCGGGCAGGCGACATTCTGGTGCTCTGCTCGGACGGCCTGTACGGCAGCCTGAAAAACGACGACATCGCGCGGATTGTCTCGCAGAAGAAAGATGTAGAAGTCCTCGCTCAGGAACTCGTTCGCTATGCCGTTGAGGTTGACGGCTCGGACAACGCGACGGCTCAGGTCATTGCCGTCCGGTCGATCGAGCCCATGGCGATGTACCGCGGCCGTCTTTATCCGCTGCCGGGAGGATCGCAGTAGGCCCGATCACCTCAGGTGCCGACACGCAGATGCGCTGTCTCCGGGAGCTCGTGAAGGATGTCGTTCTCGAGCGAGAAGCGGAAGCCGAGCAACTGCGCGCGCATGGCAAGAGAACGGATGCTGCGCGCTGGACGATCGCTTCTCTCCGCCGAACCCGCGATGATCAATTCGTCTTTTCGGCGCGGGCTCGAACGATAAACGCGGAGCAGAGCGGAATCGACGCCGGGCACGCAGTAAAAAATCAGATTGCGAACCTCAATCGCGTCTTTGAGCGCCTGCAGTGAGGCGTGCCGCTGCCCGATACTGCTGGGCAGATCCACATCCCACGGGTCGGGTTCCCGGGACAACCAGTCGCATTCGATCAGGTCTTGAAACATCTGGAATCGCAGCAGCCGCAGCGGCGCACGCGTGAGCTCTCCAAAACGCAGGCTTACGCGAAAGTTGCGAAGAAAGTGGCTGGCATCCCCGAGGCGTTTTGCCAGCCCTGAACTACCCTTCGACCATTCATTCGCCTTGTCAGAATCAAAGGGGGAAGTGGCAGAGATGATGGACATGTGCCGCTCCATTTGAGAGCAGATTCCTTAGATCCGGAGTTTCCGTCCGCTGCACGAGCCTCACAGGAAGCGCTGCTCGTGCAGTGTACGGAATCCGTCTTGGTACCGCGCTCCAGGTTCGGAACAAGGCTTGAGAGCGCGTTCAGACTGCGCCAACGCCTCGCTCCTGGCTTCGTATCCGGATTGCATCGTCAAGCTTGTATAGAAAGATCTTTCCGTCGCCGATCTTCCCGGTGTAGGCGGCGGTCAGAATTGCCTGTACAAGAAGCTCAACGACGTTATCCTGGACGACGAGTTCAAGCTTGATCTTAGGCAGCAGATCCACCTCATACTCGCGCCCCCGGTAAACCTCCGTGTGGCCCTTCTGCCGCCCATGGCCGCGGACTTCGGAGAGGGTCATTCCTTCGGTGCCGGCCTGGATGAGAGCCTGTTTGACGGCTTCAAACTTGTTCGGCCGGATAATCGCTTCGATCTTCGTCATAAATCCTCCGTTGCTTCTCCTGATCAGTGTCCGGTGGGTACCGCATCGCGTTTTACTACAGGCGCAGCGGCAAAGCTGGGACCCGTCAGATCCTTCGGAAGGCCTGAGGGAGCAGCAAGCGAGGAAATGACATACTCGGGATAAGCAGAGATTCCGTGCTCATGAAGATCGAGGCCATAAAGCTCTCCCTCTTCTGAGACGCGAAGCGTGCCTGTAAGGTTGACGAGATACATGACAAGCATTGCGACTGCAAAGGTAGAGCAGGTAATGATCGCGCTTCCGATGAACTGAGCTTTCAGCAAGGTGAATCCGCCGTGATAGAAGAGGCCGTTCAGAGCGGCGGAGTTATCCGGTCCGTTGGGGCCGGAAGCTCCATACTTTCCGCAGGCAAACAGACCGAGAGAGAGCGTTCCCCAGATTCCGCAGAAGCCGTGAACCGGAACCGCGCCGATGGGATCATCAATGCGGAGCCACTCCAGCAGCTCGACTCCAACGACCACCAGCACGCCGGCGACCCCTCCGAGAAGGATGGCTCCGGTGGGACTGACCCAATAGCAGGGGCAGGTGATGGCAACCAGGCCGGCCAGGAAGCCGTTCACCGTGAAGCCCACATCCCACTTCTTGCTGAAGAGATAGGCGTAGAGCATTGCGGTCAGGCCTGCTGCGCAAGCCGCCAGCGTGGTGTTCGCGGAGACGCGGCCGATGCCGCTGAAGTCCATCGCCGAGAGCGTGGAACCGGGGTTAAACCCATACCAGCCAAACCACAGGATGAGGCCGCCGGAGGCCGCGATGGTGAGGTCATGCGGCAGCATAGGTCCGCCGCCGTCGCGCTTGAACTTTCGCCCTAAGCGAGGCCCAAGGACAAGGGAACCAGCCAGGGCGATGAAGCCTCCGATGGTGTGGACGACAGTTGATCCCGCAAAATCATGAAAGCTGCTGCCCAGCGTAGGCAGAAAATATCCCGTGGACCCCATGGTGGCGAGGAATCCATCCGGACCCCAGGCCCAGTGTCCGATGATGGGATAGATAAAGCCGGAGACAGCCAGCGAATACAGAAGGTCGCCGACAAATCCCGTGCGGCCGATCATCGCTCCCGAGGTAATCGTGGAGCAGGTATCGGCGAAGGCGAACTGGAAGATCCAGACCGCCAGGAAGGCGACACCGGTGGATTCGTACGTTTCAGGAGCGTTCTGCAGGAAAAACCAGTGGTAGCCGATGAAGCCGTTCCCATGGCTGAACATGAACGCGAAGCCGATGGCGTAAAAAAGTATGCCGCACAGACAGGTATCGACGATGCACTCCATCAATACGTTGACGGTTTCGCGAGACCGGCAGAATCCGGCTTCCAGCATGGTGAATCCGACCTGCATGCCGAAGACCAGGAAGGCCGCAATCAACGTCCATGCCGTGTTTACGGGATTGACGATGTCGGCCGCCTTCACAACCGTGTCGGCTGCCATCACCTTGGTAAAGAAGATGCCGGTGACCGCAGCCATCACGAGCAGAGTCAGACCGACTCCGGCGACCTTTCCCGTCAATAAGGTTGCTCCATACCGGCGCCACTCCGGCTCGCGCAGTCGTGTTGCCAGCCGAGAAAACTTCTGCGAAAGGGATAGGGGTGTCCCTCGCTGCACAATGGGTGTCATCATGTAGCTCCTGTCTCCTGAAATTTTGATTACGATCCGAACGGCAAGCTGGCGAAGCTGTTCATGCAGTGAGTGCCTCGCCGCAAGTTATGCTGAATGAACGACCCAACAACCACTTCTTCGCAGAGCAACACGGTCGCGCGTCGCGATGAGGCTCAAAGCGATGGCGCGGACTAGTACTCCCCGTCTAACTGCTTCTGTAACCGGAGCGTAGAGTCTCAGAGCGGGAAGCACAAGCTATACCTTGGTATAGGAAGAGATTCGATTCAATCCTCATTGCAGATGTGATACAGAGGTTGTGATAGAGAAAAGGGCGCGGATCGAAGTTCTGATCAGGATCTTGAGATCTTCTTCACTCGATCGGCCATGCGTACGAGATCAGCGAGGGATGGCGCTTCCATCTTCTCCATCACGTGCCTGCGGTGCAGCTTGACGGTGATCTCGCTCAGGTTCAGATTTCCCGCAATCTGCTTGGTAAGCAGTCCCGCGGTCATCATCTCCATCACCTCGCGCTCCCGCTGGCTGAGCTTCTCAAAGCGGGTGCGCGCCAGTCGGCATGCGGCTTCTTCTACCCGGTGAGTCTCTGACCTCTCGAACGCATGTTGAATTGCGCTCAGCAGCTCCTCTTTCTGGAAAGGCTTGGTCAGGAACTCGATGGCTCCAGCCTTCATGACCTTCCGCACCATCGGAATATCCCCATGGGCAGTCATAAAGATGATGGGAATGTCGGCGCCGGAGCGAATCAGCTCCTGCTGAAACTCCACCCCGGTCATACCCGGCAGGCGAACATCGAGAATCAGGCAGCCGAACGACGCTCTTCTCCCACGCAAGAATTCCTCGGTCGACCCGAAGTGTTCGCTGCGCAGTCCAACGGATTCAAGAAGATTGGAGATCGCCTCGCATATGGAGGGATCGTCATCGACGATAAAGACGGTCCGATCCTGAGTTCGCTCGTTCATCCTTGCAGATCGCCCCATTCCTGGCCGCAGGGAATTGTAAATCGAAAGGATGCGCCGCCATCGGGACGCGCCGCAGCCCACAGCCGGCCGTCGTGTGTCTCGACGATCGACCGGCTGATCGCAAGCCCCATTCCGATGCCGTGCGGCTTGGTGGTGAAGAATGGATCGAAGATCTTGGCCACGGATTCCGGCTCCAGTCCGGCTCCCCGGTCCTCGACTTGAATCAAAATCTCCCTGGAGCTTTCGTTCTTCGAGACAATCAGCAGCTCCCGCGGCTGCGGAGCACGGGACATCGCATCCATTCCGTTCATGGCGAGATTGATAAGAACCTGTTCCATCTGCACGCGGTCGACATCGACGCTGGGAAGTCCGCGGCTAAGATCGGTGCGGATGAGGACGTCCCGGCGGATTGCCTCGTCCCGCAACAGCCACACCACGCCTTGAATCACTTCATTGAAATCCAGCCGCTCCTTGAATGGCGGCTCCTTCTGAAACAGAGCGCGAACGCGAGCAACGACTGAGCTGGCGCGGGTGCTCTCCTCAACAATCTTTTCCGCCGTAGAAAAGGCCTTCTCCAGATTCGCCGGTTCGCTCCGCAGCCATTCCCGGCACGCATAGGAGTGGGTAACCACGGCGGTGAGCGGTTGGCTGATCTCGTGCATGATCGATGCCGCCAGCTCCCCCATGCCCAGCGTACGGGAAAGATGAGCGACCTCGGACTGGGCTTGAATAAGCGCCTGCTCCGCGCGGCGGCGCTCCTCTATTTCGATATTAGTCCCGTACCACCGGGCAATTCCGCCCTGCAGCGATTCCTGCGGCATGCCGCGCACCAGAAACCATCGATAGCTCCCATCCGCGCCCAGGATGCGCCACTCTCCCTCGAACTTAGCCCCCGCTGCGAAGGCGCGCTCCCAGGTATGGCGGAAGAGAGCGAGATCCTCCGGATGGAGCACGCGGAGAAAACCGTGCTGCTGCATCTCCTCCACAGGATGTCCGAGATAGGCCAGCAGATGCTGATTGCAATACTCCACCCGTCCGCGGGTGTCGGCGCTCCATATCTGCTGGGGAATGGCCTCGGTCAGCAATCGCAGGCGTCGTTCGCTTTCCAGAATGTCCGCGTGCGATTTCCGCAGCTCTTCGGTTCGCTCAAAAACTCTTTGCTCAAGCTGATCCCGGGCTTCGCGAATGGCGGTTTCCGTCCGCTTTTTCGATGAGCTCACCCAGCTTACCGCCATCGCAGAGACGATGAACGCCAGAAAGTAGGTCTCTGCCGCGGCATCGATGGACCAGGAGTAGTACGGGGGAACAAAGAAGTACGCGATCGTCAGCGTGGAAAAAACGACTGCCAGAAACCCTGCGATGGTCCCTCCAAACCATGCGCTCCCCGTAACCGCACCGAAGAAGAGGAAGAGGAATGGGTAGGCGAACGTGTGCTGAAGGAAGAGCGTCCACAGGAAGGCCAGCAGGACAAAAAAACCTGAGATCGCCGCGGGCCGCACGCCGTAATTCATCAGCGAGCGTGAAATCCGGTCTGCGATACCGCTCTGCATAAGGTTGATGATAATCGTACGATCAGCCGATATCAGGCTAATCTGGTAGTCGAAGCTCATGACGATATCCCGCTTTTCTCTCCTGAATTGGATACCGGCAGCTTTGGGAGTTGTCATCATCGCGGCCGAATCCACCGCTACCATGGCAGCGGACAACACCAGCCGCTGGCTCCTGCCGGTCTGGGTTCACCTCTTCGGTCCCATCAGCGCGGCACACTGGGCTGTTGTGCACCATTGGATTCGCAAAACCGGACACTTCCTTGGCTATGGTTTGCTGAGCGTCGCCTTTTTTCATGGCTGGAGAACGTCGCTTCCGGTCCGCCATGTTCAGGCGCTTTGGAGATGGGCGGCGGTGTTGGCCGTAGCTTGCACGCTCCTCGTGGCGTCGGCCGATGAATATCACCAAAGCTTTCTGCCAAGCCGGACAAGCTCGCCTTGGGACGTAGGGATCGATCTCTGCGGCGCCATCGCGGCACAGCTCTTCGTGATATGCCTAATGCCGCTCATTCTCCGCAACGCTCCACTCCAAGCCTGATTCGGCGCGATTCCGCTCTCGCCGCTCACCGCCTTTTGGAAGGCGGCGCATTCTGCTTCTGCCCGCTGAAATCTGCTACTGTGCTTCTTAGACGGCAGTTCCTCCCGAATAGAAATTACCCGGAATGGAAAACTACCTGGACGCAAGAATGATGAACCCCAGCAAGTTGGTTCTCGAACCGAGGACGCAGAGATTTCTTGACAAGGTTGCAGCCCAGGACGGCAGAGCGGCCGAGACGCTCCCGGTCTTCGAAGCCAGAAAGCGGCTGGAGGATCTGCAATCAGGATCAGTCGCCACGGCTGACGTGCAGGCCGAAGACCGGACTTTACCCGTGGGGCCTGGGGGCGAAGTCTCGGTGACGATCTATCGCCCGGCCGCAGTCCCAGGTCCCCTTCCCGTAACCATGTACTTTCATGGCGGGGGGTGGGTTTTGGGCAGCAAATCGACTCACGACCGCCTCGTCCGCGACCTCGTCCAGGCTACCGGCGCGGCGTTCGTCTTCGTGAACTACTCTCTTTCTCCGGAAGTGCGCCATCCTGTGCCGATTGAAGAGGTCTACGCTGCGACGAAGTACATTGCCGAGCACGGCAGCGAACTTGGCCTCGACGGAAGCCGTCTTGCCGTAGCAGGAGATAGTGTGGGAGGCACGATGGCTGCTGTCGTGCCCCTGCTTGCCAAAGAACGCGGAGGCCCGAGGATCTGCTACCAGGTTCTCTGCTATCCGGTTACGGATTCCAGCATGAGCCAGGCTTCGTACTCGGAATATTCCGAGGGTCCGTGGCTGACCAGGCAGCGCATGGAGTGGTTTTGGAATCTTTACGCCCCGGATCCGCAAGACCGAACGGAGATCGCCGCAGTTCCCATGTTTGCCGGCGACGCGCAATTGCGAGGGCTTCCTCCCGCGCTGGTTATCGTCGCGGAACATGACATCCTGCGCGATGAAGGAGAGGAGTATGCACGCCGGTTGAGCATAGCGGAAGTGGAAGTCACCGCCGTGCGGTACCTTTCCACGATCCACAGCTTCATGAGTCTCAATGGATTGGCCGATACCCCGGCGGCAAAGAGCGCCATCGATCTCGTCTCGCGCAACCTGCGTGCCGCTCTCGCGACTTAGAAGGAAACCCGGCGCGAGGTGCTTCAAATCCGGAGCTTAGCCTTCGTAGTGAAACGGCCAGACGCTCTGCACCGTCTTGTACAGGATCTGCCTCTTGTCTTCGCAACAAAGAAAATCAAGATGATCCCGAAATAACTCAACTGCCTTCCCGTAGGGCAACTCCTTCAACGAGACCGGCCAGTCCGTGCCCCACATCAGATGCTTTGCACCGAATGTGTCATACAGGCGCTTCACCTGCTCTGCAGCATCCGGATACGGGTACGGCTGGCTGGAGAGTGACCACATGTGCGAGATCTTGACGAATACTTTGGGAAAGCGGGCAAGGGCCATCAGTAGTTCGAGCTTGTCCGGCTGATGCAGAGGACAGTCGGCCATATGATCGATCACTACGTTGAGATCCGGATTCTGCTCGATCCATTGAACCAGATCCGGCATCCGGGTGACCGGAGCCAAAACGGTCATCGGAATGTTCAGATCGGCGCAGCGCCGCCACAAAGGCTGCATCAACGGTCCTCGTATCCAGTCTCCATCCGGCGTCGCCGCGGGACTGATGCGCACTCCGTGGAACCCATCCTCCTCCGTAAGCTGGCTCAGATGGTCGGGAGCCGCAGGATCTTCCGGATTCACCCGGCATACCCCCCGAAAAAGCTTTGGGTGGCGTTTGAGAACACTGGCGAGATACCGATTGTCCCACCGGTAGTGAATCACCTGGATGATCACCGTCCGGCGTACCGCATTGGCGTGCATAAGATCCAGCAGCATCTCGACGGAGGCATCCTGTGCGGGAGGCTGTGCCCCTGCGGCAAAGGGGAAAGCCGGATCGTGCTTCCAGACATGAACGTGTGAATCGATCAGTGGCGTTGTCGTATCGGCGCCCTCAACCAGAGATGAAGATATTAAGTTGGCAACCGGAGCCGCGAGCGCGCCTGCGAGCAGGCGGCGGCGGCTTAGCATGCGAGCCCCGAGGAATTTCGGTGAAGCACCGGGGCCGGCTGTCGACTCGCAGGAACCGCGGACAGGACTTCGCCGGTCAAGCAGCGGTGAAACCTGTGCGAACTTCCCATGAGTCTCCGGCCTCTCAGATCCCGATCGTGTGGACTATACCACAGCACGCTCGCCTGCTCCTCCAACGGAGAGACGGGCTGGCGGGATCTCGAACAGAGCCTAATTCGCCTCTGCAATCGGAATCCAGGCTTACAACCAAGGGGGTTCTCACCCTGTCTAAGAGATGCAGGGCGAGACGATCCATTGGACCCCAAAGGAATCTGGCGATTGAGCACCGGCTGCCGGACCCCCTTCCCGCAAGAAGCCAGAGTTCGCGATGATGATTCGGGCAACTGCAGCAGGAGGACCGGGCTGGGAAACCGGCGATCCCTCGTCCGGAGCATCCCAAACGGCCCGGCAAACCGGCGGCCATCGCGCAGCGGCCGCCATCCACCGAATTCCCTCCTCAAAGAACGGCCCGGTAGATTGTGTGCTCCTGCCGGTGAGGCCGGCGCCGCCCGGCCAACATTGTGATCTCTTCTCCTGCAGAAAGGACTCTTCATGTCTCTCGCGAACCGGGTGGCCATCGTCACCGGCGGAAATAGCGGAATTGGCAAGGCTATCGTTCTCGAACTCGCCCGGCTAGGCGCGAGTGTCGTCATCGACTACGTCGTACATCCCGAAGCAACAGACGAGTTGGAAAAGCAGATTGCCGCTTTGGGTGGACGGGCCCTGGGAGTGGAAGCCGACATCAGCAAACCGGCGGAGATCCAGAAGCTCGTTGCTTCCGCTGTCACAAATTTCGGACGCCTCGACATTATGGTGAACAACGCCGGAGTGGAGACCCGAACTTCCACGCTGGAGACAACCGAGGAGCAGTACGACAGGGTGCTGGAGGTCAATCTGAAGAGCGCCTTCTTTGGCACGCAGTTCGCCGCCAGGCAGATGATCCAACAGGGCGCGGGCGGCCGGATCATCAACGTGACATCCATTCACGAAGACTGGCCGATGCCGGGCAATGCGCCCTACTGCCTCTCCAAGGGCGGCATGCGGATGCTGACGCGCACCGCAGGCGTGGAGCTCGCTGCGCATAACATCCTGGTCGCGGGCGTGGCGCCCGGCGCGGTGGCCACTCCGATCAATGTAGCGACCATGGGAGACGCGGCTCTGATGAGCAAACTGGATTCAGCGATCCCGCTCCGCCGGATGGCCAAGCCCGAAGAGATTGCCAGCATCGTCGGCTTTTTGGCTGGCGCCGGAGCCTCCTATATCACAGCTACGACTGTCATCGCCGACGGAGGCATGATGCAAAGCAGCCCAGGACTGTAGTGCGGGCTTGCCAATCGCGGCTGCCCGGTTCTCTTTGGCTTTAGCACGGCCACCGTCTGCCGGCCAAATGTCCCTCATGATTGCCCAAGGCAAAGGCCACGCTTCCGAAGATCTCTCCCGCGACGATTTCGCTCTCAACCGGCAAGACTGGAGCATATGGGCAGCCCGGTGTTACCTTGGCTATGGCAAGAATCGAGAGATAGATTCGTGGATTTTCTTACCGCCCTGAGCGGGACACAGAATTTGCTGGAGTCTCAGTCCAAACCGGGTGTCTTCAGCAGCTTTGACGGCGGCCGGCAGTTTGCTACTCCATGGAAAAAGCGGGTCACGGCATGAGCACAACCCTGGAAAGAACGACTTCCTCCCGAGTTCCGGTTCGTTATCTGCTGGTGCTTTGCCTGTTCGCCCTGAGCGCGGTCGCCTTCCTCGACCGAACGAATATCTCGATCGCCGGAGTCCAGATCGGCCGGGAGTTCCGGATCGATAACACTCATCTCGGCTGGGTCTTCAGCGCCTTTCTCATCGGCTATGCGGCCTTCCAGATCCCCAGCGGGGTTCTTGCGCGGCGTCTCGGCCCTCGCCGCGTACTCACCTTCGGGGTCTTGTGGTGGGGCTTTTTCACCATTTTGACAGCGGTGGTCCCTCCCACCATCGGCAGTGCGGTTCTGGTCCTGGTTCTGGTGCGGTTCGCCCTGGGCGCGGGCGAAGCGACGATGTATCCGGCGACCAACCAGTTTGTCGAGCGCTGGTTTCCCATTGAGGAGCGAGGGAAGGCCAACGGACTGATCTTCGGTGGGGTGGGTATGGGCTCTGGACTGACTCCTCCTCTGGTTACCGCGATCATTCTCCACTTCGGCTGGCGCGCCTCCTTCTGGTTCAGTGCGGCTGTTGGGATCGTGGTTGGGGGGATCTGGTTCCTGATCTCTCGCGACACGCCGGAAGAACATAGCCGGGTCAGCGCGGCAGAGCTCAGGCTCATTCAAGAAGGCCGCGAGCCGGCAGGCGATGGGCTGGAACCTCCCCGGTCGAGAGGCAAACAGCGGGTGCCCTGGGCAAGGATCTTCAAGAGCAAAGAGATCCTGGCTCTCACCGGTAGTTATTTCAGCTTCTGCTACGTAGCATGGATCTTCTTCGGCTGGTTCTACATCTATCTGGCGCAGGTGCGCGGACTCAATCTGAAGACGAGCGCCGTCTACTCCATGCTGCCCTTCATTGCCATGACCGTCGGCTGCCTCTCCGGCGGCGTCATCAGCGACTGGATCTCGCACCGGTACAGCCATCGTCTGGGGCGCAGCGGATTATCCGGGTTCGCCTTGGCTCTCACGGCGGTTCTCATGGTCCTGGGCTCCAGGGCTCAACATGCGGCCACGGCCAGCATTGTCCTCGCCTGCGGAGCGGGAGCTTTATATCTGTCGCAGAGCTGCTTCTTTGCGGTTACCGCTGACATTGCCGGCGAGTACACCGGCGTAGTCTCCGGCATGGTGAACATGGGCGGCCAGATCGGCGGCGCGGTGACTGCTTCGCTCACCCCGCTGATAGCAGCCCACTTCGGATGGGAGATGTCCTTTATGACGGCGGCGATCCTGACAGTCCTGGGCGCCCTTGCCTGGATTCTTGTAGATCCGAAGAGGACCTTAGCGGCAACCAGAGGCACGGCCTCCCTGCTCTCGGCCAAATGAGGCTCCCGAGAGCTTCGCGCTCGCGCCAGGGTCCAGGTCTATCTCGATCCCCGGTCGTCGTGGACGGCGAAGGTTCTTTTCTGAGTCTCACAGGCCGGCAAACGAATCTCCCTCTCTTGGTGATCTACAAGCATCAGAGCGATACAAAAGGAGCCATCGCATGTCCCTAGTGAAGTACCAGATTGACCCCGCCCATTCCTCGGCCCACTTCAGCATCCGCCATATGATGATTTCGAACGTGCGCGGCGAATTCACGAAAGTCTCAGGCGTCATCGGCTACGATGCGGAGCATCCTGAGAATTCGACAGTGGAGGCCTCTATTGACGCCTCCTCGATTTCGACGACGGACGCACAGCGCGATGCCCATCTCAAGAGCGCTGACTTCCTGGATGTGGAGCAATTTCCTGTTTTAACCTTCCGCGGCAAAAAGACGATCCCGGGGAAAGACGGGGGAAAGATCATTGGTGATCTGACCATTCACGGCGTCACCCGCGAGGTAACTCTGGATGTGGAAGGCCCCGAGCCCGAGGCCAAAGACCCGTGGGGCAACCTGCGCATTGGCGCCTCTGCAACCGCAAAGATCAGCCGTAAGGAGTTTGGCCTGACCTGGAATGCAGCTCTCGAAACCGGCGGCGTGCTGGTCGGGGATGAGGTCAAGATCACGATCGATGTTCAGGGCATTCGAGAGAAGTAAAGCTCCGGGACGCGTCCGCTCTCTCGTTCTCGCGGAGCGGACGCGCCCTCGACTGGGCTCAGATCAAGGCTGCGTTTCCCGCTCCGGCATCACCAGCAGCAGAAATATCAACCCCACCACCGCGAACATGCGGAACGCAGCCTCCTGACCATTCCAGAGCTTCGATTGCCACATCAGGAACCACTCGCCGCCGACGTCGAGGAAAGCGACCAGCCACATCAGCAGACTCGACGTGAACGCGATGATGGTCACCCGCTTGGCCAGATGAAACGTCTCCGGAGGCTTCCGCCAAGCGAGCAGGAGTTGAACGGTTCCCGCCCAGCACAGCGCCATGGTTACCGCCTCCCATCCGATAATGCCTACGTAAAAGGCTTTGTAGACCGCCTGGGAATGTATCGCCCGCCACATCCCGGAGTTACCGGGAAACGTCGTATCCATCAGAAGAACGTGGCGAATGAACTGGTAATTGGAATCAAAGTCGGTGGTATTGTCGAAGACCACCAGCGTGTAGAAGAAGGCGACGGCCGCAACCAGAAGGATCTTTGAGAGCCGGACCGTCATCGGTTTCTCCCCGAGTGGAATGCCTGAAAATATGCTGTCAGTGCCTGCAGTGTCTGTGTGTCGTACTGCGGATTGGCGGGCATCGAAGCCGACCGGTTCCGGGACTGAGGGTCTCGGATGAGCGCTCGAAAGCCAGCGGGGTCCCGGTTGGCCTCGCGCGCTACAGTCTGCCAGTCTACCCCGGATTTTCTGCCGCCGATGGCTCCATCATTATGGCAGCGAAGGCAGTTCTGGAAGGCAATCTCGTAGCCTTTCCTCTCCGGCGAATCTGCAAGGCCTTCCGCGGCGGGGCGCAGAGCGTTCAGCACAGTATCCTGGCGCATCAGCTTGAGCTCCACGACTCCATAAGGGATCTGCGGCTCGTCGGGATGCGACACGATGCGAAACGCCGGGGTGAATCCAGCGTGCGAAATCAGGTACGGCCGATAGGAGCCATCCCCTATCTTCCCCCAGCCCCCGGGCTGCCTTCCGTTGATGCTCAAAACAAGATAGGGCTGGTGCGCGCTGCGGTATTCGGAGGTATAGTGCGCCTCATATCCATCGTCGCAGACGGCGGCGACCAATTCTCCGGAGAGAGAACCGCCCAAGCTGCGAATCAAGTCATCGAGCGAGACCCCGCTCAGCTCGGCGCCGTGCGGAAAGTTCGCGTCTCCCCTGGCGGAAAATCTCGTCTGAGGTAGTTTCATCAGATCCGCATACGTCACAAAGCCGGCGAGATCTCCTGAAATCTCGAGATCCTGCGGACTCGATCTCTGGTGACGGAGAGCAAGCTGCGGATGCACGCCGTCTCCGCCGGGCATTGCTAAGACGGCAAACAATAAAAACGAGAGCAGAGCTGTTTGCATGGGCCATCGTAACGCGGCAGAGTCCTCTTCTCGATGAACAATATGCGTTCGCCTTCATCATGGTCCTCAGGACCAGGGGGATGGCCTCTGGAGTGCGCACAATCGATACGATGATTTGCGCAACCAGCGAAATGGGGTAGAGTACAAAAAATGAGCCCAGAAGCGCGTCTCAAAGAACTAGGCATCTCGCTGCCGCATCCTCCTGCCCCTGGCGGAAATTACGTGCCGGCCAGGCGAGTGGGCAATTTGCTCTTCCTCTCCGGGGTCATCTCGACGAATGAACATGGGGTGATCACAGGCCATGTAAGCCTCGATCGGACGATTGAGGATGGATACGAGGCCGCGAGGCGATGCGCCCTCACCCAACTGGCGGTTCTGCGGCATACGCTGGAAAGCCTGGATCGTGTCCACCAGGTCGTTACTCTGAATGGCTACGTGAATACGGTCGCGCACTTCCAGGAAGCGGCCAAAGTCATCAACGGTGCCTCCGACCTTCTGGTGGAAGTCTTCGGCGAGGCTGGCAGACACGCGCGCGCCGCAATCGGGGTGTCGGCTCTGCCGCGAAACGCCCTTGTCGAAGTACAGATGTCCGTCGAGATCCGTGATCTATGACGGAACACCTCCTCTCTGCCGAACCCACGCACTCCCGGTGGAACCGTTCGCTGCCCCCGCGTCTTGTGGTTGACTCGGGCGATCTGATTCACGTGGAATGCGTGGACTCGAGCGGCAGCCAGGTGAAGCCGGGGATGCTCCTCTCGGAGTTCCTCGAAATCGACCGCACTCGCATCCACGCGCTCACCGGCCCAATTGCTGTCCGTGGCGCGCAGCCGGGGGACGTTCTGGAGATTGAGATTCTCGATGTCGTCCACAAAGGCTGGGGCTGGACCAGCACAGTTGAGGGCCTTGGATTCTTGAAAGACCGGTTCCGTGAGCCCTCCCTCTTTCTATGGGAACTCGATGGACCGCAGACCGTCTCACTCGCTCCTGCCATTGTCCCGTTGCGTCCCTTTTGTGGCGTCATGGGCGTCGCTCCGGCTCAGGATGGAGAATTTCGAACCCGGCCGCCCGGACCCTTCGGAGGCAACCTGGATGTGCGGGAGCTCTGCGCCGGTGCGAAGCTTTACTTGCCGGTATTCAACCCTGGAGCGCTCTTCTCGCTGGGCGATGGCCATGCCGCGCAGGGGGACGGCGAGGTCTGCATCAACGGGATCGAGTGCCCTCTGGATGTCTCCATCCGGCTCAGCCTGCACAAAGCCCAACCCCTCGCGGGGCCTCTAGTCGAGTCCGCGGAGCCGAAAGGTCCTCCTGCCGATGCATGGATCGTGGTCGAATCCGGTGAGGATGCAATGGAGACTGCCCGAAATGCTACCTCCCGCATGGTAGACCTGCTGGCAAGCCGCTGGGGCTTTTCAGAGGTCTGCGCATATGTGCTCTGTAGCGTAGCGATGAACCTAAGACTGAGCCAGGTCGTCAACGAACCCATGGTGACAGTCAGCGCGGCGATCTCGAAGGGCATCCTTCCCGCGCGGCGGCTCTTCTAGCCCGATATCTTTCCGGCTGTATCCCGGCCAACTCGTCCGGGGTACAGCCTCGTCGACTCCCTTCCAGATTGCTTAGTAACATAGAGCTGTTATCTCGCCGCGTTATCACAAGTCTCCTCAAAAACACATAAGCATTCGACAATTTTTCTCAACCGCAAGGTGCATGGCCTGTTCCCCGATGCGGCATCGCCGAAGGCCTGCTGATTTTTCTTTTGCGGCAACCCGAGTTGCGCTATTCTCCTGCAAAGTCCCTGTCGACTTGGCCCAAATTTCTCACTCGTGGCCGGGCCTGCCCCTGACAAACGAAATCTAGAGAACGCAGCGACAGCCGCCGACACTCATGGCTGAACGCAGCGCCTTTCCCTATGGAATCGCATGGAGGCGTAGACAGATGCTTCAGCAGTTGAGAACGCTCTTTATCATCGCAAGCTCCCTTCTTCTGTCCAGCATGATGGCCTTGGCCCAGCAGACACTGGGAGGGATCACCGGCTCGATCACGGATGTTTCGGGCGGCGCGTTGCCGGACGCAACCGTGACGCTCGTGGGCGATCAGACCGGCCTCACTCGTGCCACGAAGACCAACGCCAGCGGTATCTATGACTTTGTCAATCTTCCCATCGGAACCTATACGCTCACCATCGTCCATGAGGGCTATGAGACACAGAAGCTCCCGTCGATTCTTCTGCAGGCGGATCGCACCGCTACGGTGAATGCACAACTCAAGGTAGGTCAGGTCAGTGAATCCGTCGTTGTCCAGGAAACGCCTCTTCTCAACGCGGTCGATACTACCAATGGATATGTGCTGGACCGAGCTCAGATTGAGGCCGTCCCGCTGCCGACGGGGAGCTTTACTGGCCTGGCTATCCTCTCACCGGGCGTAAACGCAGAACTGCCTGGCGGGACCGGCGCAAACAGCGGATTAGGAAACGCGCCCATCTGGGCCAACGGACAACGCGACACTTCGAACAGCTTCCTCTTGAACGGAGTAGACGCCAGCAATCTCTTCAACGGCAAGAGTACAAGCCAGGTAGAGTCCGCGCGTGTGGTCAACAACACCGGCGTCGGCAACGCAAGCTCTTCCGGTGTGGAGCAGAGCAGCGCATCGGTCTACCTGGCCATCGGGCAGGCTTTGCCGAGTCCCGCTCCTGAGACGCTGCAGGAGGTTCGCGTCAATACCTCCATGTACGATGCGCAACAAGGGTCAACGAGCGGAGCGCACATCGATCTGAGCACCTCCTCCGGCACAAATCAATATCACGGAATGCTCTACCTGCGCCGCGGCACCGATTGGCTCAACGCCGCGCCTTTCTTTTTCAACCAGGACCCGACAATCCCGGCGAATGAGAAGGTTCCTCAACTGCACCGCTACAGCCTTGGCGGCAGCGCCGGCGGCCCGATCAAGAAAGACAAGCTCTTTCTTTTTCTGGCTTACCAGCACGTGCACGTCTCCGATCAGGAGATCGGTATCTCCCGGTTGACCGTTCCGGTTGGACTTACAGATGACCGCAGTGCGGAAGCTCTGGCAAACGTCGCTAACGCGAATTGGAATTTCGATCCGAACAATTCAGAGAGCCCTACCCCGGCCCCGATTACGGCCAGTCAAATCAGCCCGGTCGCGCTCTTTCTGATGCAATACAAGCTTCCTAACGGACAGTATCTGGTGCCTTCTGCGGGAAGCCATACCCCGACCTACAGCGTTCCCGACAATGCGTCGATTCCCGGAACCGCCTATTTCTGGGCTGACCAGGCTGTAGCAAATCTGGACTGGGACGCGAGCTCCAGGAACACACTTTCGCTCAAATACTACTATCAGCACGATCCCACGCAAGCACCATACGCATATTCGAACGTCTCCGGATTTACCCAGGAACTGGACACCGGAAGCCAGGTCGCCTCCATCAATGACTCCATGATTCTCAAGCCAAATCTGAGCGTCACCGGAGTCCTCGGATTTATCCGCGAGAAGGCCTATGGTTATAACCAGCAGATCTTCACTGCGCAAGATGCGGGCATCAACGCCTTTGGGTCAAGCTATTTTCCCGGAATCACGATCGTCGACGATCTCGGCAACGGTTCTCCCAATAATCCTAACGGCGTTTACGATGCGGCGATGAATATCGGACCCGGAGCGCAAACCCAGGCTCCATTTACCGGACTCTTCCAAAACCGCATCATGCCTTCCGGCAATGCCATCTGGATGCATGGCAAACACACGGTGACCTTCGGCGCAAGTTATGCCTACACACAACTGAACATCCGGAACGATCGCACCGGAAAAGGCATGATCGCCGCACAGAATTTTTCGACCTTTCTTCAAGGTCAGATTTCATTCCAGAACAATGCTTACACTACCACTTCCTTCATGCTGGGCGACGCCAACCGGTACTACCGGGCCAACCAGACCGGAACCTACCTGCAGGACAAGTTACAGCTTCTTCCAAATTTGAGCCTGACGGCTGGCATTCGCTATGACTGGAATGGCGGGCTAACCGAGAAATACGGCCGTATCTATAACTTTGATCCCTCTCTTTACTCCTACGACGATTCGACCGGTCAGATCATCTCCAACGGCTTCATCATTGCTGGAAACAATAAGCTCTATCCGACGAAGGGGGTGAGCAATACAACGTTGACCGGGCGCCAATGGGGTTTTGGCCCGCGCATCGGCGCAGCCTGGTCTCCCAAACGCTTTGACAACAAGGTCGTTGTCCGCACCGGAGGCGGAATCTACTATGATCGGGGCGAGCTCTTTACTTATCTCTCCCCAGGATACGCCGCTGGAGAGGTCACCGGAGGGCCATTCGGGGTCACCCAGGCGCCGCCTTTTGTAAATACCATTCAGTGTCCTGGCGCGCCCACCTTTGTCTCTCCCTGTGCCGGAGACATCTCTCTCTCCAATCCATGGGGCACGGTCCCGGGAACCGCTCCCACCGGCAACCCCGCCGATATCACCAAATACCTGCCGAATGCCAGCGAAATTGAAAATGGAGCGCAGCTCTTCTCCTTTGCAACTTACAACCGGGCCAACAAGCTGCCTTACACTATGAACTATATGCTGGATATCCAGTGGCAGCCGCGCAATGACCTGGCCATCGAGATAGGCTACGTCGGCAACCTCGGCCGCCACGCAGTCGTCCCGATTCCTTTCAACCAGGCGGGTATCGCGAACGCATCGAACCCTATTCACGGACAGACCTATACCTATGGATATTCCCTTCAGACGCAGGGGTTCTGCTACTATGCCTGCGCCCCGGCAAACCTTCCGAACGGCCAGCCATATCTATCAACCTACGAGGGAGGCAACATCGATCTCCGCGTTCCCTACGTCGGCTATTCGGCAGAGTCGGAGACCTACAAAGCCGCCGGCATCTCCTCCTACAACGCGCTGCAGACGCACGTGGAGAAGCGCATGAGCCACGGCTTGCAGGTAGGCTTTTCCTATACCTATTCCCATGCTCTCGACGAGCAGAGCGCTCTCGGTCTCTTCTACAACGGGAACAACCCGCTCAACCTGCGCGACGGCTATGCCTCGTCCGATTATGACCGCACGCACGTCATGAACTTCAGCTATCTGTACCAGCTTCCCGCATTTTTTGGGGAAAACACCTTCCGCGGCAGATTCGCCGACGGATGGGCCTTGCAGGGCCTTACGATTATTCAAAGCGGGCAGCCCTATAGCGTGATTGACTACAGCGGCGCAGTAGGCAGTATTTACTACAGCGTTTACGACGGCATCACCAACCCGATCGTTCCGCTTGCGCCTGGCTGCACTCCGAAGAACGCCTACACCGGCCACTCCGGAGCCTTCGGCACTCCGGCGCTCAAGTCAGAGTGCTTTACCCTCCCCCTTCTCAGCCCGGGAGCCCTGGGCGGAGCGATCCCTTCCAACGATCCCTTTGAGACAAACTTCACCTCCGGGCAACGGAACATCTTCCGCCAGGCGTTTCAGAAGCGGGCAGACATGTCCTTAGTGAAATCTCTCAACGTGACGGAAAGGATCGCGGCGCGCGCCACCTTCGACGTCTTCAACCTGACTAATACGACCAGCTTTGATATCCCGAATGACAACGTCGCCCAGAATGACGGATACAACGCATGGCCTCAGATCGGCACTCCGGCCAACCAGTTTTACAATCCGCCCGCCGGCCTGGGATACGTCACGCATACAATCGGAAGCCCACGTCAGATTCAGATGTCGCTGCGTGTGATCTTCTAACCCGCGTCCGCCGCCGGACTTTCTGCTTTTGTCCCTGGCGGTTTCACGTCAGGCCCCCGTCTTCTGTTCACCCTGAGACGGTCACGGCAAGCTGCTGCACCGGCGCTGCTCGAAATCTCTTCTCCAGATCTTCCGGCTTCGCGAAGACCTTGCCCTCGACCTGCCGCGCCGGAAAGGCGAACTGCAGAGGCGAGATGCTAAAAGGATAAGGAGTCAAGCGAAAGTGCCGCTCAGCGATCGCCTCCACCTGCACCTGCGCATACGCGCCGTTGCGTTGTGGAAGAGGATGCAGGAGCGTTGCCGGATGCATGTAGCCGACGCAGCTCAGCAAGGATAGATTGTCAGTCGCCTGGAGCAAGCGAAAGTGGTCCCGGATGCGTGTCTCCTGCTTGTCCGCCGCGCTCAACCGCGGGTCGGCCTGCAACCGGCCAAGCAGCTCCCGCTGAAGTTCCGCCTGCGCCATTAAAAATTCATCCAGCAACGGTAACTGCTGCGCTTGAATGGTCGATCTGTCGGCCCGCTCGCTGAGGAGGTTGTAGGTGTGCATGGAAACCAGGAGGCCCGCATAGGGATCCTTGCCGGCGATCAACCGCACTGCCCGGTCGCGCACGGCTAGATAATCTTCGAGATCAATCTCTTCAAATGCCGAGTATTTCCCGACCAGCTCGGTGGAAAATGCGGAAGGCCTCCCCTGTCGCGTGATCTGCGGATGTTCGTCCCGCGCGGCCCAGCCGTCATCATGAGAGCGAATGCCCAGCAGAACATTCTCCCGGGGCTCGGGATCAGAAAACACATCATTTCCCCAGGCAGCAGCGAAGTCGCCTGCCAGACGGGCATGATCTGGGTGGGTTACGAGCCACCATCCGGATTTCGTTTCAAGCCGAAGCATCCGCTCGTCCTTTCTATTGTGAAGAGTCTCAGAGAGCCTCAAGCTGTCGCTTTGAGGCGTGCCAGCGGTGCAGAAAGTACCACTCGAAAAACGTAGCCAGAAAAAAGAAGACGAACCCGAGAATGGTGGCAGCGAGGACCAACGCAAACAGATAGTCCGTTTGCAGCTGAGCGCTGGCATAGAGAATCGAATAGCCCAACCCTCCCTGCCCCACGCGGCTGGAGCCGGCGAACAACTCGCCGGTGATGGCTCCGATGACGGCGATCCCCGCTGAGATCCGTATTCCGACAAAGAGATTCGGCATGGCGTTCGGCAGGCGCAGCCTCAGCAGGATCTGCGACGGTGAGGCATTGTGCATCAGAAAGAGATGGATAAGGTTCTCTTCCACGCTGATCAGCCCTTGGGTTGTATTTGCAATGATAGGCGCCAGACAGATAATGAAAGCAACCAGGGTAACCGACCCTATGCCCGGTCCCACCCACATCAAGATGAGCGGCGCAATTGCGATGATGGGAACCGTCTGCAAAAGGATCGTGTAGGGATAGAGCATTCGCCGGAGCCAGGGCGACTGAGCAAACACGAGAGCGACCGCCATTCCAGCTACAATGCTCAGCACCAACCCGCCGGCCGCTGCCTCCGCGGTGATGAGAAGAGATTCGACCAAGGGAGAAAACCTCGATGCGATCACACTCGCGACCTCAAGCGGAGATGGCAGCATAAATTCCGGCACGCGAAAGAGCCACACGATCAACTGCCAGAGAAACAGCATCACGGCAAATACGGCCAGAGCATTGATCGCGGCGATCAGAGGGCGCTTCATTCGTATTGAGCTCCACGCAGCAGTTTTGAAACACGTGTGACCGTCTCCTCAAATTTCTCGGTGTCTCGCGTCTCCCGCGTGCGCCGATCCCCTAGATCGACCGCGACTGTGCCTAGAATCCTCCCCGGGTTGGCCCGAAGCAGGACGATCCGCGAGGAGAGGAAGACGGCCTCGGAGACAGAGTGAGTGACAAATATCACAGTCCAGCCATGTTCTTGCTGCAATCGCATCAACTCTTCATTCATTCGGTCTCGCGTGATCTCGTCCAGAGCGGCAAATGGCTCGTCCATGAGAAGAACCTGCGGCCTGCTGGCCAGTGCCCGCGCGATCGAGACCCGCATCTTCATCCCTCCGGAGAGATCCTGGGGATAAAAGTTGGCAACGGCGGAGAGACCTACCAGCGCAAGCGCCTCCATCGCCTTCTTCTTGCGGCGTTCCCGTGGCGCACCCTCCAGTTCCAATCCCAGCTCAACGTTCCTCTGCACGGTACGCCAGGGCAGCAGCGTAGGGTCCTGGAAGATAAAGGACATCATCTCGCGCGCATTCCCCGGAGTCATACCGTTCACCGCGATCTCCCCGGAGCTGGCTGGCACGAGTCCGGCGATCATCTTCAGCAGGGTTGATTTGCCGCAGCCAGAGGGCCCCAGGAGACTCACAAACTCTCCCTTGGCGATCGTCAGATCGATGTCCTGAAGAACAGGGTTGCCGCCATACTGCTTCCCGACTCCGCTGCACCGGATCTCGGAGATCGCAATCCCGGCGTCAATCATGCCGCACTCTCCGCAAGGGGAAGGAGCAGGACCGAGCGATGCTCCGCAGTATGGAGCACTTGTTGGGTGGACCGGCTCCAACCGCCGCCCTGAGCCCCTGGGCAAGCCTCGGAGGCTGGTAGATTCGTAGAAGGATTGCGGTCGTACAACGGAAACGCGCTGCTCGCGATCTCCAGGCGGATCCTTTCTCCCGGAAAGAACACGCAGGAGATCGGGTCGAGATCGAAATGCCAGCGCTGGACGGTATCAGAGGAGTAGCCTTCCGCGGCAAAGAGCCATGAGGAGCGAGCGATCCCCATGCATAGGAAGAGCGCGCTCCCGTCCGGCCGAACCCGGACCAGCTTGGCAGTAAAGTCCGCACTCTCCGCCGAGGTTGCCGCGTACAGAGTGATGGCGGGGTGTCCAAAAATATGCTGCCGCTCCTGCAAAGGCTCGCTCGTATACACCAGAAGATTATTTCCCTGCTCCATCTCCGCCTGCTCATGGGGACCGCTCAACGACGACGGCCCGCCCGGCGCGAAGACAGGAACCTCGGGATCATAGACAAAAATATCTCGCGGCTCGTCGTCCGCCGGTTCGACTTCCGCCAACACGCCATCGCCTTTCCGCGAGTTGGCGCGCCCGCCGCTATGGAGAAAAAGCCGCAGGCCCGCCTGCCGCGGCCATGCCTCCGAAGCAAACCAGCGATTCTCTCCTAGAGCGAAGTGGCGGATGCGCGGCTCATTGCAGAATTCGCCCGTATCTTTCATCCAGTGATTGAACCAGCGCAATAGAATTTCATCGGTATCGAGCAGAGCCTCGGAGCCAAAGTTCTGCACGCCAATCAGATTGCCCCAGGGGATGTGAATCCACGGCCCCGCGAGGAGGTATTGATGTTCGCGAGCGAACCGGGTCGCGGCTGACCGCTGCAGTTCGAGAAAGCCATCCACGCTCCCGTCCAGGTAAGTATCGAACCATCCGGAGAGGTGCAGAGCGGGAACCGCGATCCTGCCGAGAGCGCGGCTGATGTCCATATCTTCCCAATAGGACGACGGCTCTGCATGCCGAAACCAATCCTTTACATAAACCGGCAAGCCTTTGTCCTGCAGCGCCGGATGCCGGCCATAGGGCGCGTAGTTTGCCTGTGTGCGCAAATTGCTCCAGGCGGCTTCCAGCGTGGCGCTTGCCTCGTGCATCCCCATGCGGCGAACGTCCGCGCGCAACATCTGCAGCCCCCAACCCAGAGATGACGCGAGCCGTAAAGCGCCATGCCGGTAGAACCAGCCGTGATAGAGATCGCAGGCGGTCATCGCCGGCGCGATACAGACCAGCCCCTGCGGCTGCTCAACCGCGGCTAGAAGCTGCGTCATCCCCTGATAGGAGAACCCATACATACCGATGCTTCCATTGCACCGCGGATGACTGCGAAGCCAGGCAATCGTCTCCGCTCCATCCTTTCTCTCATGACGAAATGGATAGAACACTCCTTCGGAGTCGCCGCGCCCGCGTACGTCCTGGATGACGACCTGATAGCCATGCCGGGCAAACCAGACCGGATGGGCGTAGACCACGGTCGAGGCAATGTCCCGTCCGTACGGCTGGCGCATCAGGAGAGTTGGAAAGGGTCCCTCACCCTCGGGATAGTAGTGATCGGAAACCAGTACGGCGCCATCGGACATTCGACATGTCACGCCGCGTTCCAGCCTGACACCGCTGCCGCAATCCACAAGCCCCATGCGCCGCTGCTCTCGCCTTTCGATGGAATGCAAATCGATATGCCTTGCAACGACCGCCAGCTTCCCGCCAAGCGTCCGTCGGCTCTACTCTACGGCCTTAAAGACGAGCATCGCCTGAAGAGCAGAGGCTATCCTCGCCGCAGCAAGATCTGCCCAGCGCTCTCCGTTCTCGGCCGTTGCCGGACGCGGATCGCCCAGCACGCCGCTTTCGGCAACATCCCGCGTGAGCCATGCAAACGTGGCGGCGGCGTTTTCCGGCAGCAGGAGATCCGGCTTTTCCAGATCCGCAATGTAGTTCACCGTATAGGCGGAGCGATCCACCAGCGCGGGAACGGCACTCAGAAGAAACGCGGTTTCCACTTCGCCGGCATGGAACCCATACGTCCGCTCCTGCGCACTGACACCTTCCATCGCGATCCCCCCGGAGCCATACAGGGCGAAGGTCCGCAAACCAAACTCTGCCCGAAGATCGCGAGCCATCACATCCACCAGCGAGGAGTTGCCTCCATGAGTGTTGTAGAGCACAAGCCGCTGGAAGCCGGAGGCGGCTACGCTCGCACCGATATCCCGCAGCACCGCCATGAAGGTGCCGGATGAAAGAGAAAGTGTTCCCGGAAAACCCAGGTGTTCATTGCTTTTGCCGTAACAGACAGGCTCGAGCGCATAGACCGGCGATTCCTCTGGAAGCTTCTCCAGCGCCTTGCCCAGGAGAAGGTTATTGATCAGGGTGTCTGTCGCCAGGGGAAGATGGTGTCCATGCTGCTCAATCGCGGCAGTCGGGAGCACCAGCAGGGTCTTCTCCTTGTCAAGGACCTTCACCTGCTTCCAATTGAGATAAGCAAACCTTCTACGGTCAGGAATCCAACTCTTCATCGTCGTATCGTGTTAGCCCCGTTCCTTGGATCGTGAAGCTCAGCATCTTGCCCGGATTCAGCAGCCCTTGCGGATCATTCTGGCGCTTGGCAATCAATTGCACATGGTCCTCGCGAAACCTTCCTCCGTCCTCCACGTTGTTCACATGGGGGTTGGCAACAAAGATGCCGTTCTCACGGCAGCAACGGATCATTTCATCGAGCCGCTCCCGGGTCGTGAACTTCACCAGAGGAATCGCTCCGGGGATCACGCGGCCTTGCCCATTCTTCATAAATTCCAGGTGAAAGAGGATCTCGTCTCCAAAGCGCTCTTTGAGGAGCCGCATCTGCGTCCGTACCCGATCGGGATCAAAGCCGCATTGCAGGTAGGTAAAGGCTGGGTCGTGTTTAATGGCCCATAGCGTCGTGTGATTCCATGTGTAATCGGAGAGCAAAGGGGTGGTCTTCAGTCCATGGTAGGGCGCCGCGTGGGTGATCGTGCCGCCCGCGCGCTGGGCGGCAGCCTCAAATTCCCGCTGCTGCGCAGCCGCGATCAAGAAGAAGACCAACGCCTTGCCCGACGGACAGAGACGGCGTACAGGTGAAAAATACTGCGGGATGGGCCACTCGAAAGCGGTCACCAGCCGCTTGGTCCAGGTTGTATCCTGGGCAACCGCTTCGCTCAAGTCGAAGGCAGCATTGAAGTCGTCGAAGGCCACGGCAATCTGTGCCCACTCCACCTTGGGCGTAAGCGCGAGCCAGATCCTGGTAATGATTCCGTTCGTGCCCCAGGCGTGCAGAATCTCATGCACCGCTTCGCCTTCGTACAGGCGAACCCTCGGCTCGGCTTCCATCGTCAACACCTCCAGCGCGCGCACTGTCTCGAAGTCGCGCAGTCCGCCATGCGCTACCGAGCCTATGCCGCCCGACCCTCCACCGAGAAAACCGCCGACCGAGGCCTTCACCACCGTGCTCGGATAGCATCGCAGCTCCCATCCGCGTTCCCGCGCTTCGGACTCGAGTAAGCCCAGCCGCACGCCGGGTTCGCAGACGGCGATGCCTTCCGCGGTAATCGCCTCGATGCGATCCAGCCGCGACAGGTCGAACACAACCCCGCCCTCCAGTGGAATCGCCTGCCCGTAGTTCCCAGTGCCTGCGCCGCGCGCCGTCACCGGTATGCGATGCCGGAAGCAGTAGCGCAATACACACCGCGCCTCCTCCACGCTGACCGGCTGGACCACTACGTCCCCTCGCTTATCGGCGAGCGAGTCGCGGAGCACAGGCGAATACCAGTAAAAATCCTTCGACAACCGCTCCACCACCCCAGGAGCTGTCAGAACTCGATCGGACGATCCAAGCAGCTCTGCCAATGAGGCTCCCAGCGCGCTGCTTTTGCCAGGCTCGGCGGCTGACCCGTCTGTTTGGGTCTTGCTCATCTCTTCCCTGTCCCCCACCTCTGAAACGCCTCCAGCATTCGCGAATCCTGGAACAAGCCGCGGCACAACTCGCGCATCACCTCGCCGACCACTTCGCATGGCATGTCGCTGCGCTCGGAGACCTCTCGCGCAGAGATATGGATCTGCCGGCAGTGCTCATTTGCGTCGCCGATCGTCGCGCCATAGACCACTCGGTCCACACCCGCCCAGAGCGCATTTGCCATGCACATGGGACATGGCTCACAGGTGCTGTAGAGCGTGTAGCCCGCCAGCGAGGGGCGCCCCAGCTTTCCGCATGCTTTGCGCACGGCTCTCGTCTCCGCGTGCGCACTGGGGTCTTTCTCCCGAGCCACGGCATTTCTTCCCCGGTAGAGCAGCTCACGAGTATCGCTGTGCACGATGGCTGCCCCGAAGGGAACCGGAAACGGGGTGGCAAAGCTCAGGGCGGTGAACCTCACCAGGCGGGCAATCTCAGCCTCATCCTGCAGTCGCCGCCCTGCTACATCCTTCTGAACAGCCGCTCGGTCCTCCACTCCCTCCATAAACACTCCTTCTTCCAGGCACGCACGGCATGGAGATCAGCCTTTGCCGTTCTGGCGAGCACCCAAATCAACGCTACCGGACAAACTGCAAAGTGTATGCGGTCGCCGGATCAAGGGGATGCTGAATCAATCTGAGATCGGTAAGCTGCCCATACATCTGTGTCCAGCGCGCCGGTTCCATCCGGCCGATTCGGGAGACATCTTCTCCGTCGATGAAGTGGCCATCCTTCAGTGCTTGCCAGGTAAAGCGCATCTGCTGAGGATTCAGCGCAGGGTTCAGCTTGAGCAGCTCCGCATCCACCGCCGAAGGATCCGCCAGATAGTCGCGCCATCCCCGAATGGAGGCGCGAACGAACTTCGCTGTGACGTCGGGATGTGCGGCCATATAGTCGCGCGAAGTAAAGACGACGCGATAGGGTTGATAGCCCGTGTCGCTGATCATCAGCGTGCGCACCGGAACGCCGGCCTTGCGCGCAAAATACGGCTCCGAGGTTACAAAGATCTGCTGAATGTAATTTGGATCTTCAAGAAAATTAGCAACGCTATAAGTGGCGGGAACCTCCCGGACGTTTTTTAAGCGATAGCGATGAACCAGGTACTCAAACCAGGTAGACCCTGGCTTGACCGCGACAGCATGGCCGTCCAGGTCAGCGAACGTGCGCACCGGAGAGGCCGCGCGGACCATGACTGCTTGCGGATCCTGCTGCATTGTAGCCATGACCGCTACCATGTGCTGGTCTTGTGAATCAAACTCGAGCACCATGTCGGAGGAGGCCATGGCGAACTGAGCCGCACCCAACGCCACCTGCTGCTCCACGCTGTTGAGGGGGCCACCGGGCAGGATCGTTACCTGCAGGCCTTCGTCGCGGTAGTAGCCCTTCAGAAGGGCCTCGTAAAAGCCCCCATGCTCGGGCTGCGGATACCAGTCGGTTTGAAACGCGATCGGAATCAGGCCATCACCGCGTCGATCGCGGCGGCAGCCTGCGATGCAGAGAATGAAGATCAGGCAGGCCCACGACAGCAGCCGGACACGTCTGCACTTCATGCCCGAGATTAGCACGACACACGCTCCACAGCGGAGGGAATTCCTCCGGCCGTTTGGGCCAGCGCGAGCCGGCGCAGATCAGTGGTGAAAACACTCTTGCTGGCTGCGTTGCCCATTTTTTCTATTGGTTCCCACACAGCCTTCCGTCTATGCTCCGATATGGGATTACGAATGCCGCTCCTGTTACTGGCCTTTCTCGCTGCCTGTCTGAAGAGCGGCATGGCCGAGCCCCCTTCTCCCATTCCAGTCAAAGTTGTGGTCATCGGATTGTTCGAGCCCGGAGCAGACCGGGGCGACGTACCCGGGGAGTACCAATACTGGGTTGAACGCGATCACCTGGACCATGTCTTTCCTTTTCCGCAGGGCAACCACGATCTGCGCATGAACGGCCAGGGAGTTCTCGGCGTACTGGCCGGGGTTGGAACCGCCAGAGCCGCCGCAAGCATCATGGCCCTGGGCCTGGACCCGCGCTTCGACCTCACCAAGGCCTATTGGCTGGTTGCGGGAATTGCCGGCATCGACCCGGAGGATGGCTCGCTCGGTTCAGCAGCATGGGCCGAATGGATCGTGGATGGGGACCTGGCTCATGAAATCGACGCCCGCGAGATTCCCAGCAGATGGCCGACCGGGTATGTTCCTCTTCGCAAGTCGGTGCCATACGAGCAACCGCGCACCGCGGAAGATGGCGCAGTCTTTCATCTCAATCCCAAGCTCGTAGACTGGGCCTATCGCCAGACCAGGGACGTCAAGCTCGATGATTCTCCCGATCTCGCCGCCCGCCGCTCCCAATTCCGCGGCAGGAATGCGCATCGGCCGCCTTTTGTCCTCAAAGGCGATACCTTATCCGCCTCAACCTTCTGGCATGGCAAGCTTCTCGATCGGTGGGCCAACGACTGGGTCAAATACCAGACCGGCAATCGGGGTAACTTCGTCACCTCTGCAATGGAAGATTCCGGAATCCTCCAATCGCTTACTTTCCTTGCTCATGCCCAGCGCGTCGATCTCAACCGCGTACTGGTGCTCCGCACGGCCAGCAACTTCGACCAGCAGCGCATTGGCATTACCGCAGCGCAAAGCCTGGCTGAGACGAAGATCCTGCATTACAGCGCCTACCTGCCCGCGCTCGAAGCAGCTTATCGCGTCGGAAACGTCGTCGTCTCCGACATCGTCGCCCACTGGGACCGCTATCAGGACCACCTGCCGGAGTAGAGCAGGACAGCACAAAGGCTGATGTCCTCCGTAGTCCCGAGGGGCTTAGAAAAGGAATTCACAGTTTGACTGAAGGAACCGATCGATGATCAAGTCCGCCGCAAGACAAACTGCTGATGGATTGGTTGACAAGCCAGGCCCGACGCGCGCCTTTCTGGAGAAGCGCTTTGATCTTCGCGCCCGTGGGACAACCTGGCGCACGGAGGTGCTCGCGGGCGCAACGACCTTCCTGACCATGGCGTACATTGTCTTCGTCAATCCCGCCATCCTGGGCGAAGCGGGTATGCCGGTCGCCGCGGTTGCCGTCGCTACATGCTTGTCCGCCGCCATTGGCTCTATCCTCATGGGGCTGGTTGCGAATTATCCCTTGGCCCTGGCTCCAGGCATGGGCTTGAATGCCTACTTCACCTATACCGTCGTCAAAGGGATGGGAGTGCCATGGCAGACGGCTCTTGGCTGCGTCTTTCTTTCCGGCTGTGTGTTCCTTGTGCTGACTGCCGCAGGCATCCGGCAGTTGATCGTGAATGCAATTCCGCGTGAGCTGTTCGCTGCGGTCGCTGCCGGCGTGGGGCTGTTCATTGCGTTTGTGGGCCTGCGGGACGCCGGAATCATCGTGCCCAGTTCAGGAACGACAGTCGCCATGGGGAACCTGCGCGCGCCGCAAACCGCGCTGGCTCTCTTAGGGCTCTTACTTATCGCCGGACTGCAGGCCTGGGGCGTGAGGACCGCGATGCTCTGGGGCATCATGGCCACGACGGTCGCCGGGATTGCCCTCGGCATCGTGCATTGGGCGCCCGCCCATTACCGGTTCGCGGACATGACCGCGACCGCCTTTCATCTCGATATTCGAGCTGCGCTCCACCTGAAGGGAAGCTTCGGCGCAGGTCTGCTTGAAATCATCTTCGTCTTTCTCTTTGTCGATCTCTTCGACAATGTAGGAACTCTGGTGGCCGTCACGAAGAAGACGGGCCTGGTCCGGCAAACCGGCGAGATTCCTCGCCTGAACCAGATCCTCTTCGCAGACGCAGCCGCAACGATCCTCGGCTCCCTCGCAGGAACCAGTACGGTGGTCACATACATCGAAAGCGCCGCGGGGGTTGCAATCGGCGGAAGAACCGGCATCGCCTCCATCGTGACCGGCCTGTTGTTTCTAGCCGCGCTCTTTGTCGCACCTCTGGTTGCCATGATCCCCGCTGCGGCTACCTCTCCAGCGCTGATTCTCGTCGGCTCTCTCATGATCTCCGCCGTCAGCGAGATTGAATGGGCTGATCCGATGGTGGCCGTACCGGCGTTTCTAACCATGATCACAATCCCTTTGACCTTTTCGATCGCCAACGGCCTGGCTTTCGGCATCACCAGCTTTGCCCTGCTGCGCTTGTTGCGCGGCCAGGCCATGGCACGGGATTGGATGCTTTACCTCTTGGCTGCGCTCTTCCTTTTGCGATTTCTGTATATGGCAAAGAGCTACTGACCGCCGCGGCTGCGAAGTCGCGGCTTAGTTTTGCTGCGCTACAGGGATCGCGAGCGGTGATAGATTCCATCCCCGGATGGCGATCTTCGCCGCGCCGTCCGCTGCGGATGCCGGATATTCGACATCAATCTCGCGGCTCTCGCCAGGCAGCAGAGAGACGTAATTATCACTGAAATAGGCAGGCAGGATTCTCGATCCGTCGCCGGCCTTCTCAAGCGTCAGCTTGCCGGCCAGCGCGGCCACAGTGCCCGAGTTCTGCAGTTGAACCCGCACTTGCACGGTGCCCTGGGCGCTCCGGGAGCTTGCAGAAGCAGATAAAAGCGCAGCAGGCAGCTTGTTCAACTGCCGGTAGAGCGGCTCATTCGCCGCAAGCCAGTAGAGATTCTCAGAGAGAAGCTGACCTGCAGCGTTCCTCAACTCCAGTTTGACCAGCACCACGTTTGTTGAGAACAGCGAAGCGAGATCCAGGGCAAAGCCGGACGTCACCGCATCAGAAGGAGCATCCATGGCCTGCTGCTTTTGGAGGAGCAGCTTGTTGTCGAGAGAAAAGACCCTGGCGGTGAGAGAGAGTCCCGTGAGCGTGCCCGTCGTGGTGTTCACCACC
>DASYYO010000374.1:0-2960 GCA_035933805.1 Acidobacteriaceae bacterium | reverse complement strand
GTGGCCTTCGCCGGGAGATGTCGAGCCTGCGACGATCGGAATGGCCTGCGTCCTTGCGGATTTCCGGGCGTGCAGACCTACTTACCCGCAGCCGCTGCCTGCTTCTTCTTTTGCCGTTCCGCAGTCCACGGCGGCACCACGCCATTCTCCCGCGAATATGCCACGAGCTGCCCAAGGTGTTCGTGCGCATCGGCGACCAGGATGTATACAACGTCCCCTGCATTTGCCTGCGGGCCTAACTTGGGCAGCAGCTTGGCAAATTCGGCATTGCTCATGCCTTTGATCGTCTTCTGGGTGAACTCCCACGATTGATTCAGCTCCGCTATGATGCGCTCCCGGTCCGTAGTGGACTTGTCGAAATCATGCGGATTGAAGCTCGCCGGCGGCTGCGCACCCATCATCTTCAGGATTCCGTACCGCTCGCCGGCAACATGCAGGAATACCTCCGCAAAGGAGCGTGCATCCGGCGAAGGGCGCCAGGTGAGCTTGTCGCTGGGTAAGGTCTGAGCGAGATCAATCATCTTCTTCTGCACCACCGCGAGGTCCAGGAGAGATTGTCCTTTCATGTCGTAGCTGGGCGAGGTGCTGTCAGGGGAGTTTTCAGGGCTCTGCGCCGGAGCCACCCCTGCTCCCGCACTCAGTGCACAGGACAAACAGATCGCAGCCAGGAAGTTCTTTCTCATTTGCGCCTCCAGCGGATGCAAAGCCTCCGCAACGGCAAACGCTAGAGCACCATCCAGGCATGCGCAAGCACTTCGGGATCAACGGAGCATTTTATGGGATGGGCGGCTGTATTGCCGACACCTGGGCAGAATCGCCCCGAGCAGATTTCTGCGGGAATCAGATGAGCGGAAGTTGGCGCTGAATGCGCCAACTCCTTCCGAGACCTCAATAGCGGAATAGGAAGCTAGCTCTGCTGAGGCGCCACCAACTGGTGCGCGATCGCAAACAGCGCCAGCTCCAGCCGCGTGGAGACGCCGGTCTTATCGAAGATGTTCGACAGGTGGCGCTTCACGGTTTCCTCGCTCAGCGAGAACTGCTTCGCGATGTCGCGGTTGCTGCAGCCTTCCACGATGCAGCCCACCACGTCGAGTTCGCGGGGCGTCAAGCCGTAGGTCTTGCGCTGCGGCGGCTGCGCCTGGCGCATCAGCTCATGCAGGGCCGAAACCAGGTTCACCACCCGCTTTCCGCCGATCCAGTAGTCACCGGCGTAGACGGTGCGAATCGCGGTGTGCAACGCCCCGGCCAGGGCATCCTTAAGAACGATCCCGCGCGCTCCGATATGCAGCGCCTCGATGATCTGCTGGGTGGTGATGGTTGAGGTGAGGAGGATGATCTTGACCGTTGGCGAGCCGTTCATGATGGCCCGCATGGCTTCCAGGCCGGGCAGCCGCGGCATCTGCACATCGAGAAGAAGGATGTCGGGGGTCTGCTCAAGGGTCTGGGTAATGGCTTCGTCGCCGTCGTCGGCTTCGCCCACGACCTCAAAGCCGTCGCGCTCGGTGAGCATGTTGCGCACACCAATCCGGACTACCGGATGATCGTCGGCAAGTACGATGCGAATTGGTTGATCCACGGACCCTACCCTCCAAGCAGTTCATGACACCGAGCGGCAGGTACGCCGTTCGAATCAAAAAGATACCGGAAACACTGCGCCTTGCGCAAAGAGCAACCGGATGTTAAGCGGGAAATTCCCTCTCAAGCATACGCTCCAGCCTCTTTGTCGCCGAATACAACTCTTGTAATGCATCGGCACAGTTATCCATTTGATCACTGTTTGACTCCAACCGGTCGCCTAGCCGAGCCGCCTCCGTCGCTCCGGCCATGCCGCAGCCGCCCTTGATTGCATGGCCGATACGGCGGACCTGGTCGCTATCGCGCTGGTGAACGGCCTCTTCCAGCGCCGCCAGCCTCTTGTGCAGGTCAGTGACCACGGTCGCGTAGATCTCACGCACTGTTGACTCAGTCATCAACTGCCGGAATTGAGCCAGGGTCTCTGGATTGACCACCGGTTCGGCGGGCTCAACCGCATCCATTCTCGGCTTGGCGGCACTCTCGCCCAGCGCTCTCTTCAGATCTTCCGGGCTGAACGGCTTCATCAGAAATCCATTGGCCGCTCGCGCCAGATCTTCCGGCGGGGTGCTCCCGCTGATGAGCAGGATCTCGGTGCTGCGCAGTTTGCGGAGCTGCGTGATCAGGTCGACGCCGCTAAGACCGGGCAGTTGGGCATCCATCAGAATGACGCCCGGAGCCACCGAACCCGACTGCAACATCTCCACCGCCTCGTCACCGGTTTCAGCGGTGTGGACCATGTGCCCATGCAACGTGAGGACCGTGGCAATCACCTCGCGGCTGACCAGGTCATCATCGATCAGCAGGACGGTCGGGAGTTCGTGCTTTTCACCAATACCGAGCATGATCTTTCGCCTTCATCTGACCTGCCGGACGCCGGATGCCCCATCCATCGCGCTGTCTTTGCGCGATGGGTGGGATCCCCCACCTATTCTTCAGCCACCGATATCTCGTGCAGCCAGCCCGGCGCCTTCAGCAGTTCGCGAGGGCGAGAACCGTCAGCCGGACCCACCAGCCCATCGCGCTCCATCAGGTCAATCAGGTGGGCCGCGCGTCCGTAGCCGATTCTCAGGCGGCGCTGCAACAGCGACGTCGACGCCTTGCCGAATTCGAACACCAGCCGAACCGCATCGTCAAACATCGGATCGTTTTCATCTTCATCGGCGCTCGAGCCTTCCATATTATTCTGGCGCTCTTCCTTGGGCGACTCCAGGAAACCTTCCACGTACTCGGCCAGGCCCTGATCTTTCCAGAATGCCACCACCGCTGCTGTTTCTTTCTCGCTCACATAGGGAGCGTGCAGGCGCAGCAATCGGCTGGTACCGGGCGGCAGGAAGAGCATGTCGCCGCGTCCCAGCAGAGCCTCCGCCCCATTCGTGTCGAGAATC
>DASYYO010000373.1:0-6822 GCA_035933805.1 Acidobacteriaceae bacterium | reverse complement strand
CTGGCCGGGCTGGTGGACTTCGGCTACGTGAAGGCAACCGGCCATAGCGTCAAGATCTATCTGCCCAAAACCATGTCGAAGCCCGAGGTGGAGTTCGAGTGGAAGATTCCGAAGTGGAGCAATGCCATCGAGCGCGACCGGGCTCGAACCTACTTCCAAGCTTATGCGGCCGCATGCGCACTCTACTTCGCCGAGCAGGCGCTGGCCGAGCTGCATGCAGGCAGAACCAAAACCTGGAACGACTTCAAGGTGCCGGAAGAGGCGATCGGATGCGGCTTCCATGAGGCGGTACGCGGGGTCCTCTCGCACCATGTCGTGATTCGCGGACACAAGATTGCCAACTATCACCCCTATCCCCCCACTCCGTGGAACGCCAATCCGCGCGATATTTACGGCACTCCCGGGCCGTACGAAGACGCGGTGCAAAATACCCCGATCTTTGAGGAGAACGGCCCGGACAACTTTAAGGGAATCGATATCATGCGCGCTGTCCGCAGCTTTGACCCCTGCCTCCCCTGCGGCGTGCACATGTATCTAGGCAACGGCAAGGTTCTGGAGACGCACCACTCCCCGACGTTCGGCGTTCAACCCTAGAGCGGATTTTCTATAGGCGTACCCCGGAGCGCTGCCCTCTACGCGGGTTTTCATCAAGAAAAGCCGCACTTCCCAGAACCCGGCGGCGCATGGCAATAGGAAATCCGCTCCAGCCTGCCGGTTCCCGGGAAGCAGAAGAACGACGAAGGAGATCCGTGGAGAACCAAGGGGACTTTCAGGACCAGGTCCGGCAGCTCGGGAAACTCATCGCTGAGTTCGAAGAGCTGCCGGAGAGCGCCGCCAAGGTTGCGGCCAAACAGATGCTGCGCCTGCTGATGGATATTCACGGCTCCGGGCTGGAGCGCATGATGGAGATCGTCTTCGACTCGGCGAGCCCGGCTCGGGAGATCCTCGACAAGTTCGGCCAGGACCCGCTGCTCGGCAGTCTGCTGGTTCTCTATTCCCTCCACCCCGACGATCTTGAAACCCGTGTGCACAGAGCCCTCGAACGCATGCGCACTCCCTTGCGCAAGATGGACTGCACCCTCCAATTGATGAGCATCGAGGCGGGAGCGGTCCGGCTGCGGGCGAAGACCTCCGGCCACCCGCACGCGCCGATGCTTGCAGAGCTTCGGGCGCGCATCGAGGAAGGCATCTACGAGCAGGCGCCCGATGTCGCCTCTCTCTCGATCGAGGGATTGGAGGCTCCGCCGGCCTCGGGCTTTGTTCCCCTGGAGAGTCTCATCGGGCATCCCCTCGCTGCATCTTCGCCGTCTTCTCACGTGTTCAAAAATGAAGGGGCAAATCAGGCCGGTGAGCTCCGGGGATGAAGGTGATCATGCCTGAAGAAATATATCCGGGCTTTGAACAGGCCTTTGGCGCGCTGCGGCAGTTTGCCGCCGGCCGCCGTGGTACCACGCAGCCTGTGGAACATTGCGAGATGTGCAGCGCGGCGCTCGAAAAAGAACACCCTCATCTGATCGCTCTGGCATCGAGGCAGATCGTTTGCGCCTGCCTTGCATGCGCTCTCCTCTTCGACGGGGTACAGGGAGCGAAGTACAAGCGCGTCTCACGGCGACTCCAGCAGATTGCGGACTTCCAGATGACGGACGCCGAATGGGAGAGCCTGATGATCCCCATCAACATGGCCTTCTTCCTTGAATCGAGCGTCGAGGGCAGAGTGATCGCACTCTACCCCAGCCCTGCCGGAGCAGTCGAGTCCCTGTTGCCGCTGGATGCCTGGAGCGAGATCGTGGAACAAAACCCTGCGCTGCGCCGGCTCGAGCCGGACGTGGAGGCGCTGCTGGTCAGCCGGGTGGGCTATACGCATGGAGCGGCCGCCGCCGAGTACTACCTCGCTCCGATCGATGAATGCTATCGGCTCGTCGGCCTGATCCGCTCGAACTGGAGAGGCCTTTCCGGAGGCACGGAGGTGTGGACGGAGGTTGCTGGCTTCTTTTCAGATCTGCGGTCGAGGGCCGGCCGCATCCCCGGAGGGTCCAATGCCTGACCTCCGTTTCCAGGTGACCCAGGCTGCAGCGGCACCGTTCGCCGCCGTCCCTCTTCTGGGCTTTCAACTGCAGATTGACAACGCTTCCCCCCGCGAGGCGATCCACACGATCGCTCTTCGCTGCCAGATCCAGATTGAGGCAGGCCGGCGGCGCTATACCCCCGAAGAGCAGCATCGGATGCTCGATCTCTTTGGCGAGCCCGACCGCTGGAGCCAGACTCTGCGCAGCCTGTTGTGGACCCACGTCAATCTTGTCGTGCCGGCTTTTGAAGGCAGCGGTACAACCGTGGAGCTGCCTGTTCCCTGCACCTTCGACTTCAATGTGGCGGCGACGAAATACTTCCACGGGCTCGCCGAGGGAGAGATCCCCCTGCGCATCCTGTTCAGCGGAACTGTGTTTTATGCTCAGCCGGACAGCGGCCTGCAAGTGGCTCCGATTCCATGGGACCGCGAGACAACGTTCAAGCTCTCCTTGAAGGATTGGCGGGAGATGATGGACGCCTATTATCCCAACAGCGCATGGCTCACGCTGCGGAAAGATGTCTTCGACCGGCTGTCTGCGTACAAGCGCGAGCACGGCATCCCCACCTGGGAACAGACCCTGGAGAACATGCTTCCGGCCGAAGCGGTGGTGAAATCGTGAATCTGGAAGCAGTGGAGAGAGTGGCCGAGGCAGTGCTCTACGAGGGGTACATGCTCTATCCCTATCGCCCCTCGTCGGTAAAGAACCAGCAAAGATGGAACTTTGGCGTCCTCTGCCCCAGGTCGTACTGTGAGCAGGAGGAGGGCTCGGAGGCGTGGCTCATGCGAACCGAGTGCCTGCTGAGGCCGGGGCCTGCCACGCTGCTGACCGTCAAGGTGCGGTTCCTGCAAATCGTCCAGCGCTCGATCGGGAGACTCAAAACTCCGGGAGTAGAGCTACCGGAGGGTGTGACGCCGGAGTTTGAACGTGTCGACCGCCTGGAGGTAGCCGGCCGGAGCTTCCTTCCCTGGCAGGAGGCCGTGGAGCGTGAGATCGTTTCTGCTCCGGTTGAGCCCTCCGCGCTCTCCTCCCGTCCGGTGATGCACTTCGCCTTCCCTGGCGGAACCCACTTTGAATCTCTGCGCGATGAGGATCAGCAAACCGTGGGCGTCATCGTTCGCGAATCGCAGCCGCTCTTCGGATCGGTCGAATTCTTCGCGCAGCCGGCGGCGGCGGCGGAGAAGGGTGTAATCAAAATCTCTGTTCTTATCCGCAATCTCGCCCCCTTCGCTCTCCGCGAAGACGTTGGACGGGACGAAGCGCTGATGTTTTCGCTGGTCTCTGTTCACACCATCCTGGGCGTGGATTGCGGTGAATTTGTCTCGCTGCTCGATCCTCCCGAGGGACTCGCCGCGCTCGCCGCCTCCTGTGCCAACACCGGCACATGGCCGGTCCTGGCCGGAGAACGCGGCAAGGCCCAGGCAATGCTTTCTTCGCCGATCATCCTGTATGACTACCCGGAGATTGCTCCCGAGAGCGCCGGCAATCTTTTTGACGGGACCGAGATCGACGAGATCCTCTCGCTCCGCATTCTGACGCTCACGGACGAAGAGAAGCGAGAGATGCGGCAATCGGACGACCGCGCAAAGGCCATCCTCGAGCGCACGGAGACGATGCCCGAAGAGCAGTTCATGAAGCTCCATGGCGTGCTGCGCGGGATCGCTCCAGCCAAGGAGGAGGCGCGATGAACGAATGGGAATGGAACCTCCTGGAAAACAAAGCCCCACTGGATTGCGTGGAAGCTGACGGCGTTGCTGTACGGCCGGGCGACCGTGTCCGGCTGGTTCCGCGAAGCGGCGGAGATATCTTTGACCTGGCGCTCGCCGGACAATCCGCCACGGTCGAGGCTCTGGAACAGGACTACGAAGGCAAGCAGCACGTCTGCGTGGTTCTGGATGACGACCCCGGCCGGGACCTGGGACTGCTGCGGCAGCCCGGCCATCGCTTCTTCTTCGATCCGTCCGAGATCCGGCGTCTGCCCGAGCAGGAACAGCAGAACGCCCAGGCCGCTCCCAAACCTGGAATTCTGATCGCCGGGATCGGCAATATCTTTCTCGGCGACGACGGTTTCGGGGTCGAGGTAGTCAAGCGCCTGGCGCAGTGCGGCCTGCCGAAAGAAGTACAGATCGCAGACTTCGGCATCCGCGGCTTCGACCTGATGTTTGCTTTGCAAGATGGCTATGAGAGCACCATCCTCATCGATGCCTTTCCCCACGGGCAGCAGCCGGGAACCGTGAGTGTCATCGAGCCTGACTGGAACGACCCGGCCTCGGCCTCATCGCTGGGCGGCAACTTCGTCGAACCGCACAGCATGAATCCCCTGAATGTGCTTCGGATGGCGGCCGCGATGCAGGCTCCGCTGAAGCGGGTCTTGCTGGTAGGGTGTGAACCGGGCACATTGGGCGGCCAGGAGGGCCACATCGGTCTCAGCGAGCCTGTCGAGGCTGCCGTAGATGCAGCCGTCCAGGCAACCAGGAACCTGGTGCGACGGCTCCTGGGTGAGGCGCCGGTATGAGCATTTTGTTTCGGTGCATCCCCGTACAGACAGAGGGGCAAGTTCGAGTATTTCTTTAAGTTCGACGGACAGACAAAAGATTACGATACGTCTAACTACGATACGTCGAATGCGGACGTGAGAATCGAGGACTACCTGCCATGTGCTTAGCGATTCCCGGACGGATTGTCGAGATTCTTCCCGGTCAGGCGTTCCAGGGTGTGGTCGAGGTGGCGGGGGTGCGCCGCCGGGTCCACCTGGGACTTCTTGAGGACGACATGCCGGCGGCGGGCGACTGGGTGCTCGTCCACGTAGGATTTGCCATGTCGAAGATCAGCGAGCAAGATGCCATGGAGCAGATGCGGCTGCTTCATGCGCTGGGGGAGACCGAGATCGTTATGGAAGAGGTCCGTGGGTATGGTTTGGAGGAGGCCCGAGATCCTGGCCGCTCCCCGGATGGAGCTTAAAGAATGACGGTAAACCCGCAGCGTGACGCACAGACGCGGGACTCTGCAGGAGGTTCTTGATGCGCTATGTCGATGAATTCCGCGACCCCGAGCTGATCGCCAGGACGTCTGAAGAGATCTACCGCCTGGCGGATGCCGGACGGCACTATCGCATCATGGAGGTCTGCGGCGGCCACACGCATGCGATCTACCGCTTCGGACTCAAAGACATTCTGCCGGCAAATATCGAGCTCATCCACGGTCCCGGGTGCCCGGTCTGCGTTTTGCCGATGGGAAGAATCGACGACGGGCTCACGCTGGCGCAGGCGCCGGATACTATCTTCGCGGCCTTTGGCGACATGATGCGCGTGCCCGGCGCACACGGCAGCCCCTTCGAACACAAGGCGCGCGGGACCGACGTACGCATCGTGTACTCGCCGGCGGACGCTCTGCAGCTGGCGAGAAAGAATCCGAATAAGCACGTTCTCTTCTTCGCCATCGGATTTGAAACGACCGCGCCTTCGACAGCGCTGACGATCATGGGAGCGAAGGCCGAGGGGCTCAGGAACTTCTCGGTCTTTTGCAATCACGTCACGATTGTGCCGGCGATCCGCGCCATTCTTGACTCGCCGGACATGCGCCTGGACGGATTCATCGGACCCGGACACGTTTCGACGGTGATTGGCTGCCGGCCGTATGAATGGATCGCCAGGACCGAAGGCAAGCCGGTGGTCACCTCGGGATTCGAACCGCTGGACCTGCTGCAATCCATCGTGATGCTGCTGCGCCAGATGCGTGCCGGCGAAGCCCGGGTGGAAAACCAGTACAAGCGCGTGGTGCCGTGGGAGGGCAATCGCGCGGCGCTGCGGGCGATGGCCGAGGTCTTCGAGCTGCGCCCCTATTTCGAGTGGCGCGGTCTGGGCTTCATCTCCCAGTCGGCACTGCGCATCCGCGAAAGATACGCGGAGTGGGATGCGGAGCGCCGCTTTTCCGTGCCCGAGACGCGGGTCGCCGATCCAAAGTCGGCGCAGTGCGGCGAGGTGCTCAAAGGCGTCCTGCAACCCGCGCAATGCAAACTGTTCGGCCGGGAATGCACGCCGGAGCATCCCATCGGCGCGCTCATGGTTTCCTCAGAGGGCTCATGCGCAGCATATTACAACTACGAATTCCGCAAGACGCTGGTGACCAGCATCAGCTCCGTGGCGTAGAGCCTGAGCCGGTGGCCAACGCCTCCGCTCGCGAGAGCGCTCCACCCGCGGTTCGCTTTCGTGATCCGCAGATTGAGATGGCGCATGGGGCAGGAGGCAAGGCAAGCCGCAGGCTGATTGAAGGCCTGTTCGCGCCGCTGCTCCTCGGAAGCCTCCGCGAGCCGCTGGGGGATGCGGGCATGGTGGACCTCAACGGCAGCCCGATTGCCTTTACCGCCGACAGCTTTGTCGTCAAGCCGTTGCGTTTTCCCGGCGGCTCCATCGGAGAGCTGGCGGTCAATGGAACGATGAACGACCTCGCCGTCTCCGGCGCCAGGGCTTTGGCGATGGTGGTCACCTTCGTCCTCGAGGAGGGTCTGCCTGCGGCGGTTCTCGAAGCCGAGGTTCGAGCCATGTCTCAGGCCCTGAAGCAAGCCGGGGTTGCGCTGGTCAGCGGCGATACCAAAGTTGTGGAACGGGGCAAGGCAGACGGCATGTACATTACGACCGCGGGCATCGGCTCTCCTCTGCCGCACCTCCGCATCGATGCAGGCTCCGTGCGCCCCGGCGATAAGGTGCTCCTCTCCGGCCCGATCGGCGACCATGGAATCACCATCCTGCTGGCGCGC
>DASYYO010000177.1:0-13079 GCA_035933805.1 Acidobacteriaceae bacterium | reverse complement strand
CGGTCCGTGACCCAGATTGTGGCTGCCGGAGGCAATTTCGCACTCAACTTGTGGTTGATCCCCAGATACGGCTGGCACGGAGCGGCCTGGGCAAGCCTCGCAACCGACGGAGGGCTGGGATTGATGAACTGGAGCGTCCTGGGGTGGACGCTCAACAGGTCTGCAGAATGCAGGTTCGCTGAATCCGCCTAGACGCGGATCTGCCTAATCCGTGAGCCGGATCGTTCAGCGACTGCTCAGAACGGGCCAAATGAAATGGTTACGATGGCTCGGGACTGAATCAAGCCTGCACCGGAGACACGACGTCAAGAAACAGAACACACTGCGGAGCAACTACGAATGTCTCGTGGCCGCCTGCAGGGATCGTCCAACAGCTCCCCCCTCAAGTATCTATGTGGGCTTTGCCGCTCCCAGGCACATCAAGCTTGGATCCAGGACCTCACCTTCGCCTCACCATCGCCGCTTAAGATTCGGCGACGCCGGGATTCCAAGTACGAGCTTACACAACAGCGCTCTTGCCGCCTCTGGCCTGGTTCAACGATCCAACCCCACTCCGAGCCCTCCGTGGTTCTACTCCCCGCCTTGAAGGAGAACTTCAGTGAAACCCACACGCAAGCAAAAGCACGTGCTCCTGATCGATCTGGGAGCATCTTTTGGCGGTGCTGAGATCTATCTCGAGAACCTGGTTGGACCGCTTCGGGAACACCTCACTTTCTTTGCTTTATGTGCTCACCCTGAGATAACCAGGCGTCTACGCAAGCTACGGGTGAAGGTATTCACTCTGCCTTGCTCTACCGGCTTCTCTAAGATGTTCCAGATCTTGTACGCCCTGTGCCTCCTGCCCTATCTGCTCATTCGCTACGACATTGATACGGTTCAGATCAATGGATACTCAGAGATTCTCCTTATCCCGTTCGCCCGACTGTGGGGGCGCACGGCAGTCGCTACCAGGCACCTTAGCTTCGATATCGAAGTCAGGTACTGGTACCAGGCGCCTGGAAGATTTGCCGCGCGCTTCCTCTACCAGCGTCTTGCTCATTTCGCAAGCAGGATCATCTGCGTGTCGGACGCAGTTGGCAGAGAAGTCCGAGGGCTGGTGCCAGAGAACAAGGTGATCGTGATCCCAAACTGGGTCGCTAGTATTCCACCGTCCAGGCTGAGACCTCCTCCAACCCATAGCCCAGTGAACATTCTCTTCGTAGGCAGGCTGGTGGAATATAAGGGGCTGCAGGTATTATTGGGCGCACTCCATCACTTGAACGCCTATCAGGCTGGCACTCGGCTACGACTTACGATCGTGGGTGATGGTGAATATCGAGCTGAGCTAGAGCGCAAGGCGGCTGGCATCGATGCGCGTTTCGTCGGATTCCAGGCCGACGTGTCGCCCTATTATGAAGCTGCCGATCTCTTTGTCAGCCCGTCGCTCGGTCCGGAAGGCAGTTCTCTCGTTACGTTGGAGGCGATGGCGCACTGTCTACCGTGCCTCGTGAGCGACCTCCCCGTCCACCGGGAGATCGCAAACAACGGGAAAGCGGCCATGCTTTTTTGCAGCGGCAGCATAGACGATCTTGCCGAGAAGCTTCGAACACTTCTTGAAAGTCATGCCGAGTGGCGCAGTTACTGTCACTCCGCATACACAACCGTTCAAATGAAGCATAATCCCGAAATTGCCGCCAGGGCTTACCTGGGAGCATTTAGCGCATGAACGGGTTGCACGTATGCCGCGAATGCATTGTTGCTAGAAGCATGACACAGGCGGCATCCGGGCCCTCTGCGCTTCAATCGTGAGGACACCCAATGGGACTCTTTTCAGGAGATAACAACATCAGGCCCTACAAGTTCAGCTCGTTTAGCCGATTGATTTCTTCGCTGGAGGGAATGCGTCTGCGCCATCCCTATTCGGTGCTGTCGTTTGATGTCTTTGACACACTCCTTTTTCGCCGCTGTCATCCGCAAGCGGTTGTGGAGGGGGCGGCGCGCTGGTTGACGGAAGAGTGTATCCGGCTTCATGTTCGGCCGCAGCAGGACAGTCTGGCTGCCCGCGCGCAGGGATATCGGAAAGTAACCTCCGCGAACATAGGTCGCGGACTCGATCCGGACTGTAACCTGAAGGAGCTCTGCCGCGCCTGGGTCGCCGAAATCGCGCCGGACCTTGACGAGCAACATCCAGAACTGGCAAGCCGTCTGGAAGCGCACGAAGTCGCGTTGGAGAAGGCGGTCTGTTACGCCAATGCTCCCATGGTGGACGCGCTCCGCCATCTGAAGTTCAAGGGTTTCCGGCTCATTTATGTTTCCGATATGTATCTGGGACATCATGTGGGCGAACTTCTGGATGCATGCGGTTTTTACGGGATCTTCGACGCTGGTTACGTGTCCGGCGACTTGGCCCAGCTCAAGAGGACCGGCGCGCTGTTTCGGCATGTATTGATAAAAGAGAATGTCGCTGCCACCGAAGTATTGCATGTCGGGGACAATCCCGTGAACGACGGGGTCCGGGCCACCGAGCAGTCGATTTCGGCGTACGTGGTCCGCGATCGACATGAAGTTCAGCGGTATCACGGCCTGGAGTTCGATTGGAAGTATGTTAAGCGAGATCCTCACCATGCGGGCTTCGTGGCCGCGGCCTTTGCGACTTCTACTTCCGGCGAGTACGGCTCCTTCTCTGAATCCGTTGGCACCCGTTCGTTAGGCCCTATTTATGCGGCCTTTCTTCATGGCGCCCTTCGGCGGTGCGCGGAAGAGAATATTCAAAATGTCTTCTTTGTCGCACGAGAGGGCTCCATTCTGAAGGATATCTTCGTGGACCTGGCGCCGCTTGTCTATCGGAGCGGAAGTTTACCGAATGCAACCTATATCGGATTTTCGCGCCACACCGCAATGCTCTATGCGATGGAGGATATGGGAATCCGGGAGATCTCTAAGATCGACCTGAATACAGCACATCATTCTTTACGGAACGTCCTGGCGCCGTTGCGGCTGCCGGAAGGGTTGATCAGACAGGCGGCAATCGATTGTGGGATTGACGACATAGACGCCGCGTTGCCGTCTTACTACCTTCAATGGGGACCGTTCCACCGAGTGCTGCGCCACACCGCTATACGGAATCACAAGGACGAACTGCTGAAGCGGTCGAAGAGGTTGATCGGCGAATACCTCGAACAGCGCGGACTCTTCCGCCGCCATCGTGCCGCCATCATCGACGTCGGTTGGAACGCGCAGATCCAAGAGAATCTGCACCTTGGCATCCTGGATCGCCCCGATCACCCGCAGCTCTTCGGAATGTATATGGGCACGATGCTGCGGGCGCACTGGACGAAAACTCCACAGAACTGGGTCGACGCGGTGTTGGCCGATGAGTCGGATGCGCAGTGGCACGCGCAAGCGATCTTTGAGTTTGTTCCCGCTCTGGAGGCCTGCGTCCGGGCTCCCCACGGGACGGTGGTCGACCACAAGCAATTGCCTGAGGGCGAAGTCGTTCCCGTATTCAAGGCCGAGAGTGAACTGAGCCGGCAAGCGGAGTTGAATGATGAGTTGACGATCGCACAGTTGCAAGCTGGAATACGCACGTACGCGAAGGCCTATCGCGTTGCCGCCGACCTGTTCGGATTTGGGGATGCGCAAATGAGGCCCTACGCGCGGTCCATGGCCGATCGCCTGGTCCGTTTTCCAACGAGGGCCGAAGCGCGCGTGTTCTTGCCGATCAACAATGTGAGTGACCTGGGATCGGATGTCATCGTCTCGATGTCCGATGGAATCGCCGGGATGCCGGTTTGGAAGGCATGGTTGAACCTGCATACCATCATTCGCAAAAGCAAATGGAGGTATGGGGTCTTTGCGGCGCTCGGCATCCCCTTTCTCCAACCGATCTACGCAATCCTGTCAGGATTGAGAAGAGTGCCGCGGCGCGGTTGTTCCTTGGCCAACGGGGACGTCTCCTCCCTGCCGCTATCCTCGTGCGAATATCGCGACACCATTTGGCAGGGACAGGAAGATCCCTCGCAAACTGCTCCCCAAGCCTATGAGGCAGAGATGAAGGTGCGCGAGCGAAACCTAGCGCAACTCGGACGAGAGGATGGTCCCTCTCTCGCATTGCGCGCGCTGACGCAGCCTCTAAGTTTCCGCGAGGCGTTCCCGCCCTGGTTCACATCCGTGGCCGCGCGAGCGATTTTCCAATGCGCACACAAACCTTCCTTGAGGATGGATCAGATGGGGATCAAACCGCTTTTTTATCGAGCGATGTACAGCCGATATCCCGGATTCACCCGGAAGGTCGCTCGTTTGACCGGACGTGAGCGGCAGTGGCGGACGAAGCGAAGGAGCGGAGTCGATCAGGACGTGAGGATGCCGGATGCTCAGCAACTCGACTGGTGATAGAACCCTGCGGACACAGCAGGCCAACAGCGCTTCCCACCTCACACTCCCGACTACGACGGCGCCGAGATATATTCGCCCGCAAACCTCAATGAACCAAAATCCGAAGCTAATCCGTTTTGCAGTCGAGAGATTGCGGTCTCCGGGGTTCCCTGAAGAGGAAGAGGAGAGCCAGGACATGGGAAGGAAGGGTCACACGGAAGAGAAGATTCTGCGCGCCCTAGAATCCGCCGCGCTTTCGTGTCCCCTGTTAGCCGTGGACGCTTTGGAGCTCGCGCGCTTGCAGCAGGCACGAGATGCCGTCGATCACCTGGGACGCTGCAATGTTGTCCATGGCGCGGCATCTCTCCAGATTGCAGGTCGGATGCGGATAGCAGGGGGAGCAGGGTGCTTGTCCCTGGACGATGTGATGTGCTTCCCCGGGAGGGCGGCAATAGTCCGGACTGGTGGGGCCCAGGAGAGCGAGGAGGCGGGTTCCCATCGCGCCGGCCATGTGCATCGTTCCAGTGTCATTGCTGACGAAGACGTTGCATTTGCTGACGAGCCATTGGAGCTCTCCCAGCCCGGTCTTTCCGCAGAGGTTGACGACCGGAACTCCGGAGATCGAGGCGATCTCATCGGCAAGGCGAGCCTCTTCCCGGGTGCCTACCATCACGACACGTGCGCCTAACTCCTGGGCAGCCCACTTCGCGACCTCCGCATAGCCTTCGGTCGTCCACCGTTTGAGATACGGCTTCCAGCGCCCCCGAGGATTGAGGTCGGCTCCGGAGGCCATGCCAACCACAAGCTGCGATCCGCTGAGACCGGCCTCCTTCCAGATCCGCATGGCAGATTCTTTCGCCTCGATCGGCGGCTGAATCGCCGGGCGATACCCCTCCGGTTCGATCTCCACACCTGCTCCGGAGAGCAGGCTGCGGTAGCGCTCGAAGTAGTGCGCATCGGCGCGGACATCGACGCGGCGATTGTAGAGGAAGCTCAAGCGCTCGGAGCCGGCGCCAATCCTGGTTCTTGCGCCGCTGAAAAAGGCAAAGATGGGTACGCGCACAGAATTCGCATGGGCGCCGGAGATCACGATGTCGAACTTGCGGCGGCGTATCGTCCGCAACAGATCCATCACGGTTCGCCATCCTGAGTTGCTGTCCCCGCGATTGAAGACGATTACTTCCAGATTGGCTCCGCTTCCCTCAAGGATGGTGCGGGCCGCGGGCGAAGCCACAATGGCTACGATCTCCGCCTTCGGAAACCGCGACCGGAGTATCTGTACAAACGGGAGATAGCAGATCGCGTCCCCCAGGCCGCTCATAGGCAAGAGTAGAATCTTCTGCGTTGTGATCACTGATTTCTCCATGCTCTAAGGAATTCACTGCCTGCATCTCTGGCGAGGTTTCGCCGTCGCTCCTGGAAACATCGCCGTGATTCGAACCCGCTTTGTTCTGTACCGCACGGATGAGAAGGTTCCAGAGATAGTCCGCCTTGGCATCCCAGGAATGCCCGGCGAGGAACTCGTCTGAAGCGGCCGGAAGCGGCTCACTCAGGCTCTTCCGGATGCCCTCTTCGAACTCCTCAGGCCCCGGCGCAATCTGCACATACTCGCGGAAGGGGGCAAGCTCAGGCAGTCCGGTTGAGACCACCGGGCGTCCAGCGCCCAGATATTCGAAGAGCTTGAGAGGAAAGACGCTCTCGGTCAGCACATTCGAGAGGTATGGGATCGTGCAGACATCCAGACCCTTCAAATAGGCGGGCAGCTCCGCGCGCGTACGCGGCCCGAAGAAGTGGACATTCTTCCTCTGCCGCAGGCGTGAGAGATCGACATGTTTTTCCATCAGCGGCCCGATGATCACCCACTGCCACTCCGGATGCCGCTGGGTCAGGCGCTCATAGAGCGCAGTGTCGAACCTGCCATCGACGAATCCGATGTACCCGATCCGGGGCGCGGGAATCCGCAGCAGATCTTCTGGTATTGGGATCTCCGGGTTGCGCGCCATACGGAACGACTCCACATCGGCTCCGTTCGATACCAGGAAGGTGTCGGGGTGGGTTTCCGCCCATCGCTTCACGATTTTGGTGGATGTCCCGGCGATCAGATCAACCCTCAAGGCGAGCTCTTCCTCACGGGCGCGGATGTGCTGCGCGATGTTCCACCACTGCCCCGCAGCCGCCCAATCGTCGGCGCAGTAATACAGGCTAACGGCCTCTCCGAGCCTGCCCACGGCGCGTCCGGCGTCCGGCTCATAAATCCACAAGATAGGGGCATTCAGGTTGAGCGCTCGCATGGCGCGGCGAACCGAACGCAGGCGCATCCATTCGTTCACCCGGTTGACGATCGGGTGGAAGCGCAGCGGAAAGATGGGAGGCGGCGTGAGAATGGCCAGCGTCGGGCTCTCATAACGAAGGCCTCCCTTCAGCCAGCGCCAGAACTGCCGTCCGACCGAGGCGTCACTGATTCCGGTAAAGAAGCTCAGCAAGGAGACGGGCCGCTCGACATAAAGAATGCGGCAGCGGGCGGCGAGCCGCGACATGAGCTGCTGCTGGCTGGACCAATGCTCATCCCAAAACATGCCAGAGAGGCAGACGATGGGAGGACCGCCGTGCGCTTCATCCTGGAGGGATTGTGCTTCGTTCTTCAGCATGACCCTCCCTCCTGCGCCATCTCTCCTGCCTGCGCCAGGCCTTTTTCAATCTGCAGCCGCAGCTCAGGGTTATCGGAGAATGGGCTCAATCTTCTCCGGGTAAGAACAATGAACACCGCCGCGGTTACCATATATTCCGATGTGACGACGGCCCAGGCCATGCCCAGCTGCTGCCATCGTGAAGCCCAGAGAAAGGCCAGCGCCAGGTTGAGGCATCCGGCCGAGACGATGATCTTGTTGTAGGCAGCATCCATCCTCAAGGGCAGCATCCACTGGAGTCCGAGAACCGTGCTGACTGCGACGGCCGGCAGCAGCAGCGAGAGGACACGCATCACCGGCACGGCTGCCTCATAGCCCTTGCCCAGCACGATGCGGATGATGAGGGGCGCGGCCACAAATGCCCCCGCCGCGAGGAGCAGGCTGCCCAGGGTCATGGCTCCGAGGCTGACGCGGGCCAGCCAGACAGCGCGCTTGCGATCGGTCGCGATCAGGCGGCAGAGCCGCGGATAGAGGCTCAGGCTCACCGGGTTCAGCATGTTCAGCAGAGCTTTCGTCAGGCGCTCGGCCCCGGAGTAGAAGGCCACGGCAGTCGGGTTCGCCACGGCGCCCAGGATGAGCGCATTGGCCGTCGTATACAGCCCAACAGAGCTGCGGAAGAGAAACATCGCAGCCGAGTCGCGAATCGCCTGCCGGGTCTCCCGAGGATGAGGCCATCGCACCCGGACCTCGCGGCTTGCGATGACGAGCAGAACAAGTGCAGCTCCGCAGTAGCAGATGCACTGCAGGGCGAGAACTTTCCAGGCATCCTGCGGGCGATGGACAAAGAGGAAGACGCCGGCGGCGGCGACCGCCTTCCCCAGCATATCCATGGCTGCGGGAAGCTTCATCTGTTCCATTCCCTGGTAAAACCACAGCATGCTGAAACCCTGCCCGATGCCCGAGAACGCGCCGGCCCAGAGAATGAGCGTGTCGTGGTGGAAGGACGGCATAAAGTACTGCAGGACCAGAGTGATGGCAATGCAGATGAGGGCGAGCAGGACCTTCGCTCCCATGACCCCGGAGACGATCTGCTCAAGCTGCTCGCGGTCGTCGCGAAAGCGCGCTACCCGCCGGGTGGCAGAGAGCTGGAAGCCGAATTCGACGACAATGGCGAGGTAAAGGCCAAGCGACTGAGCAAAGGCAACCATCCCGAAGTGCGCGGGGCCGAGAACCCGCGCGAGATAAGGGATCGTAAGCAGCGGGAAGACGTAGGCGGCGGCCTGCGTGCCGAAGAGCGCAGCGATATTGTGCGTGATTCTGCTGTTTCGAATCCGCTGGCTCCAACTGCGAGTATCTTCCGTCTTATCCATCCGTGGCCCGTTTGCGCAAATTTGTCCAGCCGCCCGCGAGTCCTTCCGCCAGTGGAAGACGGGCCCGGGACGGAGATCCGGGCCTGATCCACGCCGTGTGCAGAACAATCAGGTGGAAGGCGAAGTTGGTATACAGCGGCATGATATCGGTGGACTCGGTCGCGTTATGGAGAGCAATGAAGAAGAGAACCGCAGCCCAGGCGCCGTAAGTGTCCTCGTGGCGAAAGAAGCGAACGATACAGGCAGAGAAGCAGCCCAGCAGAACCAGCACATACAGCGCGGCTCCGGGAACGCCCAGGGCGAGAAGCTGATCGATATAGGCTGAATGGCTCTGTTCGAGGGCCCAGCCCTCCTCGGCGGAGATATCCTCGATCCGCTTGGCTGACCAGAAGCTGCCATAGCCGTAGCCGGTCCAGGGACGCTCAGCCGCATAGCCCAGACAAGTCCTCCAAAGGTCCACCCGGCCGTTGAAAGGAGTGGAGTCCGCATCGTCGCGGCCAGCGCGAACAATACTGAGGATTCCCGCGGAACTGGAGGAACCGGAGGCAATCACCGCGTCGAGAACACCTCCCAGTCCGGCGAAAAGCAGGAGTGCCGCTGCGAGAGCAGGAAGTCTGCGCCGGAAATCCCGCGCCATGACCAGGAAGACAGAGAAGAGCAAGGCCGCGCCCACGGCGGCGATCGAGGTCCTCGACCGGGTGAGGACCAGGAAGACGAGGACGATGGCGGAGATCATCCCCACGCGGAAGCGGGCCTCGCGGCCGACACGCCAGACGAACCAGCAGAGAATGATGCCGGCCACCGCCAGATACGCCGCCTGCACGTTCGGATGAACCGCGGTGCCGGTAAATCGGCTGTTCGCCCCGAAGGGAGAAAAGCCGTATCGCAGCTCGGCGATGAGGCCCGGGATCAGCGTCAGCGCGGGAACTCCGGCGATGAAGAGAGAGAGGCTGTCGGCGTTCATGCGGGCGGCGCAGCCCGCTGCAAAAATGAACATCAGACCGAAGGCGACCAGCCGCCGAAAGGCGAGGCTGGGGTCATCCGCCCATACAGCGCTCAGTCCGATCCATCCTATGTACAAAGACAGGAGGAGGGCGAGTACGCCATGAATCCGGTAGCGCCCGGAATAGCGGCGGAGAAGCAGAGCACCCACTCCTCCGAGAAAGACGATCACAATCCTGCGGGAGAGACTGCCGTCGGAAGCTCCCAAGGCGAGATCGGAGACGGTTTGGTTCTCACCCCAGGTGGAAGGCGCGTCCATGCGGCCTTCGAGGATCAGCGTCGCCACCCAGGTAATGGCAAAGAGGAGCCACGGGAAGCCGGGCGCCAGCCGCTGCCACGCCCGGGAGAGGGCGCTCTGCGCCGCGCCGGGCGTGCCCGGCAATGGCAGAGCGCGGGTATCGGGGGCGGATATCATCGCGCGTCCCAAGATCCCGGCGAAAAATCCATAAGCCTGGAGAACTCAAAGCTCATAGCGGGTAGTAAACCCCGATGCCGGAGAGTTTGACGATGCGCTCCACCTTGCTCAGATTGCGTTCGGGAACGATGATGAGGTCGCCATCCCGAATGGCCGTGAATTCGTAATCGCGGCGGAGCTTTTCCAGCTTTTTGAAATCGAGCAACTGGGCTTCGCCGGTGGTGGCGTCGAGCCGATGGATCAGCACGATCTGGGTATGCTTGGCGCTCGGCTTGAACCCTCCGGCGATGGCCATGGCATCGACAGCGGAGATCTGGCCATGCAGCTCATACCTGCCGGGCTTGGCTACCTCGCCCAGGACGGTGAAGTGCGGCTTTTCAAAGTCCTTGAGCGAGACCGAAACCTCGGGATCGAGGAGCCGTTCCCCGGCCTGGCGGCGAATCGCGGCAGCAGCCTCCTCCGTGGTAAGGCCGCCGACCTTGACGCTGCCGACAAACTGGAGCGAGACGGTGCCGTCGGGTTGAACGGTGACGGTCTGATTGTATTCAGGCGTATACCTGTAGCTGACCGCAATGCTATCGCTGGGTTCAAGCTGATAAGCGGTGCGAGCCTTGAGCGCGGGAGCCGGGCCCTGCGCGAAGAGGAGACTCGTGACCAGCACGAGAAACGACAACGGAATCCATCTCTTCATTGCACGCTCCTATCGAACAAACCGGTAGAGCCAGTTCGGAATCGGATACTGACGTTTGTTGAGAACAATGCCAAAGACGCGGCCGTGAGCGGCTTCAATCATCTCGACCGTGCGGCGAATCTCTCCGCGGTCCCGCTCTCCGGCGGCAACCACGAGAACAAATCCGTCGACGTGGGAGGCTAGATCGAGAACATAGGGCGCTCCATCGATTGCCCCGGCGTCGATTAGAACCGCCCGGTGCCGCCGCCGCAGCAGCGCGAGACGCTCCCCCATTGCCGCATTGTGCGTCCGATCGGCGGCAGCATCGGCGCTGCCGTAGTTTCGCTCGCCGCGGCCGGCCGGCAACCCGCGGAGGCATTCCTCGGCCGGCAAAACGACCGAAGAGCATTTCATCGTCGAGCTCAGGAATTCATCAATCGCGGTTACAGTGCGGGTGACGCCTTCCCCGGGCTTGCAGGAGAGGAAGACGACCGCCCTGGCCGGCTCGGCTGCGGCGAAGAGCCGCGCAGCCAGCGCGCTGAAAGGAGAGCCGTTCCGGGCTTCAGCACGCAGCGCTGCACTTGGCTCCAGTCCGGTGGCGACTCCCTCGATTACCGGAATGCGATCGGCAAACGCGATTCCATCCCTCATCGGCATCCTCCTTGCTTTGTCACTAAAATTCCTGGAAATCTCTTCCCCTCCGCGCTACTCACGCCGCCTCCCATGGAACCGTGGCCAGAACAGGCACGCCGGTCTCCGCCTCGCACTCCCGCGGGGTATGGATCACACCTTTGTTGGCCTCGGAGAGATATCCGAGAGCAACGCTGATCAGGAAGGCAAATAGGAAGGCGGTCACGAAATTGAGCCTGGAGGAGGCCGGAAGCGCAGGCACGAGCGGCCGCTCGGCCATCACGACGTTGCTGATCTTCTGGCGATCGAGCGAGTCGGCAACCCGCGTCTCTTCCTCTTTGGTCGAATAGAGGAGATATTTGTCCTCGGCCTCCTTGAGGTTGCGCTCCATGTCGCGATTCTGATCGGTGGCCGCATCGAGCCGGTGGAGCAGAGACTGCACGCTGCCGATCTCCGCATTCTGCTTTGCGATCCGGCTGATCAGGCCGGCTCGCGTCTCCTTGAGAGCCGCCAGGTCGGACAACAGCGTCTCATGCAGAGGATTCACATTCGTCGACTGATCAAGAGATCGCAGCCGCTTGGCGTCCTCCAGCTCTCGCTCGGTGTCGGCGATCTGCCGGTCGGTCTCGACCAGAAAGCGATCGCCGGGACGGAACTTGGCCGCCAGCTCGGTGCGATGGTTCTTGAGATCAGCCAGCATCGTATTCAGCCGCTCTACCGAATACTGATTGGCGGTGGAGCGCTGTTCGGTCACCATCCGGGGAGACAATCCCTTGACCTGCGCCTGAATGCTCGAGATCCGGCTCTCCGTCTCTGCCAGCGAGGCGACTGCACTGTCCCTGGCCTGCTCGAGTTCCACCAGGCGCCGCAGCGTCAGATCCTTCTGCTCGGGCAGGAGCGTCACATTGTTCTTGCGCGCAAAGGAGGTCAGTTGCGCCTCAGCCTGCTCTGTCTGCCCACGGTAGATCTTCGCCTGGTCGCGAAAGAAGCCGTACGCGCCGCCGGCGCGATGCAGTTGCAGATGCGCATCGAGGTACGCGTCGGCCAGCGCGCGAAGGACCGCGGCAGAGCGGTCGGCGTTGGATGATTTGTAGCTCACCTTGATCACAGAGGCCTTGCGCACGGGCGTGACGGCGAGATCCTTGGCCAGTCTGCGCGTCGCCCTCTCCACCGCCTGATCCTCTCCGCGGGAGAAGAATCCTTTGTAGTCCTGATCGAGCTTGCAGGCGCGAACCACCTGGGAGAGCAGCTCCTTGCTGCCCAGCAGCTCGACCTCGGAGTTGATCTGCTCCTCGGGTATCTCCGCTTGCACCGAGGGGACCTCGTGCGGATCGGCGCTGATGAGCGGATCGGCGCGCTCATTGCGCACCAGAAAACTCATGCTGGCCTCATACTTTGACGGCATGATCGCGATCAGGGTCAGCAACGCCGCGAAGATACAAAGAAATACCGCCGCGATCAGCCTCTTCGCTCGGAAGAGTGCGGCAACGATATCCGTCATGCTCCGGTCCTCCAGGAATCGTTCATGAAGAAACTAGAAATATCCGCCCCTCTGCTCTCCGGACGCAAGCCGGCTTCAATCGGCTGGAGCGACAGCGGGCCAGAAACAGAGGCGAACATAGAGCGCCTTAAAGTACTGCGCCATTCGTTGGAGGCGCATAAGGAAACTCACAACCGATCCATTCACCCCGCGGGAGCGACTCTCCCGGGGTGGTCATAGTCATAAAAGGATCGCTTCTGAACTGCGGGGGAAGCGGTTCAGGGAGTTGCCGCACTATGTCAACGTACTGCCAGCGGTTCGCAAAAAGTGCAGGTCCATCTTGTAGTGATCGCGCTTCCATCACTGTTGCGCGTGGCTTCCTGTAGCGGAAGCCCGACTCTGTCTTCCCTGCTCATCAGAGGACGAGACAGTGAAAGAGATTGGTCTTCAATTTTTTGGGGGAGGGCCCTTACGGCTATGTAGAGTATAGGTTTCTTTGCCACTGCATGTCTATCGACAAACGGCTTCTTTA
>DASYYO010000263.1:0-20937 GCA_035933805.1 Acidobacteriaceae bacterium | reverse complement strand
GGCTCAAGCTAAGAAGCGCTCACTGAGCGGCGTTGCCGGGAGTCTTCAAAAGACGCGAAACTCGAGCAACTCAATCTCCGGGCTCAGGTAGCTGTCGCGGACCGGCTCTTGCCGGAAGAGGTCCGTGCTCAGGTATTTTTTGTTGTCATCGCAGAAGATGGTAGCCACCACCGAGCCTGCAGGAAGCTTCTCCTGCGCCATGACGGCGGCGAGAAAATTGCAGCCGGAGGAGATGCCGACGCCCAGTCCCAGCGTCGAGGCCAGCTTCTGTGCCATCAGAATGGAGTCTCCGTCGGAGACCGGCAGAACCTCATCCAGCGTATCAAGCTGAAGAATGCTGGGAATGAACTCATCGGAGATTCCCTGAATGCGATGCGTGCCCACCTTGTATCCGGTGGAGAGCGTGGGCGACTCCGCGGGTTCTACCGGGTAGATCCTGGTGCGCGCGGAGCGGCTGCGCAGGAATTTGGAGATACCCATGATGGTCCCCCCGGTTCCTACGCCGGCGACGAATGCGTCGGGAGTCAATCCCCGCAGATTCAACTGCTCGAGCAGTTCCGGTCCCGTCGATGAGGCATGGGCTTCGCAGTTGGAGCGGTTGGCAAACTGGCAGGGTAGATATACATCACTCCGGCGTTCCATCTCCTGCTGCGTCATCCGAATGCTGCCCAGAAAACCTCCGTCTTCGCGGCTAACCGGCACAACTCTGGCGCCGTAGCCTTCGATAAGCTGTACGCGTTCACGGCTCATCCAATCCGGCATGTAGATCACGACCGGATGCCCCATGGCTCTGCCGATGGCTGCGAAGGCTATGCCTGTATTCCCGCTCGTGGCCTCCATGATGGTGTCCCCCGGATGCAGGCTCCCATCGCGGTACGCCTGGAGCAGGATGTAGAGCGCCATTCTGTCTTTGATGGAGCCCGTCAGGTTCAGGTGCTCCGCTTTGGCGTACAGAGTGCGGACAGACTTCCGGTACGAAAACGTGATTGCCAGGAGGGGAGTGTTTCCGACGGCCTCGATGAGGGACCGGGAACTCCGGGGGATTTCGCACGCGTTCGATGAGGTCGGCAATCGGCCACTCCTTGTCGTAAGAATAGCCGGACGCACGGAAGGGGAGAATGGGAAAAGTGTTCTGTTTCGGGGAAAGGTCCTTACAATCTTCGGCGGATGCGACTTCTACCTAACGATTGAAGTAGAAAAGAGCGATGAGGGGGCAGGCGGCGCGCCGGCTAAAGCTCGTCTTCGAAGAGCTCGTCAAAGAGTTCTCGGACACGCTCGCGGCCATTCTGAAGAGCCAGGCGGCCGACACGCGTCGTGACGTAGACGCGCCGTCGCCGTCCTCCCACTCGCTCTTGTTTCGATTTCAGCCAACCTCGCTTCTCCATCCCATGCAGAAGCGGATACATCGTTCCGGGACCAAGCTGGTAGCCGTGGCGATTGAGTTCCTCCATCATGCCGAAGCCGAAGATCGGTTCGCGGCTTGCATGATAGAGGACATGCAGCCGGACCAGACCGGAGTAAATCTCGTAGTATTTGGCTTTCACTGGGCGCCGGCTCTGGTCGTAGGTTTCATGGAAGGATGGTGTTGCTGGTGCAGCCTTCGGATCGATGTCGCGCGCGCCTGCTCTCCGCCGTTCATCTCCCACGGAGGGCAGGTCTCGACATTCGTTCGAGCCGGATAATAGTAAATCCCGAACCCCGCCGCCGGCGCAAGAGCCATCCTCTAAAAAGATATCTTGATCCTTTGCCCGGGCTGAATAGCGTCGGTTGCATTGCGAACGACCGTATCTCCGTCGTGCAGATCGCCGAACACTTCTATTTGGCCTTTTTCGGTCAGGCCCGTCGCCACATCCACCCACTCCGTTCTTCCATCGCGTACACGGATGACAAAGCTGCGCTGCTGGTCGTTGGTGACCGCGGATGCCGGCACGAACAAGGACAGCGCTGCGCGATGGACCGGCCACTCTACTTCGCTGAAACTGCCCGGCGACAAACGGCCGCTGGAGGTATGAACGTCTAACTCGACCGGCATCGTCCGCGTGGCCAGGTCGATATCATGCGCGATACGGGCTATCGGCGCATGAAACTTCTGGCCGGGATACGCGGGAACGGTAAAAGACACCTGCTGGCCCACTTGCATCTCTCCCACATACGCCTCGGGGACCGGAACAACCAGCCGCAGATGACCGGTGTCCACAATCTGGACGATCGGCATCGCTCCCGGTTGGCCGGATGCGGGACCGACGAGTGCGCCGGGATGAAGATTTCGGGTGGTCACGACTCCGTCGAAGGGCGCATAGATATTCAGGTAAGACTCCAGCTGAGCTACGCTGCGGACGGCCGCTCGAGCCGCCGCGACGTTGTTCTCCGCAGCCTGCACCTGGCCCTCGTCGGAGGAGGCCGTTTGAGCCGCTACCGAGACATCGTTCTCGGCGACGACGCCCGGGGTCTTTGCAGCGGATGCAAGATGCAGATAGGTGCCTTTGTCCGAAGCGAGCTTCGCCTCGACGGCCGACAGTTGCGACTCGCTTCCGCGGAGAGCGGCCTCCGCCTGCGCCCGCTGGGCGGCGAGCTCCGGTGCGGAAAGCCGGACGATCAGTTCGCCGGCGCGCACCTGGGATCCCCGATCGACGCGAATCGCATCGATAAAGCCGGTGACCTTGGGGTAAATGTCCACGCTTTGATAAGCGATGAGCTGCGCCGGAAGTTGGACCGTCGTAGCCAGCCGCTGTGAGGCGACGGCTATGACCGCGATCGATTGGACGCGCGACTCAGTCTGCGGGCCGGCTGCGGATCTCGGCGCACCGTTACAGCCGAGGAAGAGAAGAGGGAATGCAAAGAAGATCGCGGAGTTCTTCATAGAGATTTCCCCAGGAGAGAGGCAAAACGGCTCGCTGGATCCTCCGGATCGAGAGAGGGGGACTCAAGCGAGGCATTCTTTTGAAGCATCGCAAACACCGCTGGTAGAACAAACAGGGTTGCGAGGGTGGCGGCAAGCAGGCCGCCAATCACTGCGCGCCCCAGCGGCGCGGTCTCTTCGCTTCCCTGGCCGATCGCCAGCGCCATGGGAAGCATGCCCGCTATCATCGCCAGGCTTGTCATCAGGACAGGACGCAGTCGCTCAACCGCGGACGCCCGCGCCGCGGAGATTGGATCTGCGCCATTGCGCCGGTTCTGCTCAGCAAAAGTAACCAGCAGGATTGCGTTTGCCACGGCTACCCCGATGGCCATGATCGCCCCCATGAAACTCTCAAGATTCAAGGTCGTCCCTGTCAGCAGAAGCATCAGGATCACGCCCGCGAGCACCGCCGGGACGCTGGAGAGGACGGCCAGCGCAAGCCGGAAGGACTGGAAGTTGGCAGTCAGCAGGAAAAGGATGATGACAACCGCCAGCGCCAGGCCGATGGAAAGCTCGACAAAGATCTGCGCGAGGGCGCTTACCTGGCCGCGCACCTCGGTGGTGACTCCGCGAGGCGCCGGGCCTGAGCCGGCGATCGCCCGTTCGATCTCCTGCCCCGTCACCGCCAGGTTCCTGCCGGAGGGGTTTGCCGAGAGCAGGATCATCCAAAGTCCATTCTGACGATCCAGCTCGCCCGGCGCAGTCGTAGACTCCACTCTGGCTACCTGGCTCAACAAAGGGTGGGCTCCGGTATTGCTGCTCACCGGGATCGCCTCGATATCCTTCAACGACGTCATCGCCGGCTGGGGAATCTGGACCTGCACCTGGTAACTGACGCCGGATTTAGGATCCCGCCAGTAGTTAGGAGCGATGAAGCGGCTCGAAGCAGTCGCGGAAACCACGGCCGCCCCAACGTCCTCGGCGGTTGCCCCGAGCTGCCCGGCCAGAACCCGGTTGATCTGGATGCTGACGGCCGGATAGCGGAGCGGCTCCTCGTACTCAACATCGCGCAACCCTTTTCGCTTGGCCAACTCCTGTTGAACGCGGCTTGCGTAGCTCAGCACATCCGCATACTGCGGACCGGTGACCGCGACCTCGGCAATCGATGGCGACCCGAAGTTAAGAATCTGGCTGACGAGATCTCCCGGATCAAAGGAGAAATGCGTTCCGGGAAACTCCTGCGGCAGCTTTTGCCGGAGCTTCTCTTCAAGGCTGTTGAGGGAAATCGATGCGCCGGGGCGCAGGCCGACGTTGATGATGGCTTGTTGAGGACCGCTGGTCCATAGAAAGACAGCGTTGATGGGATAGGAAGACCCCTGCGTTCCGACGTAGCCCAGGGTAATGTCGAGATTGCTGTCCCCAGCCTCGCGGTCAATTGTCGCCAATACCTTCTGCACCATGGCCTCCGTTACTGCCACTCTGGTTCCGTCGGGGCCGTCGATGCGCAGGCGGAATTGCGTGGACGCCGAGGAGGGAAAGATCTCCCGGGCCAGCCTGGGACCCAGCAGCAGAACAAGGAACAGCGCAACCACGGCGTATGCGCCCACGAGCAGCACGGGAAATCTCATGCAGCGTTCGAGAGCGCCGGCGAATCGTTGGCGCAGGCTCTCGAATCTCTCCGGCTTCTTCGTCTCCGCGCTCGGCTGTTGCCGGAAGATCCAATTCGCCAGGATTGGGACCAGCGAGCTCGACAGAAAGTAGGAGGCCGCCATCGAGAACCCTACGGCCAGCGAAAGAGGAACGAAGAGGGATCGTGCCGCTCCGGTCATGAAGAAGGAGGGCAGAAAGACAGCCAGAACGCTGATCATCGCCAGGAAGCGGGGAACGGCCACCTCACGGCTGGCGGCGAGAATGGCGGCCGCCTTCGTCTCTCCCGCGGCCACGTGCACGTGGATATTCTCCATCAGCACCGTGGCCTCATCCACCAGCACGCCCACGGCCAACGCCAGGCCCCCGAGAGTCATGATGTTGATGGTTTGGCCGGCCAGCCGCAATGCCACGACAGCCGTCAACAGAGCCAGGGGAATCGTGATCACCACAATCAGAGAGCTGCGCCAGTCGCCGAGGAAGAGGAAGATCATCAGTCCGGTGAGTCCGGCTCCGATCATGCCCTCGCGTAAGACCGACAACAGCGCGGCACGCACGAACTGTGACTGATCAAATTCGTAGGTGATCTTGATGTCGGAGGGGATGAGGGATTGAAAGCGTCCAAGACTCCGGCGGACCTCGTTGACGACCGTGATCGTCGAGGCGTCCGGGCGTTTGGTGACCGGAATGTAAATCGTCCGTTTGCCGTTCAAAAGCGCATAACCTGCCAGAATGTCGGATGTATCCGACAGGCTGCCGACGTCGCGGAGATAGACGGAAGCGCCTGGGCCCGTACGCAAAGGAATCTTCAGCAGGTCGCTGGTTTGTTCCACTGTGGAATCGGTGGTGACCAGTTCATTCCTGGACCCTATATCCGCATTTCCCGCTGGCTGAATGCTGTTTCCGGTGGAGAGAGCCTGAACCACATTCTCGGGAGAGAGTCCGTAGGCATGCAGCTTCTGCGGATCGACGTTGATCACGATCGTACGCTGATTGCCGCCGAATGGGGGCGGGGAAGAGACGCCAGGCAGCGTTGCAAATACCGGACGGACGCGGTTGAGCGCCAGATCCTGAATCTCCGAAAGTGTGCGCGAGGGGCTGGAGAAGACGAGATAGCCGACGGGCAGCGTCCCGGCGTCGAATCGAAGGACGAAGGGAGAGACCGTTCCCGGAGGCATAAAAGCATGGGCGCGGTTTACATAGGAGATGGTTTGCGCGAGAGCCTGGCTCATGTCGGTGCCGGGATGAAAGGTGAGCCGCAGCAGAGCCGTTCCTTGAATTGACTTCGCTTCCACGTTCTCGATGCCGTTGATATAGAGGAAGTGATACTCGTAGTAATAGGAAAGGAAGCCTTCCATCTGCTGGGGGCTCATGCCGCCATACGGCTGCGCGACATAGATGACGGGCAGGTCCAACGCCGGGAAGATGTCAATGCTCGTTCGCATCAGCGCCAGGATCGAGGAGAGAGCGATCGCCAGAACCGCGGTCAGGAGCGTAATGGGACGGCGGAGGGCGAGACGGATGAGCCACATGATGGAAACTTCCTCGTGAGATGACAGCCGCTGCCGGTCACTTCCTCATGACATTCAGAAAGGGCGTTATATCGCCGCGAGCGATTGCCAGCCCTGCCAGCGCGCGCCATACGCTCAGCCGGGCGAGAGCGTCATCTGCTTCAGCCTGGCGAAGCAGGCTCTCCGCAACCGCGACCTCCACCACGGTTGCCAGGGAAGACTGGTAGCGGGTGCGCTGCTGCTGCTCCCCCGCCCGGGCGGCTGCCAGCTCAGTGGGGGTGTTGCGGGCAATGCGGCGCGCTCCGTCGAGAACCTCCATCGCCTGCCGCGCCTGGGTTGAGAGATCGCTCAGTGTCTGGCGGTACTGTGCCTCCTGGGATCGCTCGATCTCCTGCTGCTGCTTCTTCTGTTCGTGAATCGTAAAGATCTCGAGCGCCGGAAAAGTAACCTGTGCTGCTACGAGCCAATTGAACTGTCCCGGCGCCAGCCCGGATGAGCCGGCTTCAAAGCTTGTGCTGCTCGACAGTCCGGATCCCAGGCCGGAGGCGGAGCCATAGAGGTAGAAGACCGGAGCGTAGGAACGGCTCAGGGCCGTGAGGCTCGCCTTCTGCTGCTCGACCAAAGCGGCCTGCTGCTCGACCGCAGGATGCGAAGCAATGGGTGTCGCCTGCAAATCCTCCGCGGGCGGCGCCTCCAGCAGGCCCTCGGCGCGAATGCTGACGTTCTCCGGTGCAGATTGGAGCAGGTTTGCGAGAGCATCGAGCCGCACCTTTTCCTGCGTCTGCGTCTCGATCAGCTGGGTGCGCGCCAGCGCCAGCTCCGCATCCGCCTGGGAGGCGTCGGCGCCCGCGCGCAGCTTGTTGTCGACCAAGACGTGGACCGCCTGGGTGAAGGTCTGCATGCGGTCTAGGTTTGCCTGAGCGACCTGTACGAGCTGCTGCGCCGCGGCCACATCGAAATAGGCCGATGCCGTTGCCGAGGCGACCGCAAGCCGGGTCACCCCGGTCCCTTGCCGGGCTGCGGCAGCCCCCTGCCGTGCCACATTGATCCGCGCTCCTCGCTGTCCAAAGTCAAAGGGCTGCCAGCTCAACAGCACCCCGCCGGCGCTGTTCCAATCACTACGCCCTTCTTCAACTCGCGCCGGGGTATCGGGGACAGGAACAATGGCCTGAGGCAGAAGGGCCACATTCGGCTTGTTTGTGGTCGACCGGCTCTCCTGCCAAAGCATGTCAGCCCGGGGAAGATAGGCGGTCTTTGCCACTCCAATCGCGTCCTGCGCCGCCGCCTGCTGCTCCATGGCGGCGCGGATCGCCGGGTATCTTGCCGCTGCGAGAGAGAGCGCGTCGGCCAGCGTGAGCGGCTGCCCGCTTCGGGCGGGGCCAGCCTGCGCTGTGGCCGCACATGCGGCCACGCAACAGAGGGAGACAAAGAGCCGCGGCATCAACATGTTTCGGGCCCGAATCTAAAGGATCCCGTCAGGCGATGGACCCGAACAGGCTTGTGTTGCGCAGTCTTCATGCAAGCAGCGCCCCGCGCAACCCGATGGGATACGGCAACCGAAAATCTGTTCTGAGACCAGAACTTCCGCTCACCCGAAACATCATAGCATCGAAAATCGATATAATAGTAAATCCATCGAACTTCGATAGAATGTGCTGTTAACAGAGCATCGGATTTCGATACATTGAGCAGATCGCGGCTCTCCGGGCAGTCGATGGAGCGAGAGGTTCTCTGCCGCGCAGAGCAGAAGGAGCTTTCAGGCGCGCGATGTCGAAAGCCCGGTCTCCGCGTTGGAAGAGGACGGGGTCAGTATTGCTTGTAGATCGGGTTGAATTTGGGTCGCGGCTTGGAGCGAAGAAATGCAGCCACATCGAATGCCTGCTGCGGAGTCAGGCTTCCGGGCTGGTTCTGGGGCATGTTGTGCTGCACGAAGGCTGCTGCTTTCTCTATGGTATCCATGCCGGCGCCGTCGTTGTAGGAGCCCGGTCCCCATACGGGCGGCAGCATTGGAGGAATCCCCGCGCCCTCTGCTCCATGACAGCTCGCGCATTGGGCCGCATAGACCGTCTGTCCACGAACCGGGTCTCCGGCAAGCTCGGGGAGTTTGACCAGCCCTCTGCCCGGGAAGGGAACTCCCTGGACAGGATTGCGCGAGAGCGAGTTGATATAGGCGGTGAGGGACCTCATCTCTTCGCTGTCATGGGGCAACGGATGGCCGTTCTCGCTGCGCGTGAAGCACTCCTGGATGCGATCCTCCAGCGTGATGGTCCGGCCCGCGCGCTTGCTGAACATGGGAAACAGTCCGGCGACATCGATCAGCGGAGACGCGAAAGGAACCGTGCCGCTCTGCAAGTGGCAGTTTCCGCAGGCCATCTGATTGCCCACATAGGCAGCGGCATATTTCGGCGTCTGGTCGAAGATGAGTTTGCCCCGCTCAATGCGCGCCGCTGTCTCCGCACCCGGCTGCTCGGCCGCCAGGACAGATGTCGTATGCGTAGACCGGGAGTAGCCGGTGCCGAGGGCGGCACACAGCGTCAGTGAAATGCAAACCGATAGCAGGCGATGGGCGGTCGTCATCATAGACGGGAAACATCTCCTTCCATTCCAGGATGGCATGGCTGGGTATCTCTCTTCCGGCTATGCAATGTCAGCTTCTCCCTGCTCCCGAATTTCCGGCCGGGGGAGCTTCGCCGGCCACGACGGCAAAGGCCCGGTCCACCGAGAGCAGATGGTGCGCCTTCCATGCGGTCATGCCTCCGAGCACGTTCTTTACCGCGGAGACTCCGGAGCGCCTCAGCAGGCTGGCCGCGACGCTTGAGCGATAACCGCTGCCGCAGATGATATGGACAGGCCTCTCCCGGGGAATCTCATGCGTTCGCCGGGGCAGTTCTCCGAGCGGGATGCTGGTTGCGCTGGCGATGTGTCCTTCGGCCCACTCCTTTGCATTCCTCACATCGAGAATGAACGCGGACTGCTCCTGCTTATCGGCCAGTTCAAGCACGGATAACTGCGGAATATGCTCCTGTGCTTTGCCTGCGACTGCCCACGCCGCAAACCCTCCGCGGAGAGAGCCACGGATGCTATCGTGTCCTACCCGAATCAGGGAGCGCCGCGCGCTTTCCAGATCCGTATGCGCATCGCCGACGAGAAAGAGCGGCCGATCGTAAGGCACAACCCAGCCCGCCCAAAGCGAGAGGTTCTGCCCCGCGCCTATATTGAGAGAGCCGGGAATATGCGAGCCGCCAAAGGCGTCGGGAGTGCGCAGATCGAGAACGATGGCGCCGGGCTCTGCGATCCTGCTTTCAAACTCGGCAGGGGAGAACGCCTGACCGCCGGGGAGCTCGTCCAGAATCCTCGGCCCCTCGGCGTTGACCTTCTTCATCCGCCTGTAATAGTGGGGGAAGGGCGGAACGGTGCGCAGGATGGTCTCGACAAACAACTCTCTGGGTTGGTCCGACATGAAAACGTTGCAATGGCGCTCGTATCCCAGGGTGGACTGCGGCCTTTCACTCATGCCCGAGCCGCACAGCGAACCGGCTCCGTGAGCAGGATGAATCGCCGTTCCGTCGGGAAGATTGGAGGTCTTGGTGTGGACGCTCTCGTATAAAGCGTTGGCCAGATCGTCCTTCGCCGCCTCGCCAAGCAGATCCGGACGGCCGAGCGAGCCCACAAACAGGAAATCGCCGCTTAACAAGAGCAGGGGCTGCCCGCAGCGGCTCCTCTCGTAGACCAGAAAGCTCAGATGTTCCGGAGTGTGCCCCGGCGTATGCACGGCAACGATGCGCAGGTCGCCGCATATCAGCTCTTCGCCGTCGGCGAAGGGGTGATGCTTGAACTGGTAGGTAAACTCGTGCCCTTGATCGTGCGCGCTCAGCCAGAGTTCCGCACCGGTGGCTGCGGCCAGAGCGACCGCCCCGGAGGCGTAGTCGGCGTGAATATGGGTCTCGAGCACATGGGTGATCGTCAAGCCCTTATGCTCCGCAAACCGAAGGTAACTGTCGATGTCCCGCTTTGGATCGACGACCACTGCCTGCGACTCCGAGCCCAGCAGATACGAGTAGTGAGCCAGGCCGGGAACTTCAAATCTCTCGAAGATCATTGTCTTGCCTTGAGGCTGCTCCGCGTCTGAAGGGCAACGTTCGGAAGCCGCTGCATGATGTGTTTTTCGGTGCGCTTACAAACAAGGGCGCACAGCTCCAGCACAATCGGATCGGCTATTTCGTAGAGTACGCTGTTTCCGTCCCTGCGCCGGCTGACCAGCCCTGCATCATAAAGAGCCTGAAGATGACGCGAGATGTTGGACTGGCTTCCTGCCGCCGCGGCGACGATCTCTCCCACCGACTTCTCACCCTGTTCGAGCACCTGGATGATGCGCAGCCGCTGCATCTCTCCGAGCGCCCGAAAGCGGCGCGCGACAAGCTCCAACATTCCTTCACTGAGTCTGGCTGCCATCTTGACTATATGAGCATAAATGCATATTGTTTTGCAAGGGACATATTCTTGGCCGGACGGCCGGGCAGGGCCGCGGTAGCGGTTCTGGAGGAGATGCATCCGGATTCAATCGATCCTGTCTTTATCCGGGGCAGGCTGGGTTCGGCATGACTCCTGCGCCCTCGTTCCGCTTGTTCTCTTGTGCAGCGCTGTGTCTTACCCTGAACGGGCCTGGATGCCTCAGGGCAAGGCAATCCCTCTCCAAATGGCAGGACGATGAACGCACTGGAATTCTCATTTCTGATCGGGACTGCATCCCTGCTGGCCGGATTCCTGGGCTCCTTAACGGGATTGGGCGGAGGCGTCGTCATTGTGCCCCTTCTGGCTCTGGCCTTTCAAGTGGACATCCACTATGCCATCGGAGCCTCGCTGGTCTCGGTGATCGCCACCTCGTCGGGTTCGGCGGCGGCCTATGTTCGAGAAGGCTTTTCCAATATAAGGATCGGAATGTTCCTGGAAATAGCCACGACCTTCGGGGCGATCGCGGGCGCATTTCTGGCCACGAGTACGCCCACCAAGGCGATCGCTATCGTGTTCGGCATTGTTCTGCTCGGCTCCGCGGCGATGTCCGCCCGCAAGCGCCATCTGCGGGTGGAAGACAGGCCGGCAGATCGCCTGGCGACCATGCTGCGGCTCGATGCGGCCTACCCCGTTGACGGGATCAAGACACCCTACCATGTGCGCCGTGTGCCCGTCGGGTTCGGCCTGATGTTCGGTGCGGGCACGCTCTCCGGCCTGCTCGGGATCGGATCCGGAGCGGTCAAGGTGCTGGCAATGGACGAAGCGATGGAAGTTCCTTTTAAGGTGTCGACCACGACCAGCAACTTCATGATCGGTGTCACTGCCGCGGCGAGCGCCGGCGTCTATCTGAGCAGAGGGTATATCTCTCCCGCCATTGCCATGCCGGTTACGCTCGGCGTGCTGGCCGGATCGCTGCTCGGGGCAAAGTTCCTGGTGCGCGCCAAAACGCAGGCGGTGCGCATAATATTTGCCATTGTCATCGCGATGCTCGGCCTGGAAATGATCTATAGCGGATGGACGGGAAGGCTTTAGGATGACCGGCTCCCTGCAACTCAGCAAGACGGACGATACCGTCATCGACCAGAGAATCGGCATTCTTCTGCGCGTCGGCATGCTGCTCTCTGCGGCGGTGGTGCTCCTCGGCGGAGTCCTCTACCTCGCGCAGCATGGGAAGGCCGTCCCCGACTATCACGTCTTTCACGGAGCGCCCAGGCACCTGAGCACTCTCTCCGGAATCGTCTCCGGGGCCGTCCAGGGCAACGATCTGGCCATCATTCAATTTGGGTTGCTCCTTCTGATTGCCACGCCGGTGGCGCGGGTTGCCTTTGCCGTCGGCGCCTTCGCGCTTGAAAAGGATTACCTCTACGTCGCCATCTCGGCAATCGTGCTTTGCGTACTCCTCTACAGCCTGCTCTGGCATTGAGTCCGGCAAGGGTCAAACATTTTCAGGCGAAGAGGTGAATGGCATGGCATTTGAAGCCGGCAGAAAGAAATGGCTATGGAGGCTCCCCTGGATCGTCCTGCTCTCCATCGTCGCGATCCGCGCCGTCCGGAGCTATAACTTCGATGCCCCAAGGACCATCCCGCGGGACGATCTCGCCTTTGTTCAACTCGACGGGGCGCCTCTTCCCAGGAGCCTGGTCGCAGACAAGACCCTGGTCGTCAACTTCTGGGCTCCCTGGTGTCCTCCTTGCAGGCTGGAGATTCCCTGGCTCCAGCATCTGCAAAATCAGAACACGGGCAGCGTTCTCGTCATCGGCGTAGTTGCGGATTCAAGCGAATACGCTCACGCTCAAGCCTTCATGGCTGCGCGGGGAGTCAATTACACGCTGGTGCGCGACACCGCGGAGGTGGAGCGCCTCTTCGGAGCGGTCTCCGGTTTGCCGACAACCTTCTACATCACGCGCTCTGGCGCCGTGGCTCATATGGTGAGCGGCCTGATTCCCGAGGCCCTGATGTCTCATTATGTAAAAGACACCATGCGGCAGTAGGGAGTGACCGTGGGGCATTGCAGGCTGCTGGGCATCTTTACCGAGCATGGCGAAAAATCTCCGCCGCTGCCCGCAAGAAACTTCAATGAACGAAGATGAGGTAGACGGCCATCCCCAGGCCGACACCCGCGAGCAGCAAGGCAAGCACGACCGCGTTTTTTGAAACCTTCCCCGGCGTCCACGTTCCCGAACTCAGTTCGTGCACCAACTGGACATGACGCACGACCGCAGCGACGTTGACGATCACGCCCAAAGCCACCAGCGCAACGCCCGACCATGCGGAAAGGCCCGTCGAATGCGCCGGAACCTGCGCCGGCCTCTCACTGAACTCGCGCAGAAAGAGTCCGAACCGGCTGACCGCAAAGCCGACCCCCATCAGCCCGAGGCCAGTCCTGATCCAGGCCAGAAGAGTTCTCTCCGCTGCGAAATAGACTCTCGGATCCTGTTCCGCCGGTCCACTCATGATGGAATTGTACCGGGGCGCGCCGGCTTCCTCTCCGGGGAACCCTTCGTCTAAAGAGGAGCTTGCACCGCCGGCCATTCGTGCCTGCCTTCCTGGCTAGCTTCTTCGCAGCCGAGCGAGCTTTGCGAGCGATGGAGCGCGTGCGTACACTATCTTTCCAGAACCTGCTCACTGCGGTCTGCGGCCCTGAACGGGGCCGAGCCCCCGGGAGCCTGGAGGCAGAAGAAGCTATGAAGAAGACATCTTTCGCAGCCGTGGGAATCGTTGTCACCCTGCTGTGTTTGGGGCATGCCCTCGTCCTCTCTGCCGCTGGAGCGCAAAGCTCCCCGCCCGCCTCCGGCGCGGGAAGCGCTCTGCTGGTTCCTCAAGCGGTGCTCGTCCAGCCGGCGGACCTCAACCGACTGCTCCAGGCCCCGTCAGCAAAGCCGCTGGTGCTGCAGGTCGGATCGCATGTTCTTTATGCGGAAGCCCACATCCGCGGTTCGCAGTATGCGGGACCGGGCGGCGAGGCGGACGGACTGCAGCTGTTGAGGAGCAAAGTAGATCCACTGCCCCGGACGCAATCGATTGTGATCTATTGCGGATGCTGCCCGTGGAATCGCTGCCCGAACATCGGCCCGGCCTTCCGGCAGCTCCAGCAGATGGGTTTCAAGAGCGTCAAGGTTCTCTATATCGCAGACAACTTCGGCGCCAACTGGGTGGCCAAAGGCTATCCCGTGGACGCAGGCCGCTAGCCGCATTTCCCCTACTCCTGTGTCCCATCCAGGAGCGGTTATGTGCAGCTTTTCTTGGAAAAAAGCTGCGTGTAGAGTTAAGCTCCGGTCTACACCATAGGGGAGATGCGGTAGCCGCGGACAAAGATGACCAGCGCAGCCTTCCAGTCAGCTCCGTCCCTTCCGCCAAAATTGCGGCCGGCCCATCTTCGCGGGATCGCGGCGTGGTTTTGCCTCTGCGTCTCGCTTGTGCCGGCTCCGGGGCTCGGTCACGCGTCCGCTGTCTCCGGAAAGGCGCCGGAGTTTGTCCGCCCCGGTTTGAATGTGCCTCAGGTAGACCTCAAAAGCTATCAGGGCAAGGTGGTGCTGCTGAACTTCTGGGCGACGTGGTGCGCTCCCTGTCTGGTTGAGATTCCGCGCTTCATGGAATGGCAGAAGGACTATGGCGCCAAGGGCCTGCAGGTCATCGGAGTCTCCATGGATGACAGCTCCCCGCCGGTACGCGAGCTGCTGCGCAAGTTGAAGATCAACTATCCCGTGCTCATGGGGGACGAGCGCCTGGGAGAGCTGTACGGCGGAGTCCTCGGGCTTCCCGTAACCTACCTGATCGACAAGGGCGGCAGGCTCCGCGCCCGATTCGACGGCGAAACGGATCTTAGCGGGATGGAGAAGCAGGTTAAGACGCTGCTCTCCGCTCCGCCCTCCCGCTAGAACAGGGGCCTTCCCGCAGGCAGGAGGAGGAGCCACGCCGGGATCCACAGGTCCTCACTAAAAACCTGTGGATCTGCTTCAGGGCTTTCCCGGCGCAGTGTGGCGGCCGTGCTGCGACAGGCCTTAGGTGTACAAAACCCTTTCGGCCTCCCGCTTCTTCTTGCTCCGGGCTCTTCTCGGTCCCTTGTGGGTTAGGCCGTCTGCGGAGGGAAGCCGGCGGTCTTTGACGAGGATGGCCGAACGGCCGCCCACGAGAATGCGTTCGCGCAGTCTTTCCCGCAGCACGCGCCTTCCCCGGAAGAGGCGTGCCTTGAAGGCGGCAAGGTGGACGTTGAGAGCGTTTGCCGCTTCTATATAGGAGCATCCATCCAGATCGCAGAGCTGGATCGCGGACCGATACGACGCCTTCAACCCATCCAGTTCGGTGCGCAGGATCTCGTGGAGCTCATATCGGACGCAATAGCGCTCCGGATTCATGCCGCAGTCTGACGTGATAAACGAAAGCAGGTCCTTGCTATTCGTCATCGCCACATCCAGAGGCACGTCGCGGCGGCGCGAAGGGCTGCGGAGCCGGTTGATCGCCGAGTTGGCAATGATGGCATAGATCCAGGTATCGATCCGGGATTCACCACGGAAGCCGTGGAGTTTTCCCAGCGCCCGCAGGGCGGCCTCCTGGACTACGTCTTCGGCCTCCTCTTGGTTTCGTGTGATCCGCATCGCAACCCGCAGAAGCCGATTGCGATTCTGTTGAAATAGCTCCGTAAACGCCATGTAGTTGGCGCTCCCGTCCCCAGCAGCCGGCTCAACCCATCGGTCATTGTCCATCATTTGAAGCAATCCTTTCTCGGAATCAGTGCTGCTTTCCCCAGCCTGGGGCACTGCGTGATTGGTCATCAGTTCTTCTTGAATGCTCAACATTCCCAAATCCTTTCCCCTCTGTTTCTGCGCGCTTGCTGGCCCTCTCCCAGCCGGGAGAGCTCCGCGGTGAGCTTCGTCTGGCTGAGTCCTGCGGGAAGGCGCTCGTCGTAAAGCGCATCCTCCAGCAAGACCGGCTCGGCACAGACCAGCAGGATTGTGACAAGCGGCCAGCGATGCCGAATGAATCGAGCTGCTTCCGTGAGATCCTCGGCGCAGAGCGTTTCGCCGAGCACGGCAATCTCGAAGGATCGAGACGCCGGGAGCCCGTAGAGTTCCAAACATCCATTTGTGCTCGTAAACTCACACTCCCCTCCGAGAAGATGACCGGAGGGAGCTATTGCGAGGTGCTCCGGCAACCCGACAAACAGGACCCGAAAAGCCGTCTTCATCGAACCCTTTCCCCAAAACCGTTTCGGCGGTTCAACCAGCGAGGCGGCATCCATGCCGTAGCATTCATGCCGCCTCGGTGTGGCCGGAGTCGTCCTTGAGGATGTAGACAGGCTTAAAGTGCGAAAAACTCTGCACACCTTTGGCGATCGAGGTGCACAGCGGCGTCTTTCCATAGAGCACGATGATGCTGCCGGAAGGGAGCCATTGAAGAGCTCCGGCTAACTCGGAGGGCGTAATACACAGGACCCGGCTGATAGAGAAAGGAAGAGGCTCCTCTGCGCTACCTCGCAGGTCGATGAAGATTACGTCTTTCGATCGCTCCAGCAGAGTGTCGAATTCTTTGAGAGAGATCCATTTCAACCCGCAGTTGATGGCCCGGAGCGAGTTGATCAGGTCCAACGGTTGCGAGATGGGCGGCAGAAGCGGAACGACACACTCCGGTTTGCGCCTGCTGCCTTTGAGGATCTGATAGGCGGTATACAGGAGCGACGCAAAGACCACTAAGATCAAGGCGTACATGTACAGCATGGCTTTCCTCCGCGAAATAAGGCGATGGAATCCTGCGTACCGTCTATGCCGCTAAGAAACGGAGGCGTCGCCGTGGAGAACTTTCAAAGGCGTGGAAAGACAGTACGGTCAGATGGCCTGAGGATTTCGTGCAGGAGGAGAGCGGGGCGAGATCCGGAGAGAGCGGAAACAGAGAGCGATCGCCGGGCTCGCGATGCGGCGAACCAGAGTGCTGCCGGAAGGATGGGAAAACGCAAACCTGGGAGGTGGGGGATAAAGCTGGAAGGCCGGCGGGGCAGTTCGCTTTGCGCGGACCAGTGGCGTGCTGGAAGCCACCTTCGGTCCAAGCCAGAGTTTGGCTACCCCTGCGCGGGCTGCAGGGCTCGGATGAGGGCGGTAGAGCGATAGCTTATAGCCCAGGCCCCAGATAAAGACGGCGACCGCCAACCCGAGCAGACCAACGGTCAGCGGCCGCAGAAACTGCTGAAGTCCGGGGCTATAGCGATCTCCAGGGATGGAATCCGCCTCCATCGCACCCGGCGCAAAACTCTTTGCCGGTGAAATTGTAGAAAGGGAAATCCGCGCGGATCCGGGATGGAATTCAGCGCTGCGGGAACTCAATCTCATCGCGCACCACCCTCCCGTCCTGCTGCTGCCAGGGCGAAAAACCGGCTTCGGCGCTCCGGAACCAGCCGGCAGAAGCGCCTGGCTGCAAGAACCTGCCAGGCAGAGTGGGGAACGGAAGCTTAAGCCTTTTCGCAATGTGCCTTCCTGAGCACCGCGGCTTCAGAACAAGTCTTTTTCTTGAGGAGCTACCGAACTCGCAAGTATAAGCGAAATTTAAATCGGGTCGCAAAACAAATGAAATGATCGATCCCAAGAGTCCCCAATTTAGTGAGTGATTTACTGTGGTTTATCTTTGATAGATTTTTATGAACATGGGATAGGTTTTCGGGGAGGGTCGAACCGCAGGCACCCGTCCCTGGTCTGGAACGGGAAGACGTAACTGTGGCGGATCGGCTTTTACGGGGCCGCGGAGAGCAGGCGCGCGGAGGCGGCTGGCGCCGCATTCCTGAGCTCAACGTGCGAAAATACCGCAGTCTCCGCCCGGTCCTTATCATGAGAACAGACGCCCAGGCCAACGTAGAACTCGCCCTTGAGCGGGAGCTGGACGGAGCCGGAGAGGGCCATGGGGCCGCCGGCGGCGCTGAGCCACATCGTCACCGTGTCGCCCTGCTTTTCAATGCGCAGCCGTGAGGGGCTGGAGATGCCTGCTTCGATCGTCTGCGTCAGGTCGCCGCGCTGCTCCCGGTACTGCAGCGCCGTCATCCCGTTGCCATGGCGAGCCGCATCGGCATAGACGGAGTCTGCTTCGAGCGTCTGCCGGATCATCAGCACGGCCTTGCGATGATCGTGGCCGCCCGGGGTGGGGAAGGCGATATCCGCGGCCAGGGAGACGTCGCCCGAGACCTTCTTCCAGACGAAATGGACGTTGTCCGCGTGCCCCCACATGTCCGCTCCGGCGGCCGTGAGGGTGTAGGCGCCTGTGGCCGCGTCATAGGCCGCGGAGCTTGGCTGGTACATCGGGCCGACATCGGAATGCCCGTCGAAGAGGCCGACCGGCCCCTCATTGGTCTGCGCCGGCCGGCTGGGGAGCACGTTGAGCTGCGCCCGCACCGGGGTCAATGCAACCAAGCCCACGCACGCCAACAGAGCCGCCCAGCCACAGAGCCTTCGCATCACGAAAACGCGCCTCCCCGATTGCAATGGCGTCTCGCCATGCGCATCGAAAGAACGGTATGATGGCGGCAATTCCTTGTCAATTCCGCCGCTTGAGAACCTCCAGTAGAATGCCCCGCCGATCGCTCTTGGACTGCCTTCGAACCCTGATGATGTTGGCGGTTGCCGCGATGGGTGCGCCGGCCGGCGCCCTTGCGCAGTCTGCCAGCCCCAGCCCCGGCCCTGTCGCGGATGCCTTTCCTCCCGCGCTGGCCCAGCAGATCGACGCGGCCGCCAAGCAGGTGCTCGCGGCCAGCGGCGTTCCCAGCGCCTCGGTGGCCATCGTCAGGGAAGGGCGCATTGCGTATCTCCAGGCATATGGGCAGGCGCGGCTTTCTCCTGCGGTCGATGCGCAGCCGCGGATGCAGTATTCCATCGGCTCCATCAGCAAGCAGTTCACCGCCGCCGCGGTCCTGCTGCTGGCCGAGCGGCGCAAGCTCTCGCTGGACGATCCTGTGGCCAGATACCTTCCCGGACTGACCCGCGCCGAGGAGGTTACGCTTCGCATGCTCCTCTCGCACACCTCCGGATACGAGGACTATTGGCCGGAGGATTACGTCATGACCTCGCTGATGGTCCCGACCACCGCGCAGCACATTCTCGATGTGTGGGGCAAAAAGCCCCTGAACTTCGATCCCGGCACCAAGTGGCAGTACTCGAATACCAATTATGTGATCGCCGGCCGCATTGTGGAGCAGGTGAGCGGCGTGCCGCTGCTCGCCTTTCTCGAAAACAACATCTTCGCGCCCCTGGCGATGGAGAAAGTCTACGATTCGGACGCGAGCCATCTGCCGGCAACCGATCCGGAGGGCTACTATCGCCATGCCCTGGGCCCGCTCCGTCCGGCGCCGCAGGAGGGAGCCGGCTGGATGTTCGCCGCCGGCGAACTGGCCATGCCGGCCCACGACCTCGCCTTGTGGGACATCAGCCTGATCGACCGCTCGCTCCTCAAGCCTGCGTCCTACGCCCAGATGCTGACTCCGGTGCTGCTCAAAGACGGCACCAGCAGCGGGTACGGGCTGGGGGTCTTCCTCGGGCGCCGCGACGGGCACGCGGTGATCGAGCACGATGGCGAGGTGTCGGGATTCGTCTCCGAGAACCTTGTCTTTCCCGAGGACCGCGCCGCGATCGTGGTGCTGACGAATGAGGACGCCTCACCGGCGGCGATCACGATCGGGCGCCGTCTCACGCCTCTGGTTCTTGGCCTCAGACCGCCGGCCCCGACCAGTGCCGAGTCGCAGGCGCTGGCCATCTTCCTCGGCCTGGAGGACGGCCGGCTGAACCGAAAGCTCTTCACGCCGCTGTGCAACGCCTACTTCACGGCGCAGGCGATCGACGACTTTGCCACCAGCCTCAAGCCGCTCGGTCCTCCGCTCAGCTTTACCCAGCAAAAGCAGGAGGCCCGCGGCGGCATGATCTTCCGCTCCTTCACGGCCGAGTTTCCCGATCGCAAGCTCACGGTCACGACCTATGAAATGCCCGACGGCAAGCTGGAGCAGTACCTGGTGATTCCGTAAGCAGGGCCGCGGAGATGAGCCGGGGGTTCGCCCCAGGGATGGGAAGAACTCCGCGGTCAGGGTAGAATACAGAGGCATCCCAAAGCCGGGATGGCGGAACTGGCAGACGCAGCGGACTCAAAATCCGCCGATCGCAAGGTCGTGGGGGTTCGACCCCCCCTCCCGGCACCAACCTAAGACCAGCTAATCCAAAAACCCGCGCTGCTTTATGAAAATGGGAACCGATTGGCCGCTTATGGCGATAACCCACTCGCCGAGGTCTACTGTCCATTGAGACCCGCTGCCCTACTCAACGCAGCTTTGCATACTCTGTCTTCGCCTGCTTGAGAACAGGAAGATTGGGGTCAGCAGTTTTCCATAACGCAAAGAACTTCTCGTACGCATCCTTGGTTTTTGTGCCCTCGCTTGCAAGCAGGTAGCCTCGTGCCATGCCCAGATAAGAAAGCGCATAGTACTGTCCCCAGTACGGGTGAACCCAGGTGGCTCCCCAACTGGCGCCCTCATGGTCTGCGATCTTCCGAAATTCCGCCGCCGCTTCCGCACCTTTCTTTGTTTTCAAATAAACCAGCCCGCGCACGTAAACAGCATCAGGATAGGCACGCTCGTACGGCGTGGCGGATTCCAGCAGCTCGATGCCTTTGGCTGGCTCGATCATCGCCTTAATTTCGGGTAGCAGGACGGCATTCCAAATTGTTCCGCTGGGAGACAGCTTCGAAGTTTCCGCGGCGAGCTTTTCCGCTTCTGCGGTTTCACCGCACATTGCCAGTGCCAGGGCCGGACGCCCGAGCCGGCGCGCACTTTGGCAATTACCAGCCAGCGCATCTGCACGGGCGTCGGCTCCCTCGAAATCGTCAGCGACGTATCGAAGCCCCTGCCTCTTTGCCGCCTCCGCAGCGCGCTGGTATTGCTCCCTGGATTCACGCCGTTGCCCATGCATGTTCAGGTAGGCCGCCTGCAGGCCAAGGCTGAGATACTCTTCGCGTTTGCCCGAAAACCACTGCATCTCCCGGGCAATCGACGGGTGATCGTCCTGGAGATACGCCAACTCGAGAAAGCGCTGGTGAATTCTCGAACCGTCGATGCCCAGCGCCCGAACCTTCGCCGCTACCGCTTCAGCCTCAGGCAGCCGATCCAGGCACATCAGGGCGTCCAGCTGACGGCGCCAGGGCGGCTCCATTTGCGGGTCCAGGCGAGCTGATTCCCGGCCTTCCTTCAGCCCCTCTTCAAATTGCCCCATGTCGATGTATGTGAGGCTCAGCTGGTTGTGGGGACCCCAGTTGCGGGGATAGTTGCGGGCGGACAATTGCCAGGCATCGATCTCCTTGTCCATCTCACCCGTAAACCTGTAATAGTAGGCGGTGATGTCGGTTCGCTCAGTCTCTGATACGTAATCGACGAGACTGAAAGCTCGTTTCGCATTTTCAGCACCACGCTCCATG
>DASYYO010000215.1:0-3794 GCA_035933805.1 Acidobacteriaceae bacterium | reverse complement strand
TGCAGCAGCGACTGGGCCTGCGGTCCGTGGGAGCCCGCGTTGTAGTCCTCGCCGGCGCTCCCTTCGATGTAGGTTCCGGCAGCGAGGGTTTCGTCCGCGTTGATGGAGGCGAGAGATCCGCGCGCGGGTAACGCGCCCAGCCTGCGCGTCTCTAGTGTATCCACGTTGGTTACGTAAAGAGCGCGCTCCTTCGGCCGGATATAGAAGATGCTCGGCGTCTTATGTCCGGCTGCAATTGTATGTACCTCGCCCTGCACCACGGATCGCGTCCTCCGCGTCCTGAGGTCGAGCACTGAGATACCTTCCGGGGTGGTGTACACCATCTCCCTGCCATCCGGGGTGTAGCTGTTGACGTTGAAGTAAAAGCTCGCCGACTCCGGCTCGCTGGTGAGGCGAACGATGCGATGGCCGGTATCGGGATCGACCCAGGACGCAGGTAGCGATGCAGGCGAGGATGTGGGCGGCTCCCCTGCGGCGGCGCGGACAAACGGGACGGCCAGGGCAGCGAGCAGCAGCACGAGCAAAAAAGAACGCATCGAGGCGCGAAGCAGACAACGCAAGGGCAAACCTCCGGGAGTTCGCTTGCGGCGCGAGTCTTTCGAGACTTGCTTCCTGGCTGCTCAGCAAAGGAGCAGGCTCTTACGCCGTCCGGGGGCGAGCCGCGTCAGGGCTTTCTGTATTTCATCATCAGGTCGTAGACGGTCTTGCCTGTTCCGCTCAGGCGGGTGTCGAAGTGCTGAATGTCGCCGGGCTCGCCTTGAATGTCGATTGCGCCCCAGCCCAGCCCCGCGTTGGTCATGGCAAGCACGAAGGGCTTGTCGAGATTCAGAAAGCCGGTCGCCGGGTCGCCTCTGCCGCCGCCGCTGGTGGGGGCAAAAGGACGATCGCCGGTCCCGCCCGTCGCCCGTTTGCCCCCGCTGCTGGTTTTGCCTCCGAGCACCTCGTAATCTTCTTTCATCTGCGCCTGAACAGCGCTTGCCGCCGGCGCGGTCTCGCCGGGATGCTTGGCCGGCCATTCCGCGGTCAGGAAGGTATTCAAGGCGGTCGCGTCATCTTTCATGGCGAAGTAGCGCTTCATCGCGCTGCTCTCTTCGCTCAGCCGATCGTAAACGTCGCTGATGGAGCCGCTGCCAAAGGCGGAGCGTCCCTGCTTCAACTTGCGCAGATCGGTCTGCGTTTTGCCGAGCATGAACTGAGCGACGTGGTCGTAGGCGGCGCGCAGCTCAGGATCGAGCTTGCCTTCTCCACTCTCGTTCAGCACATACGGATTCTCTTCCACGTCGAAGTCGACCGCCATGCCCCATCCATGCATTCCCCCCTTCTGCCGCAAGGTGGAGTCTGCGCGCTTGGGCTTGTAGGATGCGCCCTGCGACTGAACCAGATCGGCCTCGGCTGCCTTCAGCGCCTGAATCATCTGGTCGTTCAAATTGTTGAGCGTCTGTCCGAAGAACGTCGTGCTCGTCAGGTCCTTCTGCAGGTATTCGTTATAGCTGGCACGGTGAAAGACTTCGCTGGCAATCCGATCCCAAAGGTTGACCGCAGGCGCGGTGGCATCCGGGTCCCGTTGCACGGGTGATCGCTCCTGGGCCGCTCTGGAGAAGGATGGACTGCGTTGCTGCACCACGTGGGCGAGCTCATGGGCGAGCAGCCGCCGGCTGCCGGCGGCGCTCGAAGGCGCCTGCCCCTGGGCGAAGACGATGTGATTGCCCAGCGTGTAGGCCCGCGCGCCGATGGCCCTGGCGGATTGCGCCGCCGCCGCATCCGTATGCACGCGCACCGCGGCGAAGCTCTGCCCGAAGCGGGGCTCCATGAGGGCGCGCATCTCGGGAGCGAGAGGAACTCCCGGCTGCTCGAGGGTCTGAGAGACCAGGGCCGGGGCAAAGTCGCGGCCGGCTTTGTCTTCTTCGGCTGCGCCGCTCGCCGGATCTGCCGCGCGACGCAGAGTCGCCGCGGTGCCTGCCCCGGTCTGCTCCAGGCAGACCAGGTCGAGGGAGGAGACCCAGATCGGATAGGAGAGATCGTTCCTCTTGAAGGCGTCGATATCCGACTGGCGGAAGGGCTTGACCTGAATGAAGGGAAAGCTTCCCCGCCCGCTGACCCGGTCGGGATCGACCTGGTAGGTGGGAACCACCTGGACGTCATCCGCTTTGGTGAATTCCGTGCCGCCCACGCTGATGATGAACAGATCGGTGGCGTCAATGGTGCCCTCGATGCGGTAAAGAGGACAGACATAGGTACGATTGACCGGTCCGCCGACGTTTGCCGACTGCACGGTGTAGAGCGTGGATCCCTTGTTCTCGTCGATCGAAGACAGGTCGGCGGGCCACGCTCCTGTCGCGCCCACAGGAGTGAAGGTTTTGTTCTTCTGAAAGTCGTGGCGGGCGTCGAACTCGCTCAGGGATGCGGTCCTGTCCTGGGCGCCGCAGAACTTCTTGATCTGATCCTGGGTAAAGCCTTTGGCGGCGCGGTAAAAGGAGATCATGTTGGACGGCAGATCCTCCTGGGAGAAGGCCGAACCGCTGAACCAGTCTGTCCACTCCTGCTGGATCTCGAAGACGACGGAGATATTTTTGAAGAGGCTGAGGGAGACGGCAAGAACCTCGTCGGGCGAGAGCGCGCGGGCGAGCTTGATCTGCATGGATGCGCTGGAGAAGATGACGCCCGCTTTGCTGGCCTGCATGGTGGGGCTGGAGAACGAGCCCGCTCCCGGAGTTGCCGCAGCTCCCGCCTTGAGCGCATCGGAGGCCTGTTGCACCGCATCGATGAGCCGCTTGGCGAAGCCGGGATTCGCATGGCCCCAGTCGATCCATCCGCAGTTGGCGGAGAAGCTGTAGTCGTCATTCTCGACCCCTTTGCGTGTGGGCACCCGGGCGAGAACGCTGGAGCCGCCGCCCTGCTGGCAGACGTGCGCCAGCTCATGGGCCAGCAGAGAACGGCCGGAATCCGAGTGAGGAGAGAACTCGCCATGGGCGAAGGCAATGTGATTGCCCACCGTGTAGGCCCGGGCGGCGACGGAACGGGCCGACTCGGCGGACTGCTCATCCGCATGGATGCGAACGGAAGCGAAGTTCCGGCCGAAACGGCTCTCAAAAAATCCGCGGGCGCCTGGGTCGAGCGGGCTTCCCGGCTGCTGGAGCACGGTATGAACGGAGGGCGGCGCTTCCATCGCTTGCGGAGCTGACGGAACGGTTTTGCGCGCCAGTTTCGCGTGCTCCTCTTCGTCTTTTTGGCAAGCGGCGCATTTTCTCTGAACCGGGCCCGGGGCGGGCATCCGCATGACGCGCTGCGCCATCTGCTCGGCCTGCTCCTCCAGCGGATCGTCCACCGCGCCGACCTGCAGCTTGCGCTGCAGCGGCACCGGCCTCGGGCGCAGGTGCATCGATTCTTGCCCGCTGATTCCTCCGGCGAGCGCCGGGATCGTCCCGAAGCGGAAGGCGCCGGCAGTGCGTCCGGCCATGGTTGGAGCGGGAATTTCAGAGTGCGGTAACGCGCCTGCGGTGAACGCGGATTTGCCAGGCTGAGGAGCGTTGCGGGCGGCGGCTGGCTTCGATTGCCTCTTTTCCGGGAGAGCAAGCATCCGCAGCCTCCTTCAAAGCATGCGGGATTATACTACTCCCGGTGCAACTCGCCCCCTCTCTTCTGGCGAGGACCGGGGCGCGTCCGCAGGCTGGCGGGAGATGCTTCGGATGAATAAGCCCATCCAAGTCGGGCTGCTGAAGCGAGACGAGATCGGAGATGCGGATCGTATTGTCCGGCTCGCGTTCGGTACGTTTCTCGGCGTGCCCAATCCGCAG
>DASYYO010000208.1:0-4993 GCA_035933805.1 Acidobacteriaceae bacterium | reverse complement strand
GTGCTGCCGACCCTGACCAGAAAAGCAGTCGAGCTCGTCGAGCAGCACAAGACGGGCGCGCCCCTGTTCCTCTACTTCGCCATGCCCTCCCCGCATACTCCGTGGGTTCCGCTGCCCGAGGATACGGGCCGGTCCCGGGCGGGCACGTACGGCGACTACGTGGCCGAGGTAGATGACATGCTCGGACAGGTGATGCAGGCTCTTGAACGCGCGGGGATGGCGGAGAACACGCTGTTGATCTTTACCAGCGACAACGGCGCGGACTGGAAGCCGGAAGACCTGGCGCGCTTCGAGCACCGGGCGAATGCGGACTGGCGGGGAGAGAAGGCCGATATCTGGGAGGCCGGGCATCGGATTCCGTTCGTCGCCCGCTGGCCGGGACACATTCCTGTCGGGAGCGTCTCGAACGACCTCGGCTGCCTTTCGGACTTCATGGCCACGGTCGCGGCGATCGACGGCATTCCCCTTCCGCGGAACGCCGCGGAAGACAGCATGAACCTGCTGCCCACTCTGCTCGGGCAGAGCAGAGTGCCGCTCCGCGACGCGCTGGTCGACCACTCCTATGAAGGCATGTTATGTATCCGCGAGGGCAACTGGAAGCTGGAGGAGGGGCTGGGCTCCGGAGGCTTCTCCTTTCCCAAAAAGGTAGAGCCGGCGCCCGGCGGACCCCGCGGACAGCTCTATGACATTGCGGCCGACCCGCAGGAGTTGCACAACCTTTACCAGCAGCGGCCGGAGATCGTGGAACGCCTGACGCGGCTGCTCGAAAAGTATCAACAGCAGGGATATTCGCGGCCCATGTAGCCACTCGCTCGCCATGGCACGGAGGACGGGGGCGTAATCGGGCGCCCGGTCCGGAAACGCGCATTGAACTCCGCAGACACACGTTGCAAGGGAGATGGAAGATGGCTCGTAAGACAGCAAATCGCTGCAGCAGGATATGCCAGGCCCTGCTGTTTACCTTGATCGCCGCACAGGCGCCTGCGCAGGCCCCGAAGCACTACCAGCCCACGCTGGAGTCGCTCAACCAGCATCCGCTGCCGCAGTGGTATGCCGATGCCAAGCTGGGCATCTTCGTCCATTGGGGGTTGTATTCCGTTCCCGGCTGGGCTCCGCTGGTGCACCCCGGCCACGATTTCCGCAACGTAGATTACATCAAGAACAATCCTTATGCGGAGTGGTACTACAACGTGATGCGGATCGACGGCTCGCCCACGCAGGCATACCATCGCGAGCACTACGGGGCGAACTATAACTATTACAATTTCGCTCCCATCTTCGACCAGCAAAGCCAGAAGTGGAAGCCGGAGGAGTGGGCGACGATCTTCCGCGAAGCCGGCGCCAAGTATGTCGTTCTCACCACCAAGCATCACGAGGGATTCACGCTCTGGCCGAGTTCGATTCCCAACCCCACGCTGCCCAAGGACCGCCAGCACGCCACGCGGGATATCCCTGGCGAGCTCTCGGCCGCCGTCCGCGCCCAGGGCATGCGCATGGGGCTCTACTACTCCGGCGGATATGATTGGACCTTTGTTCCAGGTCCCATCCGCGTTCCTGCCGATTATGAGAAGGTCAAGCCCGAGAGCGAGGCCTACGGCAAGTACGCAGACGCCCAGATTGAAGAACTGATCACGCGCTACCATCCGGCGGTTCTGTGGAACGACATCGACTGGCCGAAGTCCGGCAAGCCGCTCAAGATCATGGCGGACTATTACAACACCGTGCCGGATGGGGTGGTCGACGACCGCTTCGGCGTCAAGCACTCCGACTTTACCTCTCCCGAATATCAAAAGCTGGACCAGATCCAGGCCAAGAAGTGGGAAGAGTGCCGCGGTCTCGGCCGCTCCTTCGGCTACAACCGGGCCGAAGGCGAAGCCGAGACGATTGCGCCGGATGAGCTGATCTATCTGCTGGCCGATATCGTCAGCAAGAACGGGAACCTGCTCCTCGACGTCGGACCGGAGGCAGATGGAACCATCCCTCCCGTTCAAATGGAGCGGCTGCGGGCACTCGGCGCATGGCTGCACCAGAATGGAGACGCGATCTACGGAACCAAGCCCTGGACACGGGCCACGGGAGAGAGCTCCGAGGGCATCGGCGTGCGCTTTACCAGAAAGAACAACCACCTCTACGCCATTCTCCTGGGCACCCCGAAACACTCCGAGGTCACTCTGCTCGGAGTCGCCGCAAAACCGGGCACGCCACTCCATCTGCTGGGCTACTCGAAGCCGTTGAAGTGGTCCGCGGAGGGCCAGAACCTCAAAGTGGAGCTGCCGCCGGCACTCCCCGGACACTACGCATACGTGCTGCAGATGCAGACGATTGCCGCTCAATGATTTCTTTAGTAGGTTGAGGAGGAGACAGGGGCGCGGCTGCCGGCTCGCCCGCTCCCGGTGCGAGGCCCGCCTCCGCCGAGGGCGCTGAAGCCGGCAGCCGCCGCCGGAGTACCCGGGAGTGGCTGATGATCGATGAGCTTTGCCAATTGTGGTGGATGTTCACGATCAAAGGTCTGGCCTCGATCGCCTTCGCGCTGATCTGTTACTTCTTCAGCTCCTTTACCGCGCTCCACCTGCTGCAGCCGATGGGCTACTTGTACCTTCTGGTCATCTTTACGTTTTACATCGGCCTGGTTGGCATCATCCTGCTCGTCGGCTCAATCTACTCCTTTGACGCGCGGCTGAGGCACCGCTGGCTTCTGCTGGCAGACGCCTTGTCGAATCTGGCCATCGGGCCGGTTTTCCTGATCACCTTCGGCTTTGGGCTGAGCTTCTCCAAGGTGGTCGTCCTCTTCGGACTGCATGCAGGCATTGCAGGCGCAGGTTACCTGATCTTTGCGATCTACGAAGGCAAGCGGGAGTACAGGCTCCCTGTGCTTGGTTCGGCGGGCCTCTGGTCCCTGGCCGCCGGTGCGGTGCTGGTTCTCCGCCGCCACGCGCCGGAAGGAAAGCTGACCGTAGCTGTGGCGATCTACAGCGGCGTTCTTGGAGTGATACTGCTTCTGCTCTCGCTCTCGCTGCGCGCTGCGGCACATCGTCGGCTCCCAGCGGCGCTCTCTCCCGCGCTCTGATTGCAGGCAAAAAGAAACCGGCCTCACAGGTTCGCGAGGCCGGCCCTTTCTTGCTGATCAGGAAGCTAAGGGCCCGTTAACAGGCCCTTAGGTTAGCTGCTGTAGAGCAGAACTCCCGTGGACTTCTCTTCTCCTACATCGCCCACCGGACGATAGAAGAGCTGCCCATTTTCGAGGTAGACCTCCAGGAAGGCAGGCCGCTCGGCGATACCGCCGCCGATGAGCGCCTCCGAGAGCGGATCCTCGACATACCGTTGAAGAGCCCGGCGAAGCGGACGAGCGCCATAGCTGCGGTCAACCATGGTCTTCTCCAGGATCCACTTCTTGGCCTCTTCGGTGACCGAGATGGTGATGGCCTTCTGGATCAGGTTCGCGTTCAACTGCTGGACCAGCAGTTCGAGAATCTGAATCAGGTCCGCATCCGAGAGCGACATGAAGATAATGACTTCGTCCAGACGGTTGAGGAACTCGGGATTGAAGGTCCGCTTCACCTCGTTCTTGACCAGGTCCTCGATCTTGTCCATCACCATGTCTTCGCGGTCGGACTGGAAGCCTAGCCCCTGCTTTCTCTGCAGATGGCGGGCTCCGATGTTCGACGTCATGATGATGATCGCGTTCTTGAAGTCGACCGTATTGCCGAGTCCGTCGGTCAATTGGCCATCTTCAAAGACCTGCAGAAGGATGTTGAAGACGTCAGGGTGCGCCTTCTCAATCTCATCCAGCAGCACGACCGAGTAGGGCGAGCGCTTCACGCGTTCCGTGAGTTGTCCTCCCTCCTCATAGCCGACATATCCCGGAGGCGAGCCGATGAGCTTGGAGACCGAGTGCTTCTCCATGAACTCGGACATGTCAAAGCGGATCAGCGCCTTCTCGCTGCCGAAGAGGAACTGGGCGAGGGTACGCGCCATCTCCGTCTTGCCGACGCCGGTAGGCCCGAGAAAGAGGAACGAACCGATCGGCCGGTTGGGAGACTTGAGGCCTGCACGGGAGCGGCGGATGGCCCGGGAGAGGGCGGAGATCGCCTTATCCTGAGAGATCACCCGCTTGTGCAGCTCCTCTTCCACGCGGAGCAGCTTCTGGGTCTCCTCTTCCTTGATAGAGGTAATCGGAACACCCGTCCAACGGCTGACGACATCTTCGATGTCTTCCCGGCCGACAATTCCGGCGGTAGAGTCGTCGAGGTGATACTTGTCGCGCAGGGCGCGCAGGTTTTCGCGCTCTTTGCGTTCTTCGTCGGAGTAGAAGCGCGCCTTCTCAAATTCATGATTCGCAATCGCATTTTCCATGCGGTGCACGATGAACTTGATCCGCTTTTGGACCTCCGTGATCTCTTCCGGCAGGGAGGTCTGGCGCAGCTTGACCCTGGCGCCGGCCTCATCGATCAGATCGATCGCCTTGTCCGGGAGAAACCGGTCGGGGATATAGCGGCTGGAGTGTGAGACGGCAAAGTTGATGGAATCGTCGGTGTAGCTGACCGCATGAAACTTCTCATAGCGATCCTTAATGCCCATGATGATCTTGACCGCATCCTCCTCGTTGGGCGGCGGCACCTTGACAGCCTGGAATCGGCGCTCGAGCGAACGGTCCTTTTCGATCGACTTGCGATACTCCCCGGGAGTGGTGGCTCCGATGCACTGGATCTCACCGCGGGAGAGCGCCGGCTTGAGAATGTTGGCAGCATCGAGCGAACCCTCGGCGGAGCCCGCGCCGACCAGGGTATGCAGCTCGTCGATAAAGACGATGGAGTTCTGATTCTCCATCAACTCTTTCATGATGGTCTTGAGCCGCTCCTCAAACTGCCCGCGATACTTGGTTCCGGCGACGATGAGCGAAAGATCGAGCGCGAGGACTCGCTTGTCGGCCAGGAAGCTGGGCACCTCTCCGTCGGAGATGCGCTGCGCCAGGCCCTCGACGATGGCGGTCTTG
>DASYYO010000125.1:0-5640 GCA_035933805.1 Acidobacteriaceae bacterium | reverse complement strand
CGCACATTCTTGAGCACGGTCAGCGATCTCTGGACGCCGACTTCTCCGCTTAAGAGAGGATCTTCATTTTCAATGCTCAGCATGCCGTCGTAACCAACCTCCATGTAGGCGGCAATCACATCCTTCCATAAACTGGCTCCGTGGCCGTATCCCACAGCCCGGAAGAACTCCGAGCCCTTCGAATCGGCCTTGCCGCCGAAGTTCAGAACGCCGTAGCGGGCGACGTTTTCTGGAAAGAAGGCCGTGTCTTTCATGTGCGCGTGGTAAAGCGCGCCCTGCTTGCCCAGATAGCGGATCACCTCCACGGGATCGCACTGTTGCCAGAATAAGTGGCTTAAATCGCAGTTCGCTCCGATCTCCTCGCCCACCGCTTCCCGCAGCCGCATCAGCGTCCGCGGATTGTAAACGACAAAATTCGGGTGCATCTCAAGAGCAATCCGGTGCACCCCATGCTCGCGGGCGAACTTCGCCGTCTCCTGCCAGTATGGAATCACGCGCTCCTTCCACTGCCATTCGAGTGCGATGCCATGCTCGGGCGGCCAGTGATAGGTGATCCAGGTCGGTGTGGTGTCCGAAGGCGACCCGCCGGGACATCCGGAAAAGCCGACGACCGTCGGAATCTCGAGCATGCCAGCAAGCTGGAGAGCCTGGCGAAACTGCTCGGCAAATGGACCAGCCTTGGCCGGGTCAGGATAGAGAGCGTTGGCATGGCAGCTCAGGGTCATGATGCGGATTCCGCGATCGTCGAATTTCTTCTTCCATGCCCGGGCCTTAGCGGGGTCCCCCAGAAGCTCGGGGACATTGCACTGCGGTGTGCCCGTATAGCCTCCTGCCCCGATCTCCACCGCTTCCACCCCAAGCTCCGAAAACTTCTCCAGCATCTCGTCCAAAGACAGCTTGCGAAAGGGCGGATTGAAGACCCCGATCGGCAGCTTCCGCAGGGTGGATTGGGTTGAGCCAGGGTTTGCCGCACTCTGGTTCGCCGCGGATTGCCCTTCCAGCGCGCTGAGCGGCGGTGCGGCTGCCATGGCCGCTCCGGCGGAGAGCGTGGCGCCCAAAAACTGTCTGCGATTCATAAACATTTCTCCCGGGAATGTTGAACTTTCTGCCTGGAACAGATTTCCATGGTCGAGGCCGGAGAGACGCCGGCCATTGGAAAGCCTACTCTACAGTCGAAGAATGATGCCATGCGGCGAGGATTTTGAGCCAATCGGTCCTGCGTTCGATGCAGCGGGGCACTGCGGAATGCCTTTCGCGGATCGCCTTCTCTCAGCGACCGGGCCTGGCGAACATCATTCGTGGCTGTCCCATCCAGAAGCGGTTGCTCCAGCCGGTCACAAGGCCGGCGGAGTGTCCAGCGAGACGGGCGCTCGCCTCGCGGTACGGACCCACATATCGGAGGGACGCGGGCAAACGCCGGTAGAGTCGAGGCAGCCAGCGGGCTGCGGTGCGCGCGGACTCCTGTTCCCGCCGGCCGTAGTCGAGCGCGAACTCCTCTCGCAGCCGCTCCGGCAGCCACGCCGCGGTCAGGGCGCGGTACCATCCGGGAACCGGAACCCAGGATCCCCTGCCATGCAGAACCCTGTGCGCCATCTCTCGCGCAAGCGAGTCCACCCCCAGGGCGTCTGACATCCACATCGTATGGTTGTAGGCTTCAAAGCCGGACCAGTCCGCCGGCAATGCGGCCGCTGGAATGCCGAAGAGCGCCGCCGTGGTTTTGCTCTCTGCGTAATACATCTCCCGCTCGCGGCCGGAGAGCGGCGGCAGCACGCTGTCGTGCGCGATGAGCGCGCTTTCGACCAGCGTGGCGTAGACCCAGAGGAGCGCCTTCACCTCGTTGGCCTGGTAAGGCGACCCCCGAGCATATCCGGCGACCCTGGCCGGGAGCTCTCCCTGAATCCGGGTATGCAGTTGATGCAAGTGGCGGGAAGCCTGCAACGCCTGGTCGAGAGTTCCAAAGATCATCGTGAAGACAACGCGGAAGGTGTTATGAAACCGGGCCAGGGGATCTGATCGAAGGCTGGAGTGCTGATCCAATGCGGCAGCCACCCAGGGATGCGCCAACTGGAGCAGCGCGGCGCGGCCCGCCCCAAGAAACAAGGCCGCTTCACGGTTCACCTTCCAACTGACCGAAGCTGGTCCAAAGATGCCCTGGTGCGGGTCGGAGGTGCTCTCTCGAACCGACGTCCAAAGCCGCTCCATGTCATCTCGCGAGACCGGCGACGGGGTGGACTCCATAACTTCCTTCAACGCGGGATCAACGGACGGTCGAACGGGCCCGTCTGCTGATGGTATCTCAAGCAGTCGAACGGTCTTCCTCTTCAAAATGGCCGAAGAGATTGTTCACTGCTTCAGCGAAGGTCGGATGGGCGAGAATCGAATCCCTGAGCACCGTGTACTTCAACTTGCCCATCATGGCGACCTGCAGCAGCGACATCAGCTCTCCGCCCTGGTCACCGAGGACTGCTGCGCCCACGATCTCTTCGCTCTCCGGATCGACCAGCGCCTTCATGAAGCCGCGTGACCGGCTGGTTTCAAGAGCGCGGGCCACCGAGGTCATCGGCATTTTGGCGACCCGGACCCGCCTGCCTTGCTCCCTGGCCTGCCGCTCGCTCAGACCGATGCGCCCAAGCTGCGGATCGATGAAGACACAGTAGGGCAGCATGCGTCCGGCGATGCTGCGGTCCTCACCATTCAGCAGATTGGCCTTCAGCACTCGATAATCGTCATACGAAATATGGGTAAACGCTGGGCCGCCCTTCACATCGCCCGCCGCGTAGACGCCCTCCGCTGTGGTCCTCAGTTTGTCGTCCACACGGATGTATCCCCGTTCATCGATCGCGATGCCCGCTGCAGCGAGGTTCAGCCCGCCGGTGTTCGGGCGCCGTCCCGTCGCCACCAGCAGATGGGTTCCCTCGATCTCCCGGTTTGCGCCGTCGGCCTGGACAGTGAGCCGCAGTCCGCTCCCGGAAGACGTCACCGAGTGAGCTTGTGCATCGAGCAGGATCTCAATCCCATCCTCGCGGAGAACCTTTGCGATCTCGTCGGCAACGTCACTGTCTTCCTGCGTCAGCAGTTGTTGCCCATTGTGGACGATGCTGACGCGGCTGCCGAAGCGCCGGAACATCTGGGCAAATTCGAGTCCGACGTAGCCGCCGCCCAGCACCAGCAGGTGCTCCGGCAGCTCATCGAGTTCCATGATGGATACGTTATCCAGATGGGGAACGCTCTCCAGGCCGGGAAGCTGCGGCAAGGCCGGGCTCAGGCCGGTATCGATAACGATCAGATCCGCGGACAGCCTGCGCTCCCCGCCTTCTCTCAGGCGGACCAGCACTTGCCTCGGACCGGCGAAGGAAGCCTCTCCGTAAATCAGGTCTACCAGCCCGGCGTCCTTGAGGCGCTTCTCGCTTCCCTCGCGCCACTTCTTCACCATGCCGCGCTTACGCTCGCGAACCGCGGGCATATCCACCGAGACAGCGCCCACCTTGATGCCATACTCGGCGGCCCGGCGGGCCAGTTCGGCGACCTCCGCGCTGGCCACCATGGTCTTGGTCGGGGTGCAGCCGTAGTTGCCGCAGGTGCCACCGGCGGCTGCCCTCTCGACCAGCGCTGTCCGTTTGCCGTTCGCCGACAGGGCTCCTGCCAAAGGATTGCCCGCCTGCCCCGAGCCGAGAATGATGGCGTCATAGTGTGTTTTGTCAGACATACGGTCTTCTGATGCGGCTCTGCCCCGTGCGCTCAGACTTGCAGAGGAATTTTCTTCACCCCTGCTCAGCTTTCGGCCACATTCAAAGATGAGAGACGATCAGCAAACCGCCGCCGATTGCCACCAGGTCCTCGGCCAGGGCCACCACGAGGTCCGGCAGATGGGCCTGGGTCACAAGAGAGTGGCGGATGGTATAGCCGGCAAAGGCGCCCGCCACGCCGCCCAGCAAACCCGCGATCGCGGCCCCCATCGGGCTTCTCCCCGCACTGATGGCGAGCGCGGAGCCCACCAGCGCCCCGAAGAGAATGCGGGCGCTCAGCCCCGCGGGCGCAGTGCGCGCCGGGGTCTTCGGCAGCTTGTCGGCTACCAGCTCCGCCAGGGCCAGGAGCGTGGCGATCGCCACCGTCGTCGGACGGCCCAGGAACGCGAGCCTTGTTCCTGCGAGATGCAGCCATCCGAGATGGGCGCCCCAGCAGACGACCGCCGGACCGGTAAGGGATCGCAGTCCCGTAACGCAGCCGAGGAGAAAGCCAAGCAGCAGCACCGTCATCGATACCCTCCCTGAAAAGGAATCAAAGCTGGCCTGGAACGCCGGGTACGAGGGATATGCAGCCGCGCGACCGGAGACTCACTCCCGGCAAACAAAGAGAGTTGGCGGAGAGCCAACCTGCGCATCGCGGCGCCAATCGAATTGTGAAGGAATGCCGCGGAAAGAGCAAAAGCATTCTTCGAAAGGCCACGGGCGGCATCCCGCACTCGGCTGCCCGAAAGATTGCCTATAATTGGGACTTCTTCATCCCCGGAGATCGGCCAGGATTTCCTATAGGTCTATCCCGGCGCCGCTGCCCTCTGCGTGGCTTTTCATCAAGAAAAGCCACACTTCCCAGATCCCGGTGGGGCATGGCAATAGGGAATCCGCTCCAGAGGTGCGCATGGCAGACGATCGCTTCAATCAGGATGCATGGCCGGCTCTTCCCTGGCAGGAATGGGAGAGCACGGCCAACACGCTGCACATGTGGACACAGATCGTCGGCAAAACGCGGCTGGCGCTCAGTCCCCTGCAGGCGCACTGGTGGAACGTGCCGCTTTACGTAACGGCGCGCGGCCTCGGCACCACCGCAATGCCCTTTCCCGGCGGGGTCCTCGAAGTGGAGTTCGATTTCCTCAGCCACGCTCTTCTGTTTCGCGTCAGCTCTGGCGCCGGCATATCGGTTCCTCTCCGCCCGCAGACAGTCGCGGGCTTCTACCGGGAATATCGAAGCTGCCTCTCCCAGCTGGGAATTTCCCTCAAGATCTATCCCGTTCCCGTCGAGGTCAAGGATCCCATTCCCTTTGACGAGGACACGCAGCACGCCTCCTACGATCCGGAGTATGCCCGCCGGTTCTGGCGCATCCTGATGCGATCAACCTACCTCTTCCAGCAGTTCTCATCCCGCTTTCTCGGCAAGGTGAGCCCGGCACACTTCTTCTGGGGGAGTTTTGATCTTGCCGTCTCCCGCTTCTCCGGCCGCCGCGCGCCGGAGCGGAAAGGCGCCGACGCGATCACACAGGAGGCCTACTCGCATGAGGTCATCAGCGCCGGCTTCTGGCCGGGAAACGGCGGCTTTGGCGAGGCTGCGTTCTACTGCTATGCGGCTCCCGCTCCAGCCGGATTGGAAGCATTGAAGATCCGGCCGGAAGCAGCGGCGTTCAACGCAGAATTGGGAGAGTTCATCCTGAAATATGACGATCTCCGGCGCGAGCCGGACCCCGACAGAGCGCTGATGGATTTTCTGGAGAGCGCGTACAGCACCGCCGCGGATGCCGCGCACTGGGATCGCGCCGCACTGGAGCGCCCTTCCGCTCCGCGATCGCGGTCGCAGCTCACTGCATCTTTGTAAGTGGAATTTCCCCCTGGGGAGCGCGCAGGTGGCGAGCCGGCCGATCGCCCGGAG
>DASYYO010000476.1:0-23366 GCA_035933805.1 Acidobacteriaceae bacterium | reverse complement strand
GTACCCGCTTCGATCTCGAGATGATCAAGTCCATGGGTTACTGCCACGGCATCGAGAACTATTCGCGCCACTTCTCTGGTCGGCTGCCGGGCGAGCCGCCGCCGACCCTGCTTGACTACTTTCCCCGGGACTTTCTGTTGTTTATCGATGAATCGCACGCCACCGTTCCCCAGCTCCACGGAATGTGGCATGGGGACCGGTCGCGCAAGCAGAACCTGGTGGACTACGGCTTCCGCCTGCCCTCCGCCATGGACAATCGCCCGCTGAAGTTTGACGAATTTGAGACCCGCGCTCACCAGACGATCTACGTCTCGGCGACTCCGGGACCGTACGAGCTCACAAAATCATCCGGAGTTGTGGTCGAACAGATCATCCGCCCTACGGGCCTGGTAGACCCTGAAGTGGAGATTCGCCCGATCCGCGGCCAGATCGACGACCTGCTGGCGGAGATCCGGACCCGCGTCGAACGAAACCAGCGCGTTCTGGTGACCGTGCTCACCAAGAGGATGGCGGAAGATCTGGCTGGCTACTATTCGGAAGTCGGCGTCAAATGCCGCTACATGCACTCCGAGATTGAGACCCTGGAGCGGGTTCGGCTCCTGCGTGATCTCCGCAAGGGCGAGTACGACGTTCTCATCGGCATCAATCTTCTTCGCGAGGGGCTCGATCTTCCGGAGGTCTCTCTAGTCGCCATCCTGGATGCCGACAAGGAGGGTTTTCTCCGCTCCTCCGGCTCTCTGATCCAGACCATCGGGCGGGCGGCGCGCCATCTGCACGGCAAGGCGATCCTCTATGCCGACGTGGTCACCGATTCAATGCGGCGCGCGTTGGATGAGACCAGCCGCCGCCGGACGGTGCAGATGGCCTACAACGAGGAGCACGGAATTACGCCGACCTCGATCATCCGCTCGCTGGACATGTCCCTCGCCGGCATCCTGAAGGCCGAATACTCCGATCTGAGCGACAGTGACGAGTCGGTGACCGAGTTCGCAACCCAGCAGGAGCTGGACAGCTATATCAACAAGCTGGAATCGGAGATGCGCGAAGCCGCGAAGAGGTTTGAATTTGAGAAGGCCGCCAGGCTCCGCGACAACATCAAGGAGCTGCGCACAAAAGAGTTTCTCTTCTCTTAGCTCTCGTTCGGGCACGGAGACTCTGCACGTCTCTCTCTTCAGACGCCCATCTCATCCCGAAGGCAGCGATCCCTGCTACCGTTTCCCATTCTGGACACGAATGGGCGGAAACAGCTATAAACTCCTATCTTTCTGTCAGCCCTGAGTTTGAGAATGCAAAGCAGCGCAGGCGCGCGTTGCCGAGCAGGCCGAAACGAATGCTTTGAGGCCAGGAGGGTGTGTGAGCGATTCTCGCGAGCCGCCTCCCAGCCTGGATGCGGTTCTTTCCCTGGGGCCGCGACGCGAAGACGCGATGGCCTGGCGGACTGGAATTGCGAACACAACCAATTGGATACCCTATGCACCTGACCGGCGTTTCGCTCCTGCTCATCTTTGTTGTCTTGACGATCACCGTGATGCTCTTTCTGCTCTACCTCACCCGGGCCGGCGTGCTGATTCATGAACATCTCCCGGAGCGGCCCCGGCGCAGATTGTTCCTGGCATCCATTAGCTTCTTCATGACCTTCGGAACGGTTCGACTGCTCGTGATCTCGATCGTTTACGGCTTTGGTCCCTTCCAGTGGGTGACGATGTACGGCCGGCACATCCACCACCTGGTCTGGGGCATTTTGATCCTGCTGGTCGTCGGCTATGGCTTTCTGCTGGAGGTCGGCGATGGAGACACTCCGCTGTCTATCTTCGCCAGCCGTCTGCTCTCTATCCTGTATGGTGTTGGAGCTGCCTTGACGCTCGATGAGTTCGCCATGTGGCTCAATCTGCAAAACGACTATTGGTCGCGCCAGGGCCGGGAGAGCATTGACGCAGTCATTCTTTTTGGAGGTCTGCTGGCAATCGGCGCCTGGGGCGCCCCGCTCTTTTCCGCGTTCAACCGGAAGAAATGATCTCCTTCCATCGGTTCTCCCGCCAACGCTGGCGGCCGCGAGTGGAGCAAATTCGGCGATTCCCTGGCGACCGGCTGCAGGAGACCGCTCTGTAGAGCCTAAGTTTGTTCCTTGCCGCGAATCTTCTATTTCGAGCTTCTTGCACAGCTTGAATAGCTTTTAGTATGAAAAAACAGACCGGCCCGGCGTTCAGGCCAACCGGCTTTGCAGAAGATTCTCAAATTCAAAAAAGGAAGTATCCTATGGCGACTCCCCAGCAAATTCCCGCCCCCGAAAAGTACCTCGTTGCCTTTGTTATTCAAGGGGAAGATGTCTTCAAGATCACCGCGGACAGTATCCTTCATACCTGCGGCAATGCAGGCGAGTTCGCCTTCCAGGGAATCGCCAAGCTTCGTGCGGCCGCGGCTCTGGAGCAACTGACCGCCATCCACAATGAGCGCCCTGAAGAGCTGCGCAAGATGGCGCGGGAGATGGCGCGCGAAGGAATGGCGCTTTTGGCACGCACCAGCAGTGGGACAAGACCGAATGTGGAAAAGATCGCATAGGCGCGCTATTGGCGCGCCATCCGGTCAAATCCTCTCTCCGGCTTATGCTCTCCCGCCCAGCCCTCGCTCTTCATCCTTCCCATCGGGGTGGATGGGAAGCGGGGCTTGGCGTAGCATCTAAACCAGCCGGTTTCTCGGTCTGGCGGACCGTGTGCGTCTCGTGCGGATGCCTTCCCAGAGCATTGTGAACAACCCTTCGGGCAATCCGAATCGCCGGCCACTCTCTTGTGAAGTCAGGACACGATGCAGTTTTGGAATGAATTGGAAGGACAGGTCGTCGACGGGTACCCATTGCGCCGGCTCGTGCGATCCGAGGGACGGACAGCATGGTTTGATACGGAGACTCCGGAGGGCGCGGCGACCATCAGCCTGACGGAATCTCTCACGGATACCGAGGAGGTAACCGAGCGCCTTCAGGCCGCGCAGCAGCTCAAGCATCCCAATCTGGTCGCCATCAGCAGGGTTGGCCACGCTTCCATCGACGCAACTCTCTTCGTCTACGCCGTCATGGAACACACCGACCAGGATCTATCTGATGTTTTGCGCGGCCAGGCTCTTTCCAAGGAGGAAGTTCGTCAGGTTGCCGAAGCCCTGGTCGGCGCGCTCACTGCAATTCACAATCAGGGTTTGGTGCACGGACGAGTCGAGCCGGCCAGCGTTCTGGCCATCGGCGACGCGGTTAAGCTTCGCAGCGACTGCCTGCAGTCGCCCGGAGGCACCCGCGCGGGCGATGTCGCCGGCATCGGCGCCACGCTCTTCCAGGCATTCACCCAAAGCAAGGCGTCTTCAGCCGATGACGCGCAGATCAATCGGGCTCCCGCGCCGTTTGCGGAGATCATGCGTAATTCTCTCAGCAGCCGATGGAATCTCGCGCAGATTGCTGCGGTGCTGAAACCTGGGTCCGTCGCGGTTGCCCCGCCAACGGCCTCACCTGGAGCTCCCGCACCCACGGCTCGTCCCTCCACCCCTGCCGCTCCCGCAGCCGTTACGGCGCCTGCTACTCCCAAAGCAATCCCGGCTCAGGGGCCGGCGCAGACGCCTGCCACGGCTAACGCCACGAAGGAGCGGACGACGGCAGCAGCGGTTTCGGCCACAGCTCCGCAGAAGGCTGCCCCCACTCGCAATCTTCTTCTGGAAGACGAACCGTCGCCCAGGCGGCCTGTGGCGCTCTACGCGATTGCAGCGGTCGCGGTGCTCATTCTTTTGGGGTGGTTCATCTTCCGCCCCAAAGCAGGGCCGGCTCCAGCCGCATCTTCACCCAGGATTTCCAATCCTGCGGTCTCGAGTTCTCCGGCGCCCGCGCCTGTTCCGCCTGAAAGGCTGGGGCCCGGCAGGACGAAAGAAAAACCTTCCGCGGCCATGGTTGCACCGGCGAAGCCTGCCGCACCGGCTAAAGGAAGCGGAGCCCGCTCTATCTGGCGGGTGGTGGTTTACACCTACCGCCGAAAGGACCAAGCGCAAGGCGCGGTGGACGAAATCAACCGTGTGCATCCGGGTCTGGGAGCTTCCGTCTTCGCGGAGCGTGGAGGCAGCGGCCCTTTTCTTGTAACTCTGGGCGGCCCGATGGATCGCGATCAGGCATTCAAAGTCCGTGACAGAGCGCGCGGTATGGGTCTTCCCTCAGATACGTACGCCCAGAACTTCCCCGAGTAGCCGCAGGGCGACTCCCGCGCAGCCTGGCGGAACCGGATGGTTGGCCATTCTTTTCGTGGACTTGATGGAGCGAAGGGAAGGCTGATTTCAAGTTCTCCTTCGAACGAGGAGGAGTTGTACCGGGGCCGCCTCCTGAGATAGGATCACGCACAAAGGAAGCCAGCGGAAACGATAATCGATTGAACGCCCGCCGGGCTAAGACCCACTCCCGCTATGCGCTTTCACCTCCTGGCCTACGGCGTGGTAGGGCTGCTTCTCTGCCCCAATCTGCGGATGGGCGCACAGGATATCGACTCCATCGTTACCACCGCGGACGCTCGGAAACCTGCGACTATCGCCGACGAGATTCGCGACCCCGCTGAGAGGTCGGCCTTCTCCGATCTCATGAAGCGAACGGAGCCGCAGAAGCTCCTCCCGCTCTCCCGGTCGTTTCTTGAGAGATATCCGCAATCAGCCTTTCTCTCCACGGTCGCGGACAAGGCGGCGCGCGCCAGCTTTGACCTGGGCGATTACAAGGGGGGAATGGAATATGCGCGCTTCTCCCTCTCCCTGCTTCCCGAGAACCCTCTGCTGCTGGTCGCCGTCGCCGACGTTCAGGCTCTGCTGATGCAAAATGAGCCTGCACTTTCGAGCGCCCGCGACGCTCTGGATTATCTCGATCGCTTTGATCGTCCAGCCACGATCTCGAAGGGCGACTGGCCGGCGATCAAGAGGAGACAGCAGGCGAGCGCATGGTTCGCGATCGGGCGGGCACTGGTGAACGAGGCTCTTGTAGAGCAGCAGGGGTCAACCCGAGGCTCCCTGCTGCGGCAGGCCGCCTCCTCGCTGGCCCGCGCGCAGGCCCTCAATCCTCAGGACATGGAGATCGTTTATCTGCGGGGCATTGACTCCTTCTATTCAGGCGATCTGTCCCGGGCAGCTTCCGAATTTGCCGCCGTCTGCCGAAGCGGAGGAGAGCTTGTGCCGCGGGCCCGTGAACAGCTGCTGGCCATCTATAAGGCGTCAAAGCCTGCCGGAGCGGCAAACTTCGACGCTTTCGTGAGCGGCCTGGAGAACCGGACTGAGATCGTTCTCCCGCTGCCCCCGGATCAGGGCAGCCCGCCCGGGAAAACACTCCCCGGGTACGCCGGATCGGATACCTGCGGGGGCTGCCACGTGGAGATCTACAGCCAGTGGAAGCAAAGCGGCATGTCGAAGATGCTGCGTCCCTATAAGCCGGAAAATGTCATCGGAGACTTCCAGAAGAGCAACGAATTCTATGCCGGAGACCGGCTTGCCTTTTACGACGGAAAACTTGAGGTCACGCCGGAGGCCAGGAGGGTGCTCTTTGCCCGGATGGTGGCGCGAGGCGGCCGTCATTACTTTGACATCAAGCAATCCGACGGCCGATGGCACTCCTATCCTGTGGACTACACGATCGGATCGAAATGGCAGCAGGCCTATGCCACCACACTCCCCAACGGCCAGATCCACGTCTTTCCGATTCAATACAGCACATTCGAGAAAAAGTGGGTGAATTACTGGAGCCTCATCGACGCTCCGGGCACCGAACGTGCCGATCCTCTTAACTGGGAGAAGCTCGACGTTTCCACCAGCTACCAGGCCAATTGCGCTGTCTGCCATACCAGCCAGCTCCGGAACACCCTAGGCGGTCCTCTGGGACCGGACAATATCGCCTTCCGGGAGCCGGGCATCGATTGCGAGATGTGCCACGGCCCCTCAGCCGCACACGTAGACGCGATCGCGAATGAAAAGCCCTATCAGAAAGGCCCGCTCGATCCGCCCGTCGAATTTGACCGCATCAGTAACCGCGATTTCGTCGCCATCTGCTCGCAGTGCCACATGCAATCCAATGTGCATCAGGGCAGTCCTCGCGGCGAGCTCAACTACTCGAGCACCGGCACCTTCTTTCTAAAGAACCTGGCCATGCCCCTGAACGAGTTCAGCCGCGGCGCATTTTTCAAAGATGGGCGTTTTCGTCAGACGACTTTCATGGTCGAGGCCCTGGAGCGATCGCAATGCTACCGCAAGGGCCAGGCCAGTTGCGGCTCCTGCCACGATCCGCACGGGCATGACGAAGCCTCCAACCGCACCTCCTTGAAGTTCCGGGACAACCCTGACCGGATGTGCACGAGCTGCCACACCCAGTTCCAGGAGCAATCGGCCGATGCGGCACATACCCACCACGCCACCGGCAGCGAGGCTAGCCGATGCGTCTCCTGCCATATGCCCCGCATCATGGACAGCGTGCTCTTCCGCGCGCGTTCACACCAGATCGACGACATTCCCAACGCCGCGATGACGATCCGCTTTGGCCAGCAGGAAAGCCCGAATGCCTGCCTGCTCTGCCACACCCGGCAGACCCCTCAGTGGGTACAGGCTGAACTACAATCCTGGAGGAAGGCGCGCTAGAACCGCGGAAAACCCGCGGAAGAAAGACGGCTAGCTTCAAGGCTGCACCGGACAGAGCATAACTTCCCCGCGCGGCCCGCCGGCGAGGAACGAAAACGAATCTTTCCTTCGCGAAGCGCGTCCAACAGGCAGCAGGATTGGGAGGGTACATTGGCAGCTTATTGCGCGTGTTGTGGAGCGGAGATCACCCTGAAGGCGGAAGCTTGCACCGTTTGCGGAACACCGCGGCACGGCATGATGCCGGCAGAGCGGGTGACTCTCTCCTGTCCTCCGGAGGAAGCGGAGCGCGCGCCGGCCCGCGAGCAGGATAGAGTGCCGGGTTCCTCTTCCTAGATTCAGCCGGGGAGGCGGCCATAGCGGGCCGGTTCACCCCGATCGAGGTTCGAGTGAGCGCCGGTTCCGCGGATGCATTCGCAGGAACGGTGCTTCAAGGCGTTACGAACGTATGCGGAGTTGGACCTCACTTTCGCTCTCGGCGGTTTTGGCGGTTACGACCGCCGGCTCGCTCCGTGCTCAGCACGTGGGCATTGGAGGGACTATCTCCTCGCCTCATGCGGGCGGCGGAGTTTATGACGGGCGGGGAGTGCCTCCGGCGTCCGCTCCCCACGTCGTCGCCCCGGGCATGTTTTCCGCACCCGCCCGCTCCTATCTCCATACCCGGGTCTCCGGCACCTTGAGAAATCCCGACCCCCACCGGCAGCCGCCCTCCCGGACTCCAGGAACCGCCCGCGACTACCGGCATCATTTTGAAAGCGACGGAGACGGACGTGCCCAGGGGAGCGGATTGCCCTGGCTGTTCCCGGGCGTGCCTTACCTGCCATCCGGTTTTGTCGGCTATCCAATGGGATACGGTTTTGCCGACTACGCGGGAGGGGACGCCGGTTACGCGCCTGAGCCCGACAGTTCAGATGGAATCTCGCCCGAGGAGACGGCCCAGGCATCCCCCGCCGTCGAAGCTTCTCCAGCAGATTCGGCAGAACCCGCCGGTCCGCCCCTGGACCAACCCGCCGTGGAGTACAGGCCGCCCTATCAAGGGCCGGATTCGGTTCAGCCAGTACATCCGCAACCGGCGACTACACTCGTCTTCAAAGATGGCCGTCCGAACGAGCAGATCCACAACTACGTGCTCACCGGCACGGCCTTGTATGACCTCGACGACGAATCACGAAGAAAGATCCCGGTCTCGCAGCTCGATGTTACGGCAACCGAGGAGATCAACCGTTCCGCCGGGGTCGATTTCTCCCTGCCCTCCAACCCCTGAATCGCGGCACGGATTCTGGCCCCGCCCCTATGCAACAGGAACTGTATTCTGCTCGATCTGCAACTTTGGTTGTAGCTGGTAGGCGAGCTACCGGTGCGCTCTCCCTGCAACCTTCGGGGAGGCCTAAGGTAACTATCCTCGTGCTAGCCTTGCTCTGCCATGAAGTACTCAGCGCGCATCGCCGCATGCACACTCCTTTTCCTGAGCCCTGCCATGAGTTTGGCCGGGAAGAAGGCTCCTCCGCGCCCGCAGAATAGTCCCACTGCCATCACCCCGGACGCAGCCGCTTTCCTCAGCAGCGCGATCGATGTTATGCAGGAGCATGCTCTCAGCAGCCCGACCGTGGACTGGGCCGGACTCCGCCAGGAAGCGTTCAAGCGGGCTGCCGGCGCTTTCAACCCGATCGACACCTATCCTGCGGTCTACTGGGCGCTGGTACAGATTAATGATCCGGGGAGCCGTCTTCGCCTTCCCCCGGGCCTCTATCCCGATCAGATCGCCCTGCTGGAACAAGCGGAGAAAGATGCTCGCAACACAGCGCCGCCGTCCGCTCAACCCGCGGCTCCCCCCACTCCTTTCACGGCGCGCCGCCTACCGGAAGGGCATATCGACACCATTCAGGGCAGAGCCATCGGGTACGTGACGCTGCCGACCTGCGCGGCAAAAGATAATGACGGACTGCTCCTCTATGCAGCGGACGTACGCCGGATCCTGACCGGGCTCTCCTCTCAGAATCCAAAGGGATGGATTCTCGATCTGCGCGGCAACACGGGCGGAAACATGTGGCCGATGCTGACCGGGATCGGCCCGATTCTGGGCGATGGTGTTGTTGGTTCCTTTGTGGCGGCCGATGGAAAGATCCCCTGGTTTTATCAGGATGGCAAGAGCGGGACGCGCAACACGGCCGGGCTGGAGACTGTATCGCTCAACCTGCAGGACACGCCGTTGCTGGTCACTCCCTTGTCGCCGGTCGCCGTCCTGGTCGACAGCAGCACGGCGAGTTCCGCTGAGGCGGTCGCCATTGCCTTCCATGGCCGGGAGCAGACGCGCTTCTTTGGAGAACATACCGCCGGAAAATCCACCGCCGTCCAGCCATTCAAACTATCCGACGGCGCCGATCTTTATCTGACCACTGCCATCGACGCCGATCGCACCGGCAAGGTTTTTCCGAGCGGCCTGGCCCCCGACGAGGTCTTTCCCCCGGCCAGCTCGATTCCCCCGGAAGCGAGCGATCCGGTGGTCAACGGCGCCCAGACATGGCTGGTCGCGAATATAGCGGCGCCGGTTGTTGCTCCCCCACCGCCGGCCCCCAAGCACCGCGCCAAACGCAAGCGCGTTGTCATTCATCAAGGCAGCTGATGCCAAGACGTCCTTCCTAAGGGAAAGGTGCGAGCAAGCGCACCTGAGAGAACGGCGCATCCAACCAGATGCGCTGTTTTCTTTTGCCGCTGCGTTGCGCCTTAAGAAATTCCGCTCCATCGCCGCTCTCCTGCGGCAGCCATCACACATCCCAGCGATGGCCTGCGCGCCGAAACATGCAAAAGTGCTCGGCGCTCCATTCACCAGAAATTCACGCCGGCCGCAAAGCCTCAGGAAATCAGCCGCTTAAGAACTTCGCCTGCAGGTGTTTTCCCCCGTGTAGAGACGGGGTAGACACTTCCGTCTGCGCCGGGAACTCCGCACCATTGGCCACAGCACGAAGACCAGGAAGGCTGTGCGCATTCTTCCTTTTCTTCGGAGACGCTTTCTGATCCAACTTTCCATAATCGGGAACTATCGCATGAGCGAATAGCGATCGCTCTTCATTCCGCGTTTACCGGCTCTTAACGGATCTGCGTTCAGAATGTCCACGGGCAGCCTTGCGGGGGCGGTACGCTGCTCACCTGACCTTACCTTCCAATCCACATTCCATGAACAACGACGAGAGGACTAGAATTCATGCGCCCGGCGATTCTGCGAATTATTTTTCTCCTGATGCTTCTCCCAGGGGGGGTGCTCGACGCACAGATCAATACCGCGAGCCTTTCCGGACTGGCTACGGACTCAAGCGGTGCCGCTCTTGCCAAAGTTACCGTTACTGCTACTTCTTCCTCTACCGGCTACTCCCGAACCGTGCGAACAGACCCGGCCGGTCTTTATTCGTTCCAGGATCTGCCGATCGGTCCCTACACGATCGAGATCAACGCACCGGGTTTCAAGTCCCTCTCCGAAGAGGTCACCTTGCATGTAGGCGAGAAGGCGCGTGAGGACTTTCATCTCCAGGTCGGCTCGACCAGCCAGACCGTCGAGGTGCAGGCAGCCGCCTCCGCACTCTCCCCTGACGACTCCTCCATCGGGATGGTCGTCGAATCAAAAACGATTGAAGAGACGCCGCTCTCTCTTCGTAACTGGGATGACCTGCTTCGTATTGTTCCCGGCGTGCAGATCAGCCGATACACACAGCAAAGCGGAGCAACCTCCGCCGGCCGTGTCGGCGATTTCAACGTGAACGGGATTCATTCGCTGCAGAATGACTTCATTCTCGACGGCATCGACAACAACACCTTTTCGGAAAACGTACAGGAGCTGAGCACGGAGTCCTCGCATCCCTCCGTAGATACCATTGCGGAGTTCAACGCCATCACCAATCCCTATTCGGCGGAATACGGCCGCAGCCCGGGAGCCGTGGTCTCGGTGAACACGAAGAGCGGCGCCAATCAGATTCACGGGCTCGCGTACGAGTATGTCCGCAACAATTATTTCGATTCCAACGACTTCTTCTCCGATCGTCACGGTCTGCGCAAACCGAAATACAATCAAAACCAATTTGGCGGGAATCTCGGGGGTCCAATTCTAAAGGACCGCCTGTTCTTCTTCTTCGACTACGAGGGCACCCGCATCAAGCAGGGGGTTTTGCGCACAACCACCGTGCCGCTGCCCAACGAACGCATCGGAGACTTCAGTCCTGCGACCGCCGCGGCGGTCGGCGTCAAGTATCCGACGATCTACGATCCGTCGACCTGCCAGCCGGCATTCTCCGGGAGCAATTGCCGCCCGTTCAACAACAACAAGATTCCTGCTGGAGAGATCGATCCGGCCATGGCCAGGTTGATGGCCCTCTTCCCGCTGCCCAATACAACAACCGCGGGCAGCCCGCCCGACCTCAATAACTACATCCGGAACGCACTGCTCACGGACAATGACGACAACTACGACGCACGGATCGACTGGACGCCCTCTTCGTCGGATACCGTCTTCGCGCGCTACAACTACTCCAACCGCTATCGCGCCATTCCCGGTTATCTGGGCGGCCTCGCCGACGGCACATCAACCTCCGCCTGGGGCAACCAGACCCTGCTGGCTCATAGCGCGGTGCTCGGATGGACGCATATTGTGAACCAGAGCATTGTGAATGAGTTTCGCTTCGGCTGGGTCCGGAACTACTCCTACGCAGCGCAGCAGCCATTCAGCCTGCCTCAGAGGGCCGGCGATTTCGTTCCCGGAATTCCCGACAATCCGGCCATCGGAGGAGGCGTCCCCCTGACCAGCTTCTCCAATTTCGCCTTCGAAGGCTCGCCTGACTTTCTGCCCAAGCAGCAAGCGCCGATGCAGTACCAGTACAACGATACGCTGTCGATGATTCGCGGCCGGCACACGCTTAAGTTCGGCGTCAGCGTTTACCTGCCCATGCGCAATCTGTTCCAGGACGAGCCCGGCACGCGCGGCGATCTGAACTTTACCGGCGTATTCACCTGCCAGCACAGTGCGCCCGGCAAGTGCGTCTCCGGGACTGGCTTTTCCTATGCCGACGGCCTGTTGGGCGCTACGCAGTACACCCAACTCAGCAACGTGTTCTTCGTCGATCAGCGGCTGTGGATGGCCTCCGGCTTTGTGGAGGACGACTGGAAAGCCACACCCAAGCTCACTCTCAACCTGGGCCTGCGCTATGACTTCGCGACACCGGCCATGGACGGCCGAAACCGGATGGCGGATTTCAATCCTGCCTCAGGAACGCTGATCTTTGCCAAAAGCGGATCTCTCCAGGATCGCACCATCGTCAAGCCAAACACGAAGGACTTCGGGCCGCGCCTCGGCATCTCCTACTCGCCCGATTCCAAGACCGTGCTTCGTGGAGGGTACGGTATCTACTATTCTCTGTTCGAACGCATCGGCAGTGAGAATGAGCTTGCCCTCAACCCGCCATACCTCATCAACAAAACGCTCACGAGCAACACCGAGCCTGTGCTGACGCCGTCGGCCGGCTTCTCTTCGGGTTTTCTTGACCCCGCCACTATCAACTTGAACGCGCTGAACTCCTTCCACATCCGCGCCGTTCCCTTAAGTGATCCCGCCACCTATGTGCAGCAGTGGAGCATTGGTATCCAGCGCCAGATTGGCGCTCCCTGGGTCGCCGAGGTTGATTATGTCGGCACCAAGTCCACTCATCTCGATGTTATCTACAACTACAATCAGCCGATCATTTCAGGGAACGTCAGCACCGGCGTGGTTCCGTATAACAACTTCGGACAGATCGAATACACGGCGCCCATCGGATTTGGCATTTACAGCGGCCTGCAGGCCAGCCTTACACGCCGGTTCACCAACGGGCTGAATCTTCGCGCGGCCTTCACCCATTCCCGGAGCCTGGACAACTCTCCGGAGGAGTTGGAGTCGAACTCCGGCGATGCGCCGAACGGGAGAGATTATGCGGCATGGTATGGTCCCAGTGACTTCGACATTCCCAATCGTGTTGCGGTCAGCTATGTCTACGATCTACCCTTCGGCCGGGGCAAAGCCATGCTGCAGCACGGGCCCCTGGCCTGGATCCTTGGCAACTGGGAGACCTCCGGCGTCTACACCTACTACAGCGGCCATCCATTCCAGGTGAATGAGAACGATGGCAACCATAACTCAGTCCTCGATCCCTATGGCTACACAACTGCTACGCCGAACCTCGTCGGCAAACCGCACATCGTCGGAGATCCCGACTGCTGGTTCTATACCAGCAAGAACAGCGCTTGCGGGAGCCACGCCCCCTCTTCGTACACAGATGCCTACGCCACCACCGCCGTCGGCGCCATCGGCAACGTCGGGAGAAACACTCTGCGCGGACCCCATACCGACGTCTTCGATGCTGCGCTGCTCCGCGAGTTCCCTTTTGCCGATCGCTGGAACGTCGAGGCGCGATGGGAGGTTTTCAATGTGACTAACACCCCGGAGTTCGGTCAGCCTCAAGGCAACATAACGAACGGCGGCGTCGCCGGAATCACAACTCTATCGGGAGATCCGCGCGTCATGCAGTTCGCGCTGCGGCTTTCGTGGTAAACCTAACCATTGATCGGGAGACAGCGCTCCGTCCGGGCTGTCTCCCGCTGTAGACTGGATCTCGCATTTGCTAGCCCACACCAAACTCGCCGGATGGAGCCGTCGCGCGATGGACTACGGCCGCAAACTCCTGACCTCCATGCCTAAGAGCGCCTCGGCACATCGGCTTCTCTTCCTGCTGCTGCTCCTGGCCTCTGCCACCGTGCATGCCGCCCCTCCGAATGCACCGGACCTGGTTCTGGAAGGCGAGGTGCATTCGTCGCAGAACAAGAGCTATTTTGAGGTTCCGTTTTCGGTGCCTGCCGGCGTCCACCGGCTGACGGTTTTCTTTGAGAACCAAGGGAAAGACCAGCGCACCGTGCTCGATCTCGGCATTGCTGATCCGGTTCGATTTCGCGGAAACAGCGGCGGAAACAAAGACCATTTCACGATCAGCGAAACCGACGCGACGCCATCGTATCTTCCGGGCGCGATCCTTCAGGGCCGGTGGAAGCTGCTGGTCTCGGTGCCGAACATCCGCCCCGGCATCACCTCGCATTATCGCGCCGAAGTCTGGTTCAACCGCGTCCTGGACGACTCGTCCTTTACGGAGCATCCGCTGGACGACCGGCCCGGCTGGTATCGCGGTGATCTCCACATGCATACCGCGCACAGCGATGGAAGCTGCTCCAGCCGGAGCGGCAAGCCGGTTCCATGCCCTGTTTTCGTCACCATAGACGCTGCCGCGCGCCGCGGACTCGACTTCGTCGCGGTCACCGATCACAATACGACCTCTCACTACGACGCCATGCGAGAGCTCCAGCCATACTTCGATAAAACCCTGTTGATTCCCGGGCGCGAGCTGACTACGTTTCACGGTCACGCGAACATCTTCGGCGCCACGCGATTTGTAGACTACCGGCTCGGTTCCCCAGAGGTTCCCGATGTGAATGCCATGTTCCGCAGCGCGCGCGATCTTGGCGCCATTGTCTCCATCAACCACCCCGAAGCGCCAACCGGCGAAGTCTGCATGGGATGCGGCTGGGATGCCCAACCGGCCGCCGACATGGCTCTGGTGACGGCAATCGAGGTCATCAACGGAGGCGGCGGCCAGGGCTTCCTGCCCGGCGTTCGCTTCTGGGAACAGCAGTTGCAGCAGGGGCGGCGGATCACCGCAATCGGCGGCAGCGACAATCACCACGGAGACTGGCCCCTCGACCGGCAAGGCTCCATCGGGAGTCCGACAACAGTTGTTTATGCGCGCAATCTTTCAGTAGAGTCGATACTCGCGGGAATCCGCGCCGGCCATGTCTTTCTTGATCTCACCGGCTCGCATAGCCGCCTGCTGGAGATTCACGCCGCGGCTGGCGGAAGCACCGCGGAGATGGGCGGAGATCTCGAGCCGGGCAAAGCCCAGACAGTCTCTTTCAGCGAGCACGTCGCCGGATGTCCAGGAGATTCCGTCAGGCTGCTGGTCGACGGACAACCGTCCACGAGCCTGCCTTCCGCTCCAATTGGAAGCTCGGACGAGACACTTCATGGCGCATGGCAAGCGGACGGAGCCCGGCACTGGATCCGCGCCGAAGTACGAGATGCGCAAGGCCAATTGGTTCTCTTTGGAAATCCGATATACATCGGCTTTTCCCCCGCCAGCCATTGAAGAAAGGAGGCGAATCGCATGCGCTGGAGCTTGTGCCTGCTTCTCATCGTCAGCACTTCCCTGTCTCTCGGATCGCCGCTACCTCCGCGGAGCGAATTTTTGCCAGGCAGCCGCAGCGTGATGGATGCCCACAACTGTTATCCCTATTTCGATTGGTGGTACGACCGCATTGACCGGGCGCTCTCCGCAGGCGTCCCGCTGGCGATCGAGCAGGATCTCTACTGGTATACCGATCCGAAGACTGGAAAATCCTGGTCCGTCGTGGTGCATGGAGCTCCGGTCAGCGGGCATGAACCTACGATGGAACATTACTTCTTCGATCGCGTGCGCCCTGTCGTCGAGAAGGCATTGCGCGACGGCAATCATGGCAACTGGCCGCTGATCACGCTCAATCTCGATTTCAAAACCGAAGAGCCGGAGCATCTTGAAGCGGTTTGGGCGCTGTTGCAGAAGTATCAGGACTGGCTGACCACGGCAACCAGGGGGGTCGATCCCCGGAAGCTTCAGCCCCTGACGGTCCGTCCGATCCTGGTCCTCACCGGTGAATCGGACGCGCAACAGGCGGCCTTCTATGACAAGGTCCCCGTGGGAGGGCAACTCCTCGTTTTTGGCGCGGCGCATACCCACGATCAGGACCCCATGGCGCCGCCTCAGGTGCTCGAGCCGGAACCGGCAGATAACTATCGCCGCTGGTGGAACAATCCCTGGTCGGTTGTCGAAAGAGGAGGCCAGCAGCATGCGGGTGACTGGACGGCGGCGGACGGCGAGCGGCTGCGTTCTCTGGTGCGCCACGCTCACTCCCATGGCTTGTGGATCCGCTTCTATACCCTCGACGGCGCAACAGAAAAGGAAGAGAGCTGCAATGGATGGTTCAAAAGCTATAACTTTGGTTCGCTCGCAGCGGTCCAGTTGCGCTGGCGCGCGGCCGAACAGGCTGGGGCCGATTACATCGCGAGCGATCAGTATGAATTGCTCGGAGCACTCCTGAAACGATCCGGCGCCCAGGAGCCGGGCCGAAGACAAGCCGCTGAAGGCAGGAGCGGCTGCCAGGAATCCGCACCGGCAAGTCATGAATTGGACTCCGGCGCGTTCTAAAGCGGGGGACCGCGAACCGCGCTGCGCACCGCCCTGGGAAGACTGTCGCTCACGACCAACTACTGCCAGCGGATCCCGGCAAACTACCCTTCCCCTTGAGTCCGCTGATCCAGGCATGCGAACTCAGCAAGGCATGCGATTTCGGCAAGTTAATGTGGAATCTGGGTAACCGCAGGTCTTTCCTGTTGGCTCCTCGTACATTCGCCATGTCTCATTTCCATCAACCGTATATCCGATCGAAATGAACAGAGCACTTGTCATTACCTGGCTCATTTGCTGGCCTTCGCCCTAACGAGATCATTCGTCTGCGCGTCGCCTGCATCCGTCGGCAGAAGGAGGATGCCGCCTGCCCGGCACGGGTGACACGCTACCTGCCGACGCCGTTTGCCTGCTCGATATTCCGGTCAACAAGACCACCACTGCTTCCACCAAGCCCGTAGATCGGATTGTTGGTGAGGCCATCGCTGCTTGGGACGGGGACCGTCCACAAGGCGTAAAACTCCCCGACCCGAAGACCAGAGAACTCGTCGATTCTCTCATTCGCCTCACCAGGGTAGGAATAAACTATCTCAACAAAACGTTGATCCCGGCCCTCTGTAAAAAGGCCGGTGTGCCTCTTGCCGATGTACGCGACGCACCCACGCAATCAGAGCGACGCTCCCAGATTTACGGGATGCCGCGAGTGGAGAATCTCTTCGGTTCGTCGGCGTACTCCGACCGACCGTCTGAGAAACCGGAGCAGTAGGCCTCCACTTTGGTGCTTGGCGATTTCGCATTTGCCCACCAGCGAAACGTCCCGGAACTTTCTATTCCGGTTCTACTGCACGGAGAAGGTTAGTCGAATCGCAGAGCTTGGACGGGGTCCAATCGAGCCGCTCTACGAGCAGGGATCCATGCGGCAACTGCTGTCAGAAAAACCATGAACGCAGGTACGGCAAAGAAAACCGCAGGGTCCCGCATCGAGACGCCATAGAGCATGTCTGCAAGCAGTCGCACGAGAAAGAAGGCAGCACACATCCCACACACCATTCCAGCCACGCCCCTCACTGCACCTTCGTGCAGAACCATATTGCGAACATCGTTTCGGGCGGCTCCCAGAGCCATTCTCACGCCGATCTCATGGGTCCGTTGTGTGACCGAGTAGGCCATCACACTGTAGACGCCTAAAGCAGCAAGCAGCAGCGCGATCAATGCGAAGACCGAGAGCAGCAGCATGTTGAATTTTTGTTTTGCAATCGAGTCAGACAGAACATCATCCATGGTCCGGACGCTTCCCACGGGCCTGCCGCCGCTCGCGCGGCGGAGTGGCTCGGAAACGGCGGAGATCAGCTTTTTCGGTTCGAGGTGTGTGCGAATCAACCACCACATCGGCCCAAACTGAGTTTCGAGTTCGACCATCTGGTCCGGCTCCTGCGCATCGGGAATGATCATGGTCGGCTCGGGCGCCCGGCTCAGATCGTCATCGCGTGTATCGCCCACAATGCCGATGACCTGGCGCGGCGTGTCTTTGAATTTCGGACCCAGATCTTTGCCAATTAGAATCTGCTGGCCAATAGGATCCCGTCCTGCCCAGAAACGCCTTGCCATAGCTTCGTTAATCAGAACAACCGCGGGCGCACCCTCATTGTCGTTCGAATTGAAGTCTCTGCCGCGAAGGATAGGAATCTTCAGAACGCCGAAGTACCCGGGCGAAACTGCCATCCATTCGCCGTCTCCGGAGACAGTGGAGTTGCTCGATACAGAGGTGAAGGGCAGGCCCATTCGGCTCGCATAAGGCGCGCTGAATGTAGCCGCGGAACCCTCGACTCCTGGGATGGCCGCCAACTCTTGGTGCGCATTGCGGACCATGCTCGTTGCACTTGCCGCAGTGTCCGTATGACCATCATGAAGCGGCATGGTCATGAGAACAACATGATGGCTATCGAAGCCAGGCTCAGCTCTGCTCAAGCAAATAAATGTGCGAATGAGCAGCGTTGCGCCAATGAGCAGAACCAGCGACAGAGCAACCTCGCTGACTACTACAACGGATTGCGCCCTCTTGCTTCGCGCTCCCGTGCCTTGTCGAGCACCGGCCTCACGCAGGTCGTTTTCGAATCCCTCCCGGCAAACATCGAGTGCAGGAAGCAGGCCAAAAAACAGAGTCGTCAGCAGCGAAAGCCCAGCTGCAAAAACCAAGACCCGCCGATCGAGCCCGAACGCAAGATCGGGTTTTCCGATGTGTGGAAGGGCATTAGGGCTTGCGATCAGCAAGGCACGCGCTCCAATCAGGCCAAGCGCCACTCCCACGGCGCAGCCAAATGAGCAGAGAAGCAAGCTCTCAACGATGAGTTGCCGCAGTATCCGACCGCGTCCCGCCCCCATGGCTCCGCGAATCGCGAACTCGCGCTTGCGGACTGTCATTCGCATCAGCAAGAGATTCGCCAGGTTTGTACAAGCAATAAGGAGCACAAGAATCACCGCGGCCTGCAAGAGCAAGAGTGAAGGGCGCACATAGCTCACCATCGCGTCACTGAACTTTCGCAGCTTAAACTCGAAGTCCGGATCGGGCATTTTGGAAGCTCGGCGCGCCGCCTCAGAAGCGACATCTAGTTGCGCATTGGCCTGGGCCAGCGTGATGCCAGGCTTTAAGCGTGCTGCTACGCCGAAGGAATGGAGCTTATCAACACTACTCAAATCGAAGTGAAATGGAATCCAGAGCTGCGCCTCGGGCTCTGTGCGAAAGCCCTCGCCGGTAACACCAATGACCGTGTACCAGTCCTTGTCGAGCGAGATTGCCCTTCCAACGATCTGGTCATCTGCGGCGAACCGTCGCTTCCAAAGCTTGTAGCTCAGCACAACAACGTTCGGCCCCTGAGCGCTATCTTCGTCTGCGTTGAAGCCACGCCCCAGCACCAGGGAAGCGCCGAAGAGGCGGAGGTAGTTGGATGTGACGTGAATTCCGTGCACCTGTTCAGGCGCTCCAGAAGTCAGGCCCATCTCCGATTGGCCGAAGTCGAATGCGGAGATCTCTTCGACGGAGTTGGCGTGGTCCTGCCAGAAGCGAAGGTCCGGTATCGACGCACCCTTGGCCGTACCACCGGATGAAGAGAGAAAGAACTGAACAATGCGATCTGGATCGGGATAGTTGAGCGGCTTGAGAAGCACCGCGTCGACCACGGAGAACACCGCTGTGTTGGCGCCGACGCCCAGCGCCAGGGTGAGGATTGCCGCCACCGTAAAGCCCTTCAAACGGCGCATCGACCGGAGCGCGTGTTGAATGTCCTGGGCCGCCTGCGTCAGCCACAGGAAGGCGCGCCCGTCTCGATGCGATTGCCTCGTCAACTCCAAACTACCGCACTCGAGTTTTGCCGCCCTGCGTGCTGCGGCAGGAGCCAGCCCCCGCCGCAGAAACTCGTCTTCAAGAAAGGCAAGGTGTGTGCCGAACTCACGGTCAAAATCCGCATCACTCTCTCTGCCGGCAACGAGGTTCCGCAACTTCGCAACGGCCTGAGCAATGTATCTGTTCACGCTTGTGTCCCTTCGAGAAGTAGCCGCTCAACCAGCTCCGACATTCTTCTCCAGCGCGTCGTCTCTTTCTCCAACGCTCTTCGACCAGCCGGCGTGATCGCGTAGAACTTGGCCTCCCTGTTGCTCTCGGTCTTTCCCCAGGCACCTTTGATCCATCCGTATTGCTCCAGCCTCACTAAGGCCGGGTAGAGAGTACCCTGATTGAGTTCCAGCAGTTGGTCAGACACCTGCTGCAGTCTGCTTGCAATTTGATATGCATGCTGCGGCCCAATTGTTTCGAGATTGCGCAGCACGATCAGGTCCAGCGTTCCCTGGAGAAGTTGCGCCGATCGTTTCTCTTTACTAGACATTCAAGTCATCCGCCGACTGAAGCAGTCTCTGATAGGCTTTACTTGTTTGTCAAGTGGTGGAGGTAGGACCGATTGAGTTCCAGACTCGTCGCAGGGGACTCTTCGACTTGCCTATTCAGCGCGTGTCCCTCATTTGTCTCAAACTCGGGGCTCCCAGGCGTCATACGGGCGCCGGTAAAGAGCCTCACGCCGTTCGCGCGATGGCGCGGAGCCAGCAGGAAAGACTTACAATCTGTCCAGATTCCACATAACATGCAAGATTCCGGCCCGCTGCGGGCCTGCATCGGGTAGTCTTTCCATGCCAAGAAAAAGCGCAGCCGATGACACGGCGAATGCGTGAAGATGGCAAAAGATTCCGGACACCCCAAAAGAGGATTTGCTGCAATGCTTCTATTCCTTCGCCTTCCTCTCGCCGCAAGCCGATCTGCGCGATTCGCCCGGGCTTGTTCCGGGTTCACCATCCTCTCCGCGGCATTGTTGCTCACCGTGAATCTTTTTGCGCAAACGGTCGAACGCCCTCCGATTTCCGGGCTCGCGCACATCGCGATCTTCGCGCACGATTATGAGAGATCGCGGACATTTTATGGGGAGTTCCTCGGCTTCGAAGAGCCGTACTCGCTGAAGAACCCGGACGGCTCCCCATCGATGACCTTCTTCAAGATCAATGATCGCCAGGTGATTGAGTTATTCCCGGAGCGGCGCGCGGACACCGACCGATTGAGCCATATCTCCATTCAAACGGACGATGCAGAGAAAATGCGGCTCTATCTCGCCTCGAAGGGCGTCAAAGTACCCGCCCGGGCGCAGATGGCACGAATCGGCAACCTCAGCTTCAACATCACCGACCCGGCAGGCCACACCGTAGAGATCGTCCAATATATGCCCGATGGTAAGACGATGCTGGCCAGGGGAAAGTACATGAGCGGCAAAGCAATCTCGAATCGAATGTCGCACGTCGGGCTCATCGTCACCAACCTCGACCCCGAGTACAAGTTCTATACGGAGATTCTAGGCTTCAAGGAGACCTGGCGAGGCAGCCATTCGGGAACTGTTCTCTCGTGGATCAACCTCAAGGTTCCCGGTGGGGACGACTACATAGAATTCATGCTTTACAAGGACCCTCCGGATGCACAACAGCGGGGCACGGCTCACCACCTCTGCCTCGTCGTTCCCAGCGTACCCGCTGCGGTCGCGAAGCTCAAAGCCGAGCCTTATTACAAGGGGTACGGCCGCGAGATCGAAATGCACGTGGGGGTGAACCGGAAACGACAGGCCAATCTCTTTGATCCCGATGGAACCCGGATAGAGATCATGGAGCCGAACACCATCGACAGAAAGCCGGCGCCCCCCTCCACCGCACCTCCGCCTCAATAAAGCGAGGCTGCGGGCAAAACCCACAGCCGGCGACCGGCTGGTGGCAGCTACGCAAAACGACAGGATAAAGCCCGAGTGACGCTCAGCATTCAGGAACAGTTTGGACAGATAGACATCTATCTTTTCGATCAAATCCTGCGAGGAAACATCGCAGCCGGCATGCGCGTGCTGGATGCCGGCTGTGGATATGGACGAAACCTGGTGCATCTGCTGCGCGAGGGCTACCAGGTATTCGCGCTGGACGCCGATGCCGAGGCGATCGCCCACGTCCGCGGGTTATCGGCTTCGCTTGGCACCGGCTTGCCGGCAGAGAACTTCCAGGTTGGATCCATCGAGCGGATGCCTTTTCCGGATGCCTTTGCAGATGTAGTAATCTGCAGCGCGGTTCTGCACTTCGCGCGGGACGCCCGGCACTTCCGGGCCATGCTGGACGAGCTTTGGCGCACGCTGAAGCCGGGAGGAATGCTGTTCTGCCGGTTGGGTTCGAGAATTGGAATGGACTTCGAACCGTTGCGGGACAATGTATTCCGGGTGGGAGGAGGCTCCGAGTGGTTTCTGGTGGATGAGGAGATGTTGCGAAGGTTGATGGAGGAGTGGAATGCGGTTCCAGTGGACCCGCTCAAGACTACGATCGTCCAGAACAGCCGGTGCATGACGACCTGGGTCATCCGCAAGCGAAACGGCTAAGGGCCAAGGACGGCGACATCCTCGTCTCACCCGATCACTTTGTCTGCGTCTTCTCCGGCTGAAAGAGGGCGAAGGCAAAGATATCGGAACTCGTCGCGATGCTCACGTATTGTCTTCCGTTCACCATGTACGTCATCGGCTGCGCGTTGATCGGCTGGCCGGTATTGAAGTGCCACAGCGGCTTTCCGGTGTTGGCGTCGAGCGCTACGAATTCTCCATTCAGTTCGGCCGAGAAAATCAGGTTGCCGGCGGTCGACAGCACGCCGCCGCCCAGCCCTGTCGAGCCAACGCGCTCCCTTTCCCACACCTGTTTGCCGGTTGTGACATCGAGCGCCCGCACGTAGACCTTCCATGAATCGTCTTTCATGAGAACATCGCCGGTCGCGCGATATTGATATCCTCCCGGGCGGAACTCTTCTGTGTTCTTGGTGGCCATTCCGCAGCCCTCCAGGGCGACGAAGTAGAAGAGTCGCGTTTGCGGATTGTAGGCCGGAGACATCCAGTTCGTGCCGCCAATCGAAGAGGGGCAAACCTTCCTTCCTCGCAGGCTCGGTTCGATTCCAGGAACCCGAATCGGCCGGCCTTGCTCCGTCAAGCCCGTAGCCCAGTTGAGATTGTGCGCAAACGCCGCGCCATGGAGAAACTTCCCGTTCGTCCGGTCCAAGACGTAATAGAATCCGTTACGATCCGCCTGCACGAGGAGCTTGCGGTTCTTTCCGTCGAAGGGAGCATCCACCAGAACGGGAATCTCGGTTCCATCCCAGTCCATTGTGTCGTGAGGGGTGAACTGAAAATACCATTTCAACTTTCCTGTATCCGGATCGAGAGCGACAACGCAGTCCGTATAGAGATTGTCCCCTTTGCGTACGTCGCCGTTGAAGTCCGGCGACGGATTCCCGAGAACCCAATAGAGGAGGTTCAGCTCCGGATCATAGCTGCTGGTCAGCCACGTGGCTCCGCCGCCGTGTTTCCAGGAATCTCCCTCCCATGTCTCCGAACCGGGATCGCCCGGCTTCGGTATCGAATCGAAGCGCCACAGATGCTTTCCCGACTGTGCGTCGAAGGCGTCCAGAAAACCGTTCTGTCCCCGGTCGCCGTAGATCACCCCAACCAGCACCTTCCCCTTGACCACGAGGGGCGCGGCCGACGAGTGGTACCCCTCCGTCGCGTCGGCAATCTTGCGTTGCCAGAGAACGTTCCCGTTCGAGGCAGAAAGAGCAATGACGAAAGAGTCTGTCGTGGTGAAATAAACCTTGTCGTCAAAGATAGCCGCGCCGCGATTCGGGCCCTCGCGGTTCGGCGCTTTGGTCAGAGCATGGTGATACTGCCAGATCAAGCGTCCGCTTTGGCCATCGAGGGCATAGATCTCGTTGGGCTGCGTAATGTACATGACTCCGCCGGCAACGATGGGTACGCATTCGTTGCCGCCTCCTCCGGGCAGGTGATACACCCACTTGCTTACCAGCGAGCCGGCATTCGAGGCTTTGACCTGATCCAGTTCGCTGTGCCGGCGGCTATCGTAACT
>DASYYO010000446.1:0-4060 GCA_035933805.1 Acidobacteriaceae bacterium | reverse complement strand
CTGATTCTGGCTTTCATCTTCGTCTCGCCAATACTGATCAACTACCACGACCGTCCTCAGGAGACGCTAACGTCTTCCAACGGAGTCGTCGTGAAGACCAGCGGCACCGGGGTGCTCGTCTACGAGATTGGAGCCGAAGAGATCGGAGTGGGTACCGGCGCCGCAGCTCTCAAGACGAAGCTTCTCGATCGCATTCAGGCCATCTCCGGACGCGTGGAAATGGACCGGTACAGCGAACGGAGGGACGCCAGCGGGCGGGTGACGGACTATCGCGTCTGGGCCCACCGGCCTGAATGAGCAATGCTGCGTCCAGCCGGAAGAGCGAGACGGAAAATCGAAGAAAATTGCGGGCGGAGCCGAGTCTTCAGCATCGAATGGAGAGAAAAGGCAAGGAAGCGTGAATCGACTGCGAAGATCCTCTGTTTTGTTCACTTTTGTATTTCTTGCGCTGGGAATGGCGCCGTCATTTTCCGCCGCGCAAGCTACTCCTCCAGACTCCACCTCGCTTTCGTTGAGCAGCGCGGATCTCAAAAAAGTGCTAGCCGAGATGAATGCGGCCTCAGCTCAGTTCAAGAGCGCCCAGGCGGAGTTCAAGTGGGATACCTACCAGGCCGTCGTTCAGGATCATGACATCCAGACCGGCGTCATCTATTTTGCACGCAAAGCCAACATCACCCGGATGGCCGGCTACTTCAAGGCGGTGGCAAGCCAGGGCGAGTCAAAGGTTGTCGTCTACGACGGCAGCCAGCTCCAGTTTTATCAGCCCGCGATCAAGCAGATGCAGATCTTCCGAGCAGGATCGAACAGCAGCCAATACGAGAGCTTTCTCACTCTCGGTTTCGGCGGGAGCGGCTCCGATCTGGAGAAGACCTGGGATGTGGCGCTTCTGGGCCATGAGACCATCGACGGCATCGCGGTCGCCAAGCTCGACCTCAAGCCCAGAACGCAAAGCGTTCAGAACCTTTTCTCGCATGTGACCATCTGGGTAGATCCATCCCGGGGAATCAGCCTGAAGCAGGTCTTCTATGAGCCCTCCGGCGACCAGAGGACCTGCACGTACACCGACATCAAGTCCAATCAGCCGATCCCGGAGAATATCTTCCACATCAAGACGGCGCCCGGCACAACCGTTCAGGTCCGATAGGCCGGTTGCTGCTGCAGACCCTCCTCGGAGCGAACGGTCAAGCTGGCAGGGTGTGAGGCGCTGCCACTTGCGCCCGGTCCTGCCGATTCGTCTGCGTGGGCGTCGTTCCGGCCAGCCCCGCCGCTGCGAGAGCCATTACCAGGGGAAGGCACTCCACGGTATAGCGCGTCTCCGGTGCTGCAAGGGTTGCCAGTAGCAGGCTGCGCAGTGCGATGAGTCCCAGCATCGCACTGAGAAGCGACTCCGGCGGACGCGGCCAGCGGAGAGCGCCTGGGATGGCAGCCGCCAGATAGAACAGGTTCAGCGCCCCATAGAACAGGGCGAACCAGGTTGCCGCAGGATGCAGGCCGTACTGCCACCAGCGCAAAGGGACGTCGAGCAGTTCCAGCCGCGGCCGGAGCCACATGTCCGCCAGTCGGAGCACGGGCAGGGCGATATAAGAACGCAGAGGGTGATGATGGGTCCTCTCCGCGGCGAGCGATGCGAAGCGGGCGTCCATCTCCGGCGTGATGGTAGTGGTCCGGTTATAGTCCGCGAGCAGCGCGGCGGTCTGGCGGTACTGCTCGGGGTTATCGAAGGCCCGCGACGGAAGCGCCCGGATATCGAGCTTGTCGCTGCCGGCATTCCAATAGATCTCCGAGGTGGCGGTAAAATCGACTGCCCAGGACTTCATCCACAGGTCGAATCCCGGCGCCGTGAACTCTCCGGGATCGGTCGCCGAACGCCCCACCAGGGGCTGAAACACGTGGAAGGTGGCCGCATTCCGTAACGTCCACGGAACAAAGGGCAAAACGGAAAAGAAGACGCAGGCGGCCGCAAGCCGGAGCGTGCGCGTACCCCCGAGTGATCGCCAACCGCCGAAGACCAGACTTATGCAGAGCACCACGGCAAGCAACGCGCCTTCGGGGCGGAGAAGCGCGGCAAAGCTCCAGGAAAAGACGAGCGGAACCAGCCGCCAGGTGCGCGGCCGGCGAAGGAAGGCAGCCAGGGAGTAGAAGCCCAGGGCGATGCAGAAAATTGAAGGAGTCTCAGCCAGGGGCGTCGCGGCGTAGCTCGCGGTAAAGGGGCAGAGCGCCGTGAGCAGCAGCGCGATGCCTGCAGCGCGGCGTCCGCACACCTGCAGGACGAAGCCCGATATCAGCAGGCAGCTCAGCAGATCGAGAAAACCTTGCACATAGAGGACGGCGCGGTAGTTTTCCAGTCCAAAGATATAGAAACAAACGGCCAGGAAGGCGGGATACCCGGGCAGGCGGGCGAGTGTCGGCTGGATGGTTCGTCCCGCATCTCCGTAAAGGCTTCGGCCGTAGATGCCGTGAGAGAGCCAGTTTTTCGCGATATCGCCATAGAGCAGCGAGTCCCCGTCGATGAGGGGGAAGGAATGGATGAACCACAAGCGCAAAGCTGCGCCGGCCAGGAGGAGCAAGAGGAGCCAGCCACTCCGGCTTATACCCAGGGTGAGCGGCGGCGCAGAGACTGCCTTCTTTCCCTGGAAGGTGCGTTTCTCAGGCAAATCATTTAAACGCATGGATCAGCATCATATAAATGCAGGGGCCTGGGCCGGAGAGGGCCTGGGGCACCTGATTCCTGTAAGCTTCAATAGGCATGACTGGCCAGATCTTTTTTGATCCGCAGCGCAAGCGCTGGAAACGTCTGAGGCGTATTTTGGACGTCGTCGCGGTGTTCTCCACCGTGATCCTTGTGCTGTTCTTTTTAGGGATCGTCCGCAACCAAAAGCTCCCGGAACTGCTGCTGCCCACGCCCAAGCGCAACTATCGCGCGCTGACGGATCGCCAGTCTGCAGCATATATGAGGGCGCGTTCCCTGCGCATGGCCCGGCGCAAAGCATATCGAGGACCTTCGGAGTCTCCGCTGGACTCGGGAGAGGCCTTGCGCGCCGCGTATTACGTCGATGATGACCCTGGCAGCTACTCCTCCCTGAAGAGCCATATTCACCAGATTGACGTTCTTTTTCCGCAGTGGCTGTATGTGGTCTCTCCGGAGGGTACCCTTCAGGGAGCCTCGGTGGCACAATACCCCGCCCGCGTCTTCAATCTTGTAGGCGAGAACGGCGTACGCAGCGTGGACCCGCAGGACAAGGTCCGGGACCTGATCGCCTCCTCCCATGAAGACACGGCGATTCTGCCGTTGCTCAGCAATTACAACGTGTTGAAGCAGGATTGGGACCCGGCCGTGAGCGCCATGCTGAAGAACCCGCAGGCGCGGCAGAACCTGGAGCAGCAGTTGGACAAGTTCTTTGCGGCGAATCCGGGTTATCGCGGATTGAGTCTCGATCTGGAAGAGCTTCCTGACGACTCTCTGGCCGACTACCGGACGCTCATCGGAGAGTTGTACCTGCGCATGCATCCGAAGAACCTGCGGCTTTACGTGAACGAGAGCATCGGGGCGGACGATGATGAGCTCGCTTTTCTGGCGCAGAACTCCGACGGCATTCTCTTGATGAACTATGACCAGCACGAGGTGAGCAGTGGTCCTGGCCCGATCGCTGCTCAGGATTGGTTTGAAGACAACTTGAAGCGCGCGCTCAAGGTTGTGCCCAAGGAGAAGTTGCTCTGCGCGATCGGTAATTACGGATACGACTGGACGATGTCGCTGCAATCGAAGGGGCATCCCGCGAAGGTGCTCAACGTGGATAGCATCTCGGTCCAGGACGGATGGCAGGCGGCGTCAGACGCGGATGCCGACGTTCATCTGGAAGGCGATGAGCTGAATCCCCATTTCGCCTATGACGACGAGGACAACCACGTTCGCCACCAGGTGTGGATGCTGGATTCGGTGACCGCTCTGAACGAAATGCGCGCGGCCCGGCAAATGGGTCTGCAAGCCTTCGCTCTCTGGCGGCTGGGTTCAGAGGACCCTTCTCTCTGGTCGATATGGGACCACCCGAATCTGCCGAAT
>DASYYO010000410.1:0-1688 GCA_035933805.1 Acidobacteriaceae bacterium | reverse complement strand
GTCATCCTCACCATCACCGGCGTCCTCGTGATGCTGATCGATGCGTCCCTTGCGCCGCTGCGCTCCCGGCGCTATCTCGGATGGCTGGCAGCCGCCGGCACCACCGCTGCCTATGGCGCAAGCATCTGGCAGCTCTCGTTGCCCTCCGGAACCGGTTTCTCCGGCACCGTCGAGACCAGCCCATTCACCGTCTTCTTTCATGTCCTGATTTGCGGGATTGTCATTGTCACTCTCCTGCTCTCGCTTGACACGCTCCCCGAAGGCAGCCATCACCAGGGTGAGTATTATGCCCTGATCGTCTTCGGCGCGGTGGGCATGTGCCTGCTCACGGGCGCCGTTGAATTGCTGGTCGTCTTCATCGGCCTGGAAATCTCATCGATCTCCACCTACATCCTCGCCGGCTACCGCAAGCAAACCGGCAAAGGTCCCGAAGCCGCCATCAAGTACTTCCTTCTCGGTTCCTTTGCCACGGCCTTTCTGCTCTACGGCATCGCTCTGGTCTTCGGGGCCACGGGAACCACCTCCGTCTATGAAATTGCGCGCAGCGCATCCACCGCGCAGAATCAAGTTCTCGTCCACGCCGCGCTGGCATTGATGTTGGTCGGCATCCTCTTCAAGGTTTCCGCCGCCCCGTTCCACATCTGGACGCCCGACGTCTACGAAGGAGCGCCTTCTCCGGTTGTAGCGCTCATGTCAACCGCCCCGAAAGCCGCTGCTTTCGCCTTCCTGCTCCGTCTCGTCTACGAGATGTTCCCGGCTCTCCATTACGTCTGGGCCCCGATCCTCTGGGTCGTCGCAGTGCTTTCCATGACCATCGGGAATCTCGCCGCGCTGCGTCAACAGAACGTGAAACGCATGATGGCATACTCCGCCATCGCCCACGCAGGGTATCTCCTTGCAGCCTTCGCCGGAATCGGCTCCGTCGGCATTGCTGCGGCCAGCTTTTACATCGCAGCGTACGCCGCCATGAATGTCGGCATCTTTGCCATTATCACCATCGCCAGCGGCTACGACGATGAGAGAACGCTAGTGCAGGATTACAAGGGCCTGATCTATCGCTCACCCCTCCTCGGAGGCCTGCTCCTCTTCTTCCTCATTTCCCTCGTCGGAATCCCGTTCACCGGTGGCTTCTTCGGCAAGTTCTACTCATTCACCGCCGCTGTCAGCGGAGGCGCCGTCGCCCTCGCCATCATCGGCCTGCTCAACTCCGGGGTGGCCGCCGCATATTACCTGCGTCTTGCCTTCGCCGCTGCACAGAGACCCGATGAGGAATCCGCCTACGTGTCCTCTGGACAGATAGGCATCGCCGTGGGTGCAGCCTTGCTCCTCGCAACAATCGCGACTCTAGCGCTAGGCATCGTGCCCGGCGGCATCCTGCGGGCCACCGACGCCGCCGCCCATACGCTTCAGGTTCCGCCGTCGGCGCCCGCCGAGATCACTGCTACTGGAACAAACCAATAGCGGCTTGCACCTGCTCCGGCACCTGGTTGATCTTTGACTTTGAGCTCAGCAGTTCTTTGTAGAACTGAACAGCCGATCCCAGAACGCGCCGGCTGTCGTATCGTTCCATGACCCACCGGCGAGCCCTATCGCCCATTCTGCTTCGCAGCGCCGGATCAATTAGCAGCCGCACAGTTGAATCGCAGATTGCATCAGGCTTCCCCGCGGGGACCAACAATCCCGTAACC
>DASYYO010000390.1:0-11270 GCA_035933805.1 Acidobacteriaceae bacterium | reverse complement strand
AGGAAAACGACTGGGCGGGCGAGAAGATTCCAATCATCCCAGTCCTCGGAAAAGAGATCTGGGTGGACGATGGCACGGGCGGCGCGAAACGCAAGCTTTTATCCCTGGTGCGACTGGCCCGTGATCCGTTCATGGCGTACTGCTTCATGCGCACCTGTCAGGCGGAAATCGCCCAGCAGTCTCCGAAAGCTCCCTACGAAGGCTACGAAGGACAGTTCGATACCAACACCAACTGGAAAGACCTCCACAAGGTTCCGACCGCCTACGTGGAATTCAAGGCCACTACCGAAGAGATGCAAGCCTTCGCCGGAGGCTCCCCCCTTCCCCTCCCCCGCAAAAATGTCTTCGACGCCTCGGGAATTCAGGCTCTCGAAATCACAGCCGATGCCTGTAGGGCCGCGGTGCAGAGTGCAATGGGCGCGGTCGGAATGCTGAACAACACCGTCAAGGCCGAGGCCAAATCGGGAATTGCGCTCCGGACGCTCAACCAGCAGGAGAGCCAATCGAACTTCCACTTCATCGATAACCTGGACATCGCTTTAGAGAATGGCGGCCGCCAGCTAAACGATCTGCTGAAAAAGGTGGAAGACACCGAGCGTACAGTCGCATTCCGCAAGGCCACAGGAGAACAGTACGTCGGCAAGATCAATCAACTCGATCCCCAGGGCAACAAAATCGGATTCCACACCGACATGGGCGAGCATGATGTGACGATCTCCACCGGCCCGAGTTTCCTCTCCGAGCGCGACGAAGCCGACGACTTCGCCGAGCAGCTGACCAAGATGGGAGACCCGGTGTTGAGCCGGGCGCTGCTCCCCTACATCATCCGCCAGCGCAATTTAGGGCCCCTGGGAGACGAGATGGCCAAGGTAGCCGCAGCGCTCAGTCCGTTGAATCAGCCACAACAGCAGATTCCGCCGGCTGTTCAGATGCAGATGCAGAAGATGGGAGCGCTGTTACAGAAGCTCATGCAGGAGCGGCAGGCGAAGACCCTGGAACTCCAAGGGAAAGCCTGGATTGCGAATCAGCAGCAGCAGGTGGACCTCGAAAAGAAGCGCTACGACATCATCGGTGAGTTGGGAATGGCCTTGGCGAAACAGGGAATGCTCAAAGACGCGGCTGCTTTTGAATCCCAACTCGAAGAGTGGAACCGGCAATGGGAGCGCGCTCACGAATTCGGAATCGAAGCCGGGAAAGCCGCGCACGAACAGGCTATGTCGGATCAGGCGCATCAACAGCAGTTGGAACAGATTGCCGCTCAGCCTCAGCCTGCTGTTTCGCCGCAATCTCCCGCAGCGCAGGCGTGAACTGGTCGTAATAGCTGAGCGAACTGACGTGTCGTCTCAGAGTTTCGAGGCACAGGAAATCCAGCATCTCTATCGCTTTCGGGAAAACGGGGCGCGGTGAGCGAGCGACAAGCAAATGAGAAAACGCTTCTTCAATGAGACTAAGCCGATGGTGAGCAATGCCGGGCGCATCCGATCTGAGCTCAAGGTAGCCGTCATCACCAAGATCGATCAGCAGCAGCGTGATTGTGCTCACCGGATCAGTCATCCGAGACCAAAGCTCTGATCTGTAGCGCCATTCTCCCCCCAAGTTTAGCGTCCCTCGCAGCCCAGCGTTACGGGCACCTACCAACACAATATGCCGACTGAAACACAGGACGTAACTCCGGTCTCGTCCCCCGGAACCGAAGTACAAACCCCCGCTCCGCTCGAGATCGAGCAGATGACGAGCGAACAGCGTAATAACTGGCTGCTCAAGGGAGAAATCCCGGCCCGTACCGAGGAATCGGGCACCTCACCCAAAACAGAATCTTCCGAGCAACCTTCGGCACCCTCTGCCGAAGGAAGCGAAAGCCCCGCCCCGGCCTCGGAACCCGGTAATTCCCAGGAGCAGAAAAAAGGCAAGCACAACGCCGAGTCTCGCATCCGCGAGCTGAACGCCGAAAACAAGCGCATCAAAGCCGAACTCGATCGCTTATTGGCGTCTCAGCCGCAGCCCCCGGCCACCCAGCCTCCGCCCCAGCAGCAGCCGAAAGCCCCCCAGCGGCCCGTCCGTCCGAAACTCGAAGACTTCGACAACATCGACAAGTACGACGCCGCCCTCGACAAGTACCACGAGGATCTGAGCGACTTCAAGGCCAGCCAAAAAATTGCAGAGTTGCAGGCCTCGCAAGCCAGGCAGGCGAATGAACGCCGGACTCAGGAAATCAACCGCCAGATCGAGACGCATTGGAAAGGGCAGATCGAATCGGCCCGCGCCTCCCATGCGGACTTCGATGATATCGCCGGAACCGGACCACAAGGCCGCTCGGATGGGGCCAAGATTCCAGTGAATCCGGTGATGGACGGTTTTATCTTGTCCTCGAACCACGGGGCCGAACTGCTCTACAGGCTGGGATCGGATCTGGCGGAAGCGGAGCGGATTTCCAAGCTCGCGCCGGCCGATTGTCTCCGCGCCTTGGTGCGTCTGGAGATGACGGCTGAAAAACCGGCAGAAGCCACGCCTCCTCCTGCTCCTAAGAAAGTGACCTCCGCGCCTCCGCCTCCCCGCGATATCCAGGCACGCAATTCCGCCCCCGCTGACGAGATCGGAAAGGCCGTAGCCGACGACGATTTCCGCGCGTTCTATCGATTGCAGAACCAGAAGGACCTCGCCGCCAGAAAGTAGATAGCCTCCCTTGGCCAACATTTTCCAGGTAGTTGACTGGATCGGGATGGAAGCTCTCCGCGATCTGATCAACAAATCCCAAATCGCCCAGTTTTTCAATACCGACTACAACAAGGAATTCACGCAGGAGTTTGCAGTCGGAGACAGCGTGCGGGTGAAGCTCCCCCAGCGCTGGCTGATCACCAACGGTTTGCAGTACCAACCCCAGGCGGTCAATCGCAAGTATCAAAGTATCGTGATCGGCCAGCCCTTCGGCGTCCATTTCCAGTGGGATGACGTGGAAGCGGCCCTCAATCTGGAGCGCTCGAAAGAGCAGGTCTACGACCAGTACGTCGCCCCGGCCATTTTGCAGATCGCGGCCGAACTCGACTCGCGCTGCTCTCAGTACGCCTATCAGAACACCAACAACATCGCGGGAGTTCTCGGCACAACGCCTACCTCGATGTCTCCGTATTACCACGGACGCACGCTGTTGAACGTCAATAGCTGCACGCCAGGCGAACGGGGCATGATCGTGTCTCCGAGCATGACCGAGACGTTGGGCACCACTATCGTGTCTCAGTTCAATCCGGCCTCGGACATCTCTCGTATCTTCCGCGAAGGTTCGCTCGGCAAACTGGCGGGCTTCGACTGGTATGAGTCGAACCAGCTCTACACCCATACCGCCGGAAGCTGGACCACCCCCACGGTGAACGGCGCGAATCAGTCGGGCTCCTCGCTCACCGTCAACCTGACCGCGGGCGATATCGTCAACCAGGGCGACGTTTTTGCGATCACGGCCTCGAACAAGGTCTATAACGTCAACCCGGTGACCCGGCGCTCGACGGGCGAACAGAAGTACTTCGGCGTGACCCAGGGATTTGTGGCCGTAGGCGGCGGCGCCGATGTCCTCCAAATCACCCCTCCCATCATCGGACCGGGCGACCAGTACCAGAACGTGGACTCGCTGCCGCTGAATGGCGCGACCATCACGCTCTTCCCCGGCACCACGTCTCCCAACGGCAAGCTCGGCGTCCAGGGTCTCGCTCTCAACCGCGATGCCTTTGCTCTCGTGGGCGTGAAGCTCGAAACCCCCAAGGCGGTCGAATACTCGACCCAGAAGCGCGATCCGGTCACTGGCCTCTCAATCCGCATCGTGAAAGCCTGGGACCCGGTGCATGGCATCATGACGCACCGCATCGAAACCGTGATCGGGCTCGGGCCGCTCTATCCCGACAACTGCGCGGTTCGGGTTCTGAGCCTGAACTAAGGCCACGACTCCAGGAAAGGAAACCTCTCAATCACCATGAAAAACCAAATGCGTTTTCTCTTCTCCGGCGCCCTGGCTCTGCTCCTGTCGGCGCCTGTCATCGCTCAACAGCCCTCGACGGGGACCGCCATCACCAAAACCACCCTCAGCCAGACCATCACCGCGACCCAAAGCACCTTCGCGGTGGCCTCGGTGACTGGCTGCCCCTCGACCGGCACGTTCAACCGGGTATCCAATCCCTGCGACGTCGTGGTCGAAGGCGAGCATATGTCGGTAGTCTCGATCAGCGGCAAATACATCACGGTCCTGCGCGGCGTCCTCGGCACGGCTGCGGTGGGGCACGTTTCCGGAGAATTCGTCTACTTCGGGAGCCCTACGGCATTCCCGTCTCTCGCGGCCATTCCGAGCAATGCGTATGACACCAGCTATACGCAATTCCTCACGTTTCCGACCACGGTCGCTCCCAACCAGGTGACGGACGTGAGCGGCACGGAATGGTACAGCCAGATCTACATCCCCAAAAGCACGATTCTTACCGGGGCCTGCCAGATGAACGGCAATGGAACTCTGGCCGACAACATGCTTTTCATCCTGTGGGATCGGCTCGGCAATGTCCTCGCCAATACAGCAGTGGCCGGGGTCACGCAAAGCGGCACCTCGGTCTATCAATGCCAGGCGTTCCTGAACGCCGTCGCGGTTCCGGGGCCCGGGGTCTACTTCATCGGAGTCCAAGGCAACGGCACCACCGCCGCTTCCATCGCTACGTATGCGGCCGGTTCCGTACCGACCGGATACGCCACCGGCAGCCAGACCGGGACCTTCGGAACGGTCGCGGCCATCACTACCGTTCCGACGACGTTTACCGCCAATAAAGGGCCGGTAATGTCGGTCTACTGACCCTGCATCATTTGGGCGTGCGTCTCGGCGGCTTCTTTCTCGACTGAGAAATGCAGCCGGGCGCACACCCAGCACAGACCAGGGAGATGACGAGATTCAGGAGTCTTCGATTGCCGGAAGTCGCAGCCGCAGCCCCCGCATTGTTTCCGCATCTCCTCACTTTCTCAAAAAGGAATCACCTATGAGTTTTCTCTCGCAGCACATCGCCCGCGAAAGCGACACCGCTGATCCGGTGACCGGCAAGCATCCGGCGCCGGCGCCCAACCTCGCACCGACTCACAAATTGCGCTTGGAAGGCGGGAAGGTCCTGCACGATCCGGCCACCCCCTACCAGCACCAGGATTACCCGCGCGTGGTCCACCATCCGGAGCATGGCTCAAAGCAAGTGAACTCCGCCGAGGAGCACAAAGCCTTGGGCGAAGGATGGCAGACCGCGCCCATTGAAACGAAGGAGACCACCGAAGCATGAGCCCCCAATACAACCGAGGCGAAGTTTTTATCCCGGGAATGTGGTATCACCCGACCCTGGGAGCCAAGTTCGCCGCCAACGAACAGGATGCCGCGCAACTCAAAGCGATGGGATTCGCGGATCGCTACATCCACCAGGAATATCCCAAGGTGGTGAAGCACAAGAGAACCGGGGAAGCCAAAGTCGCCAACTCCCTGGCAGAGCACCAGGCATTGGGAGAAGACTGGGTTCACGCCGGGCACGAAGCCGAGCCGGATGTCTCCATTGTCGATCCGGAAGCCGAGCGCGAGAAAGAGTTGGACGCTCTCAAAGAACAGGTGGCGATGCTGACCAAGGCCCTGCTCACCAAGATGGGCGACGACGCGGAGCCCGAAGGCAAATCCAAAAAGAAGTAAGCGACCTCGCCGCGCGTTCTGGGCCTGCTCGGCCCCGCCGTTCTCTCCTTGACGGCAGTCCGCACCGCGCGGCTCGGGGAGAGGTGATTTTCTCCTTCCGCCTCTCCCCGCCTCATTCTCCATGACCGCCCAACAGATCATCACCCAGGCGATGCAGGAGGTCGGAGCGCTCGATTTTGCGCGCGTGCCTTCTGGCCCCGAAGCGCAGTTCGGTTTTCAGAAGCTCAACCAGCTAGTGGAACTGTGGAATATCCAGAAGCGCCTGCTGTGGGGCTCTTCGATCCAGCAGGCGACTTTCCCCTCTTCGAAGCAGAGCTACACCATCGGGCCTTCAGCGGGAGCCGATTTCAACTTCGCCCGCCCCACGCGCATCGACTGGATGAACATCGTCCTCACCTCGCAGACACCAGCGGTCTATTTGCCGGTGACTCTGTTACAGACCAAGGAGTGGCTCTCCATCCCGGTGCCTTTTGTCGGAACGTCGATACCGATCCGGGCCTACTATGACCAGGGCTTCGTCTCCACTCCCGGCGCCGCTCCCGCGCTCGCGACCCCGGGGCTCGCCACGATCTACTTCAACCCTTACCCCACGGCACCCCTGCCGGACATGCAGTGGATGAGTGCGGTACAGATCACTTCGTTTGCGGATCTGACCACGGACTATCTGTTTGCTCCCGCATATCAGGGAGCCCTGATCTACTCGCTCGCGGAAACTCTGAACGCGCTCTCTCCTCCGGCCGACAACATGACGTACTGCATCAAGCAAGCGGCCATCTGGAGAGCCAAGATCCGAGGGAATAACCATGAGCCGCCACGGACCACGCCGGATTGGGGATTGGGATCTTTAGGCGAGCATCGGGGAGCGGACTTTAACTGGCTGACGGGGAATGTGTCCTGATGAGATTCGGCTTCATCGGTCCAGCCTACACCGGGCGCGCCAAGACTTCGGACGCAGAACAGGCCATCAACCTGTATCTGGAGCACGTCGAAGGGCCGGACGCCAAGGTTCCGGTGGCCATGATCCGCACCCCGGGACTCAGGCTCTTTGGCTCCGTCGCCAACGCTGCTTCAGGCCGGGGAATCTACCGGGAACCGGCAACGCAGCGCTGCTTCTGCGTCATCGACGGCACCTTCTACGAGGTCGCAGCGAACGGAACCCTCACGAATCGCGGCGCTGTCGATAATTCCGTAGTCCCCGCCTCGGCGGTCTCTTTCCGAAGTAACGGCCTTGCGATGGTCATCTCATCGAATACCTTCGGGTATGCCTTCACCCTGGCCACGAACGCCTTTGCGCAGATCAATCTGGCCAACTTTCCCAACGTCGATCCCACCACGCAGCCGGGAGCATCCGGATTCGCGGGCGCGGTGCAGTTTGAATTTCTCGATGCCTACCTGACCGCTCTGCAGCCCAACTCGCGCACCATCGGAGTCTCCCTGCTCAACGATGCCACGGATTGGAGCGCTCTTTCCTGGCAGACGAAAGAGACCTGGCCAGACAATATCGTCGGGATGTCGATGGATCAGCAGCGCCTCTGGCTCTTCGGAACGGAGCGCTCGGAGCCCTGGTACGACGCGGGAACCTTTCCCTTTCCCCTCGCCCGCGAAAATGGCGTATCAATTGAAACCGGGTGCGCTTCGTGGTCCACGATTGCCCGGGGAGACAACGGGATCTTCTGGCTGGGATCAGACGAACGCGGACAGGGCATTGTCTACCGGACCACCAACGGATCGCAGGCGCAGCGCATCTCGAACCATGCGCTCGAATTTCAGATTGCGCAGTATGCGACGATCTCCGATGCCCGGGGATGGGTGGAACAGCGGGAAGGCCACACGTTTTATTGGCTCTGGTTTCCGACGGGAGATGCGACCTGGGTGTATGACGTGGCCACCAACTCCTGGCACCAGCGGGCTTATTGGGACGCGGCGGGAGGGACAGGCTGGCACGCGCACCTTGCCTCGGGGCACGCCTTCGCTTTCGGCCAGCATCTCGTCTGCGACCGGCAGAGCGGCAATCTCTACGTTCTCGATCCCAATACCCATACCGATAACGGAAACGCCTTGCGCTGGCTACGATCCTGTCCAGTCTTCGCGGAGCAGAAGTGGATCTACTTCAAGCAACTGGTGCTCTACATGGTCTTCGGCCAGGCGCTCGCCGTCGGCCAAGGATCGAATCCTCAAGTATGCTTGCGCATTTCCGATGATGGCGGCTCTAACTGGGGACCGGAGCGGTGGCAGCCGATGGGGATCGAAGGAGTGTTCAATTGGCGGATTCTGTGGCGCGGGCTCGGACGTTCGCGCGATCGCGTCTTTGAAATCTCGGGGTCGGAACCAATTGCTACTTCCTTGGTCGAAGCCTTTCTCGAAGCCAAGAAAGGATCGGGAGCCTAGATGGCCCTCCGTCCGCCTCCCGATAACGAGCCCATTGTCCCCAGCCTGTTTGCCTCGATCAGCTGGAAGCGCTGGTTTCGAGAATTATGGAATAGCTTTTCGACCGATGTGGACCCGCAGAATCCCGTGAACTTCGAGCAGGAGATGACGCGCGACACGGATCTCCGCGACCGAGTGAATTCCCTCGAAGCGCAGATGATCGCGGGCGATACGACTCCTCCCTATCCGGACCTTCCGGAGTGGCAGCCGCTAGCCTCCCTCTATCAGAACGGGTGGACCGATGTCCCCAGCTACCAAACGGGCCAATACACCATCGATCGGAGCGGAAACGTCCAAGTCCGGTGCGCCATCCAGCCGGGCACTCTCGCGGACGGCACGACACTCTTTAGCCTACCGTCCTCATGCTGTCCTCAATCGCCTCTCGTTTTTCCGGTGTACGCCTCCCACAGCGGAACCATTCTCGTCGCGGGGCTGATTCTCTACCCTTCGGGACCCGTGCAGATCCACGGCGTTTCCGGAGGCGTTACGGTTGTCGGATTCACTCTCGATTTCTCGATCTATTGATATGGCCTCTATCGTCAAACCCCTCGCGGAAAATGTCTTCCTCCCAGCTGCCGCTCCCGCGACTCCCGGGCAGTACGTCGCTCCGGCCAGCACCACCACCACAATTAAAAAAGCCACCGTGTGCAACACCGACGCGGTGGCCCATCTCGTGACGGTCTACAAAGTGCAATCGGGCCACGCCGCGCAGCGGCAGTATTCCATCTGGTATCAGCGCGGCCTCTCTCCCGGCCAATCGATGGATATTTTCGAGCTGGAAAATCATGTCCTCGCCTCGGGGGACTTCATCTCGGCTTTCGCGGACACGGCTTCTCAGGTGACGTTCAGCTTGAGCGGCATCGAAACGGCCTAATCTCATGGCGACCTCCTTCAACCTCGCGCCGAAAGGGCTGCCGGCGGGCGCTCCCGTTCCGTCAATGAGCGGCAGCGGCCTGGTCGATCCCAATAGCGATCTCTCCCTTCAGACGCCCAACGACTATCAGCGGTCCATCGGCATTACGGGTTTCACTCCGACAGGACAGCCAATCTGGCAGACCGGAGCCCAAGCGGCTTATCAGGCGAGCCAGGCCGGAGGTCCGAGCGCAGCCTGGGGTCCGTACGGCGGCCCTCCTCCCGTCGTCGGCAATGCCACGGGCGGTCCCGCTTCCCCTATGCCGGTATATGGACAGGCTCCCGCACCGGCCCCAGCTTCTTCGACGGGCAGCCCCGCCTCCCTGACCAGCCTCGCGCCCGGCACCCAGGCCGTCGGGTTGCCCGCGGGCTCCAGCATGTCCGGGCTGCCAGCGTGGCTCGTCCAGCTTCAGACGGACCTCGGCATTACGCCGGCCGGTACAATCGCCCAGCCATCCGGAACCGCGCCCGCTACGTCGGCCGGCACCGCTCCGGCAACCCGCACGCCCGGCGCCGGAGGATTTTCGCCTCTGGCGGCGCGAGATGCCCGGATGAACGCCACGGCTCCTGGCTCTCCGGCCTCCGCGAGCGCTCCTGGAACGTCCGCTCCCGCCGGCACGATCCCGGCAGCCGGCGGTGCGGTCGATCCCTCCTCGATTGCAGCGCCCTCGTGGCTTCAAGGGCTGGTGAATTACGGCCTTCCCATCGCAGCCACGCTCTACGGCGGCCTGACAGAGGCCAACGCCTTCAACAATGCCGGCCAAACCGAAGCCAACGCCTACCAGTCCGCGGGGAACGAAGTCGCCAACTCCGCGAACAATGCCGCGGCCGGGATCGAGTCGGCGGCCGGTGCCGGAGCCGCGGGCATTCTCGGAGCCGGGAGCACCGCGATTTCCGGCACGACTCCCTACACCGGAGCGGGAGCCGATGCCGTCAACCGGCTGAATAATTCGAGCTTCAGTTTTAACCCCGACATGATGACGGCTGATCCGGGGTATCAGTTCCGCCTGCAACAAGGCCAGGAGGCCCTCCAAGCCGCCGCAGCGGCCAATGGGGGCGCACTCTCAGGCAATACCCTCGAAGCCCTGACGAATTACAACCAAGGCTTCGCCTCCAATGAATTCCAGAATGCCTACAACCGGGCGCTTCAGGGCTACCTGACCAACATGGGCCAGCAGCAGAATCTCGCCAGCCTGGGACTCGGCGCGACCCAATACGCGGGCAATACCGGGCTAACCGCCGCCGAAGGCGCGGGAACGATGGGATACCAGGGCGCGCTCGAAGGCGGAAACTTCGGACTTTCGGGCTCGACCTACCAGGGCAATGCCAATTCCGCCGCCGGCACGGCCTTGGGCTCGACCGGGATCGGCGCCGGCGAAGCCAACGCCAATATGGCGAACCAGATTGCCCAAATCCTCATGGCTCCCCCCGCGAATGGGGGCTTGAGCCTCGCCCAGCTTCTCTCCAAGCTCTGATATGGCGACCAACGCTTATTCCCTCGCGGCCCTGCTCCAGATGCTCCAGGGCAACCACAGCACGTATGCCCCGGCCCCTTCGCCCGGCCTGCCCAGCCTGCAGACCCTCTATCCCAACGCCGTCTTCAATGCGGGGCCTCAGACGCCCGGGCCGCCGGTTTTATCGCTGATTCCGCCCGGGGCGCAGCAGCAGCAGAAGCCCGGGGCCCCGGCATCCAGCCCGCGGCCCTTCACGCCGCCGCCGCCGGTCCCCATCCCGCCCGGGCGCCCCATTCCCACCGCGCCGACCATTCCGCAGGGCTCTCAGCCCCCGCTGACGCTGCCGCAACCTGGCGGCCCTCCCGCCCCTGCGGGCCAAACTCCGGACGTGAACAGCACGATCACTTATGGGGGCCAGGTGCCAGGTTCAGCGCCCAGCGGCTCCTCGGATTCCACTACCACCACCACGGACAGCACTTTTACCCCGAATGGCACCGTAGACCCCTCCACGGGCGCGGTATGGACTGTGGACCCCTCCACGGGCGCGGGGGCCTGGGTGGACCCAACGAGCGGCCAGGTCATCCCGAGCGACCCCTCCACCGGCTCGCCCTCGTCGAATTATTCCTCGGTCATCAGTCAACCGATTGACACCTCCGGTCCAGGTTTTGACACGGGCTCGGGGTACGTTCCGAATCCGAACTACCAGGCTCCGGACACGAGCGGGGGGTACGTCGATACTTCGGGGGGATCGTACATCGATTACGGGGGAGGATACGGCGGCGGAGGAGGCGGCG
>DASYYO010000364.1:0-3840 GCA_035933805.1 Acidobacteriaceae bacterium | reverse complement strand
AGCTCAGACCGCGCGCGCGATCCCGTCGTAAGGCCTCGCGGTCGATCGTCACGGTGGGGCGGCCGATCCGGCGCCCTTCCAGCCGGGCCCGCCGCATGCCCGATTTCACCCGCTCCACAATCAGATTCCTCTCCAGCTCGGCAATGGCCGAGACGATCACCACGATGGCCCGGCCCAGCGGCCCGCCCGTGTCGATCTGCTCGCGGAAGCTGACGAACTCGATGTTGAGCCGGTTCAGCTCATCGAGGACTTCGAGGAAGTGCCGGACGGACCGGGCGATGCGGTCCGAAGCCCAGACCAGCACGACATCGAAGCGGCCCTGACGGGCCTCCTTCATCAGTTGGTCGAGACCGGGGCGGCGCGCCTTCACGCCGGAGATCCGGTCGGAGAACTCCGCCACGATCCGGAAGCCGCGCTGGGCGGCGAGCTGGCGGAGGTCGAAGGTCTGGGTCTCGGGATGCTGATCGACGGTCGAGACCCTCATGTAAAGAGCGGCGCGTTTCACCGGCGCCGTCCCTTCGGAGAGTGTTTCCTGACATAGTCGCGGATAAACGCCAGCAGCACGTCGGTCATGTTCTCGCCCTGGGCCGCGGTCAGAGACTTGAAGTGGTTGTGCAGCGGAAGGGGTACGTTCAGGTTCATGCGCTTCACCTTCGTGGTTTCAGTTCGTGGAATCTCCCTCACCTCCTCTCGTTGAAGGTGAGGCTATACGGTTATGAGTAAAGAGGCCAGAGCGGGAGAGGGCTCCGGCCTCCTGGGGTTGAGGTTCAGGGCAGACGGCGCAGCCGGGACAGATCGTCCCAGCCGACTTCAAGGACGGCGGCCACCGGGCGCAGGCGCTCCGAATCGACGGGGGGATGGCCGGACTCGATGGCCGCCCACTCCGAGTAAGTCATGCCGGCCAGGTCGGCGGCCAGATCGATACTCAGGCCGCGAGCCAGGCGCAGATCGCGGATCAGGTCGGCAAACAACCAGGGCCAGATACTGCCGGGGCGGTGGACGACGCTGAGGAACAGTTCGTGCAGCTCAGTGTTACTCATATACTCATGCCTTTCGACGGACTCCCCTCGGGGGAGAGTCCGATCACGTACAGGATGAGTGTGAGCCCGGACGCCCCTCCCGCCAAAGCCAGGTTACCAGGATTTGCCGGGACCGGAGGATATTTTTCTTCCCTGGCTTTCCCACCCGGAGAACCTCAAGGCCATGCGCCGCCTCGGCACCCTCGGCGAGGGCGGCTTCCTGATGCAGTCCGGCCTGCACGGCCTCGGCGTCGAGCGCACCGTGCGCTACGACGTCCACCGGCTGAACATTCCCAACTGGCAGTCCCTCGCCGGTCAGCCGCTCGAGGATGCCCTCCACCTGAAGAAGGGCCAGCGGGCCATCCTCGGCTACCACAACGGCGAAGAGGTCTTCGCCAACGGCGCGAAGAACTCCATCGAGAACGTCCACGAGATGGGCAACGGGGTGCTCGGCATCGAGGTGCGCGAGACCGTCGGCTTCGGCACCGGCACGAAGATCGACGCCGGCATCAAGGGGCTGGTCTCCGGGGTCAGCCGCAGGCAGAGATAGACCAGGTGCCTCCCCGGCCGGCATACATAATTTCCCCCGCGCGCGGGAGAGGCTCCGCCCACCCGGCGGCCCCTCTCAACCCCGGATGTCGTACCCACTCGGCTGCCTTCCCGGCGGGATGCCTTCCCCCCCGGCGGCCTTCCCACCCGGGGGCGCCCGCCGTCGACCCGGGCTCCCGGTACCGGCCCTTCCTTCCTCTCCGCCGTCCCCCCCTCGTCGCCCCCGTTTGTCCTTCCCCCCTTTCCCTCCCGGTCCCGGGCGGGGAGCTCTGCACCGGAACCCGGGATCTCTCTTCCTTATCTGTTCTTTCCTCTGTTCGAATCCGGGAATCCGGGTCGGGGCTTCCTCTTTGATCCGGGTCAGGCCTTCCTCTTTGATCCGGGTTGAGAATCCGATGTCTCAGGGGGCGCTCCCTCCTGCCCTTCCCAAACCGTCCTCGGCGCCGCCGGCGCCTGTTAACCAATAAGGCAACAGTCACCCCTGCGCGGACAGGCTCGTCGCTGGAGCAGATTTCACAGGACGGGCGAGGACATGCCACTTCCCAGGAAAGTTACCTATCCCCCATACCAATTAACCCCGCAAAAACAGGCTTTTCCCTCGCCAGCAGCCGCCTCGCCCCGTTACCTATCCGTTAACACTTTCCCTGTCCGCCTCGCGCTCCTGTGAACCTTGCCGTCCTCTGCCGTCCTCCCCGCCGGGACAGCCTCCTGTCGGCTAACCGTCCTTGCTCCATAGGGATCAGCCAACTTTCGGCTCTTTCACTTCAGCTTAGATCCCCTCCACCCCTCATCCCACAGCCCTTCCGCAAACAGCCCCGAGCTCCTCCGCAGCCACCTTTCTCTCGCCCCTCCTCTCCTCGCCTGCCTGTCCAGCGAACTCCCGAACTCCGGCTCTCGTGCTACAACTGCAACAACTGCCGGATCGACATCCGGGCGCGGGGTCTCAGCTCGAAAAATCGTCAGTTAGTTTGAGCGTCCCCACTTGTCCGTGCGGTTCTGTTTCCCACCCCTGGATGCTTCCATTTGCTGCAAGACGTCATCCAGTGCTTCCTCCCAACTCAACATCCTCACCCCAAACCGCGCCTGTAGCCGTGTATTTGACAGCACCGAATTCCGCGGCCTTTTTGCCGGCGTAGGATACTCACTCGTCGGAATCGCCTTCACCACCGGATTGCGGTCCCCGAGCAGCGCCCGCGCCCGCGCAAAGATCGCCCGCGTAAACCCGCACCACGTCGTCTCTCCGCCGCAAGTCATGTGGTACAGACCGGCCCAATCTTTCGCCGCTCCAAACTTGCCCGCGAGCGCCCCATCCACGATCTCCCGTGTCGCCCGTGCCAACTCCAGCGATGACGTCGGCGCGCCATACTGGTCGTCCACCACGCTCAGCTCATCCCGCTCCCGTCCCAGCCGCAGCATCGTCAGCAAAAAGTTCTTTCCGTGCGGACCATAAACCCAGCTGGTGCGGAAGATCAGATACGTCCCGCCTACCTCACGGATTGCCTCTTCACCCGCCAGCTTCGTCTTTCCATATTCGTTCAGAGGAGCCGGCGCATCCTCCTCTGTCCAGGCTCCCACTTTGCTCCCGTCGAAGACATAATCGGTCGAATAGTGGACCAGCAGCGCCCCGATTCTGGACGCTTCTTCCGCCAGAATTCCCGGTGCGCGCGCATTCACTGCCATGGCAATCTCCGCCTGCGACTCAGCTTGATCGACCGCGGTATAAGCTGCTGCGTTCAGGATTACATCTGGCTTCACGCTCGCAACGATCGCCCGAATTCGATCCGGCGCCGTCAGGTCAACCACTTCGCGATCCACCGCCACCAGCGGATCCGTCCCGGCGAAGCTGCGCTGCAACTCGAGCCCCAATTGCCCCGATCCTCCGATGATCAGAACCCGCCGTCCATCGCTCACGGGAAGACCTCGGCCTCGCGCAGCGAAGCGCCCTTGCCGTCCTTCTCCGAAACAATCACGTCCGCCGTCCCGGCTGGCCAGGCGATGCCAAGCTCGGCATCGTTCCACCGAATCGTCCGCTCCCCCGCCGGCGAGTAATAGTCCGTCACCTTGTACGCAAACCGGGCCTCGTCGCTCAGCACCAGAAAGGCGTGACCAAATCCCTCAGGGATCAACAGCATTCTGCCGTTCTCCCCGGTCAGCTCAACCGCTACATGCTTTCCAAACGTTGCTGAACTCCGCCGCAGGTCCACCGCAACATCGAGCACCGCGCCGTAAGCCACCCGCACCAGCTTGCCCTGGGGTTGGATCACCTGATAGT
>DASYYO010000352.1:0-6596 GCA_035933805.1 Acidobacteriaceae bacterium | reverse complement strand
CGGCGCTCGATTGAGGATCCGGAGGCCTTTTGGGGAGAAGTGGCTGGTGATCTGCACTGGTTCGCGCCCTGGACCAAGGTTCTCGAATGGGAGCTACCCTGGGCCAAATGGTTTGTGGGCGGTAAAACCAATCTTTGCTATAACGCCGTCGATCGCCATGCCACGGGAGGCAAAAGGGACAAAGTCGCGATCCTTTGGGAAAGCGAACCGGGAGAAGTGCGGCGGCTGACATTTGGCGAGCTTCACGTCGAAGTGCAGAAGCTCGCCAACGTCCTCAAAGGGCTGGGGATCAAAAAGGGGGACCGCGTCGCCATCTACATGGGAATGACTCCGGAGCTGGCCATCGCCCTCCTGGCCTGCGCCAGGCTGGGGGTCATTCACTCCGTCATCTTCGGAGGGTTTGCCGCCAGTGCGCTCGTGGACCGCATCAGCGACGCCTCCTGCGTTGCGGTGCTCACCCAGGACGGGACCTATCGCCGCGGAGCCGAAGTGCGGTTGAAGGCAGTCGTCGATGAAGCCCTCCCACATTGCCCGACAGTGAAACAGGTTGTCGTCTACCGCCGCACTGGTTCGAACGTGGCCATGCAGAGCGGCCGCGACCTCTGGTGGCACGACCTCATGGCAGGGGCCTCCGCCGAATGCCCCGCCGAACCCCTCGACTCAGAGGATCCGCTTTACATCCTGTATACCTCCGGCACGACGGGAAAGCCGAAGGGCCTGGTTCATACCCTCGGCGGTTACGCGGTGCAGACCTACCTGACCAGCAAACTGGTCTTCGACCTGAAGGACGACGACGTCTACTGGTGCACAGCTGACATCGGCTGGGTTACCGGGCACTCCTACGTCGTGTACGGCATCCTGCAGAATGGCGTTACCACCGTGATGTACGAAGGCGCGCCAAACCATCCCCAGCCGGACAGGATGTGGAGGATCATCGACGATCATCGGGTTTCCGTCTTCTACACTGCTCCGACGGCAATCCGCGCCTGCATCAAATGGGGTGATCAATATCCCAGGAAATACAAGCTGGACAGCCTGCGTTTGTTGGGCTCAGTAGGCGAGCCCATCAACCCCGAGGCCTGGATGTGGTACCGGCAGGAGATCGGCAGGGGCCGCTGTCCCATCGTGGATACCTGGTGGCAGACGGAAACCGGCGCCATTATGCTGGCTCCGCTTCCCGGGGCAATCTCCACCAAGCCGGGATCGGCGACCCGGCCCTTTCCAGGTGTGCTGCCCGAAGTGGTGGACCATCAGGGGAGGCCAGTCCAGAGCGGCAGCGGGGGATTGCTGGTGATCCGCAAGCCATGGCCATCGATGGCGCGCACGATCTTTAACGATCCGGAGCGGTATCGAGCTCAATACTGGTCCGAGATCCCGGGCGCCTATTTCAGCGGGGACGGAGCGCGCATCGATCAGGATGGCGACTACTGGCTGATGGGCCGGGTCGACGACGTGATCAACGTGAGCGGGCACCGCCTCGGAACCATGGAAGTGGAGTCGGCGCTGGTCTCCCACCCGAAGGTAGCGGAGGCTGCTGTGGTCGGCCGTCCTCACGAATTGAAAGGACAGGCGATTGCGGCTTTCGTCTCTCTCGAGGGCAGCAATCAGCCTTCGCCTGAACTCAGGGAGGAACTGCGCGCCTGGGTCGCGAATGAGATCGGCGCCCTGGCGCGGCCGGACGACCTTCGCTTCACGCAGGCTCTCCCGAAGACACGCAGCGGCAAAATCATGCGGCGTCTGTTACGAGAACTGGCCAGTACGGGAGAGATCAAAGGCGATATCACGACTCTCGAAGATTTCAGCGTAATCGCGCGGCTGCGCGAGTCCGACGAATGAGCAATGAGGATCGTGCGGGAACGCAGTCTAAGCCGGAGCATCCTTCTGAGGTTCCGGCTTAGAGTCCCCTGAAGCGGCCGATCGCGGCACCGTAAAGTAAAACGTGCTGCCCTCGCCGGGAGCGCTATCCGCCCAGATGCGTCCTCCATGTTGTTGGATGATGCTGCGGCAGATGGCCAGTCCGAGACCTGTGCCGCCGCTGGAGCGCGAGTCGGAAGCATCCTCCTGGCGAAACCGCTCGAAGATCACGTCCAGGTTCTCCGGCGAGATCCCGCGGCCCTGATCCTGAACCGTGAAGGTCACTTCCTTCTCCCCGGTTACCGCCGCGGTCAGCCGGATCTCGCCGCCCTTCTCTGAGAACTTGATCGCGTTTTGGATCAGGCTGCTCAGGGTTTGCAGAATGCGCTCTCCGTCCACCCAGACATCGGCGGATTGGGCATCGACCCGAAAGCTCAGCCCGGCATGGGAGACGCTGGCCCGCTCCACCTCCGTAGCCCGGCGCAGCAGTTCAAAGGTATTCCAGTCGCTTCGATTCAGAGTCAGGTTGCCGGCGCCGATGCGTTCGAAGTCGACAATGTCGTTCACCAGGCGGACCAGGCGGTCGCAGTTGTTGAGAGCGATCTCGAACATCTGGGAGACCTTTTCAGGGCGTTTTTCCAGCGCGCCACCGGCGAGCAGCCCAAGGGACGCCCGCAGAGAAGTGAGAGGCGTCCGCAGCTCATGGCTCACCGTGGAGATAAACTCGTCCTTCATCCGGTCGAGGCGCCGCCGTTCCGTGATGTCCTGAAAGGCTACAACCGTGCCGCGGACGCGGTCTCCTCCCATGAGCGGACATGCAACATATTCGACAGCGAATGAGCTGCCGTCTTTGCGCCAGAAGACGTCGTCATTCACGCTGAGAGGAGAAGCATGCTTGAGGCTCTCCGAGATCGGGCAATGCTCGGCCGGATAAGGCGAGCCATCCGGATGCGAGTGGTGCACCAGAGCGTGCAGCTTCTTTCCCTGCATCTCTTCAGGCGTGTATCCGCAAAGCCGGGCGCCGCTGCCGTTCACGAAGGTGATTCGGCCCTCCAGGTCCAATCCGCAAATCCCGTCGCCAACCGATTCCAAAATCGACTCATGTTCGCTCATCAGAGCGTGAAGCTCTTCCTGCGCTTGCGTCTGCTCGGTGATGTCGATTCCATGGCTGAGCACAAATGGAGCGGCTCCCGGCACCTCGATGATCTTGTTGCGGTAGGCGACGATCACGGTACCGCCGTCCCTCCGCTTCAGGTGAAACAGGCCGCGGTGTTCCGAATTACGACGAATCGCCTCAAGATATTCGTCGTATTCGGAAAGATGAGCCTCATCGATATAGCGGCGCAAAGGAGTTCCGATCATCTCCTCCGGGTTATAGCCAAGAATGGCGCCGGCATGAGGGTTGATGGACGACAGTGTGCCACCGAGGTCATGCGTGCTTACCACGCCCAAGCTGCTTTCAACCAACTGGCGGTACCGGATCTCCGTAGTGTGCAACGCCTCTTCTGCTTCCCGCTGCGCGGTTACATCCACTCCGGTCATAATGATGAAGCTGATGGCGCCATGGGCATCGGTGAGCGACGTGGTGGTCCAGGAGATCCTGAGGAGGCGTCCCGCCTTCGATCTCCAGTTGATCTCGCTGGCCTCGCCTGACCTGCCCGATCGCGCGCGCTCGAACATGGCGATGGCGCGCTCGCGCTCCTGTTCAGGAAACAGCTCCTCCGGGAAGGCCCTGCCGACCAGATCGGCAAAGGAGTAGCCGGAGAGGGTTTCGCTGGCCCGGTTAAAGCGCACAATGCGGCCGGATGTATCAAGCACGAGGACCAGTGCACTGATGGTGTCAAGAACGGCTGAGACAAAATTGCGCTCTATAGTGAGAGCCTGTTCCGTGCGCTGGCGTGAGCGAAGAACACGCTCTTGCTGGTGACTCTTCGCGTAGAGGTCGAGCCGCGTGACAACTTGCCGGGCCAGCACCTGCAGGTTGTCAAGCGTGCTGCGTTCGAAAGCCTCTGCCTCTGGAGAGCAGACAGCCAGTGTGCCGATGACCGCGCCGGAGGCGGTGAGCAGTGGGGCAGCTGCGTACGAACGGCAGCGGATATCTTTTGAAAGCTCCAGACCTTGCGCAGGGAAGCGGGAGTCTTTCGACATGTCGCCAATGAGCGCAGGCCGCCCCTCCATCACGACAAACTGGCAGGCCGAGCTGGTACGCGGAATCTGGCGGCTGGAGAATCCGATGCGCGACTTGAACCAAACTCGCGACCAGTCTATGAAGCCGATAAATGCATAGGGCGCTCCGGAACTGGAAGCCGCCAGACGGGCAATCTCATCGAAAGCTGGATCGGGCAGGGTGTCGAGAATCTCATATTCGAGGAGGGCCTTGACGCGATCCGCCTCGTCCCGATGCATTACTGTGGCACTGCTAGGCATTCGTTTTCTCTCGATCCTACCGGCAGGATTCCGTCAGACAAATCACAGGAGCCAACTGAAGGTTGCCCTTCAGCGATGAACTCTCATTGTGGGGAGTCGCAGTTCCCGCTCGCGGGGGGAATGAGCGGTGGATTCATCCTAACCTGAGATCGATGTGAATATTTCAAGGAAGTCGGCAACAGTCACCCGAATTTGCGGGCTCCTCGTTACTTGCGTCTAATTCGACCTTCCATGACCCGTCCGTTTGTTTCTTCCAAACGGTGAAGTAACGCCCGCCGGTTACGACCGGGTTATTGTTGGCATCGATCGAATGGCCTTCGTAGTGTCCCCAGGTAAATCCCATGTCTCCGACCGAACTCATGCGCGCGCCATCGGGAGTCCATGTGAGTTGATACTGCTGGGGTGACCAGGTGGCTTGTTCCCCAATTGCCGAGCGCCCGATGACCGGGGCCTTGCCGTTGGCCAGGGTGACTGCATCCTCGGCAAAGAAGGAGGCGAACGCACTGCCTCCGCCCGCAGCCGTGGCCTTGGAGAATTTCGATTCAAGGTCGAAGAGAAAAGCGGTGCCCGGGGAGATGGACGGATCGCTCAAGGAGCCCGCCGGAGGAGCCTGGTCCGCTGGGGGGCTCAAAGCTAGCTGGGCGAACGCACTTGGAAGACTGAAGCAGCAGACGATGGGGAGAAACAGAAAGAATCGCAGCATCACGAAGAGAAATCCTCTTGGGGAAATGCTACACAACTGCGTCTCCTCGTGTGCAGGGTAAGCATGACGCATGCAACCCGGAATCAAAGGCGTGCTGGCAAGCAGGTTTGCGTCCCGGTCCCAGGGATTTTCTTCCGAACCCGGCGCCGCCGGAAGCTCGCGCCGCCCGTTTTGGCTCTTCCCGATGCTGTGCTTGCTATACTTCATAGTTAAGGGTTATGCCCTGAGCCCGCCAGCAGGCCCCCCAAGGGGGTCTTTTTTTGATGGGCAGATCGCGGAGGGAACCCGGACTGCCATCCATCGGCGCGATACGGGACAAAATGACCAATCTACTCGACACCATCAACTCGCCGGCGGACATCAAGAGCTTGACCGTCCGGCAACTGGAATCGCTGGCCCAGGAGATCCGCGAACATCTGATTGCCGTGCTGGCGAAGACCGGCGGCCATCTTGGGCCCAACCTTGGTGTGGTTGAGCTTACGCTGGCGATGCATTACGTCTTCGACACGCCCGCCGACAAGTTTGTGTTTGACGTAAGCCACCAGGCCTATGTGCACAAGCTTCTCACCGGACGCCGTCAGCGAATGCTGACCATGCGGCAGCCCGGGGGCCTGAACGGCTTCATGCTGCGCAGCGAGAGCGAGCACGACTGCTACGGAGCAGGGCATGCCGGAACGGCCCTTTCGGCCGCCCTGGGAATGGCGGTGGCGCGCGATCTGGCCGGCTCCAAAGACAATGTCCTGGCGTTCGCCGGCGATGCGGCCTTTACCAATGGCATCAGTTTTGAGGCGTTAAACAACATTGCCGAGCAAACCAAACGGCTGATCGTGGTTCTGAACGACAACGAGTGGTCCATCGACCGCAATGTCGGGGCGATCGCCAATTATCTGCACAAGATCGTCACCAACGAGCGTTACACCAATCTGCATGACAGCGCGGCGCGGCTGCTCGAAAAGTTGGGCGGCAAGACGGCCCGGCAGATGGTGCGCAAGGCGGAGGAAGCCGCCAAAGGCATGCTCTGGCCGTCGATGCTCTTTGAAGAGTTCGGGCTTACTTACTACGGCCCGCTTGATGGCCACAATATCGGTCTGCTCATCGAGACCTTCCAGTTCCTGAAGGCCCAGGAGCGGCCGGTATTACTTCATGCCATCACGCAGAAAGGCCGGGGCTTTCAGCCGGCCCTCGATAAGCAGAAGAAGTTTCACGGACTGGGGCCCTACGATCCGGAGACAGGGGAGACCAAGCCGGCCGGCCAGCATACCTATTCTGAGATCTTCGCCGAAACGCTGGTCAAACTCGCCGATGAAAACGGCAAAGTGGTTGCGATCACCGCGGCGATGCCGAACGGGACGGCCCTCGACCTCTTCCGTCCCCACCATCCGGACAGGTATTTCGATGTCGGCATTGCGGAAGAGCATGCAGTGATCTTTGCCGCGGGCATGGCGACCATGGGGTTCAAGCCATTCTGCGCGATTTATTCCACTTTCCTGCAACGAGCGTTTGATCCCATCGTGCATGACGTTTGCCTGCAGAATCTGCCGGTGGTCTTCTGCATGGACCGCGGGGGCCTGTCGGGCGATGACGGCCCGACCCACCATGGCCTCTTCGATAT
>DASYYO010000286.1:0-7498 GCA_035933805.1 Acidobacteriaceae bacterium | reverse complement strand
GCCGCTCGGCGATCCTGAAGCGGCGCTCATTGCACCCATTCCGTCTTGTGCCGCTCCACCCACCAGCAGGGCGGGTTGCCGTCATGGGGAAAGATCGACCGCGCGCAGACCTGCGGCCCGGTTCCCAGGTAATCGAACTCCTCTTTCTCGCCCTTGAGCCGGGTGGCCAGAAATTTTTCCACCTCGATCGAGCCGAGGCCGCTGTTGCGCTGCATCCTGATCTCAAACTGCGACCAATCGGCAGCATAGAGAAGGAGCGAAAAGACAATGAGGAACTTCAGCACGCGCACGAAATGCTTCATGTTCCTGGCTCCTGGCGCGGGGCCTCTTCCCGTCCGTCACCGTCCAAACGAGATTCTCCGCGCCCATCGGCGCGGCCCTCCCAATCCGCAGCCGGCCTTGAAGGCTGCGGATTGGCGGTCAGCTCTTCGGACAAAGCCTTCAGGGCTGCATGAAGTCCGGAGACACTGGATTTTCGTAAAGGGAATAGTCCCGCGTCACAATGGTCAATCCGGAGGGCGTCACGAAGTAGTTTCGCCGGTCCTCGTTCGGATCGTATCCAATGACAGTACCCTCCGGCAGGTGCACATCCCGATCGATGATCGCCCGGCGAATGCGGCAGTGGCGGCCGATATTGACATGAGTGAAGATAATGCTCGATTCCACTTCGGCGTAGGAGTTGACGCGCACGTCCTGGGAGAGCACGCTGTTGCGCACCACCGCCCCGGAGACGATGCAGCCCGCCCCAATCACCGAGTTGATGGCCATGCCGGTGCGGCCCGGCTCGCCGAAGACAAACTTCGCCGGCGGATACTGCCGCTGCCGCGTGCGCATGGGCCACGCCTTGTCATACAGGTTGAAGATCGGCGATACCGAAGCCACGTCCATGTTGGCGTCGAAATACGCGTCCAGCGTGCCCACGTCGCGCCAGTAAAGGGCCTGCTGTTTATTTTCGTCCACGAAGTTGAAGGCCGAGATCTTGTATTTGCCGAGAATGCCGGGCAGGATATCGTGGCCGAAATCATGAGTGGACGACGGATTTTCAGCATCCTTCATGAGAGCCGGCAGGAGCACGTCCGTATTGAACAGATAAATGCCCATTGAGGCATCCACCATCGTCGGGTTGAACGGGGAGCGCAGCTCCGTCGTGGCCGGCTTCTCCTGGAATCCGACGACTTCGCCGGTCCTGCTCACCTCGACCACCCCGAACCGCGACACTTCCGAAGGATGGATGGGAAGGGTGGCCAGCGTCACGTCAGCGCCGGAATCCCGATGCTGCTGCAGCATCCGGCCGTAGTTCATCTTGTAAATGTGATCGCCGGAGAGGATGAGCACATGTTTCGGCTGCTCGGCGCCGATCGAATAGATGTTCTGATAGACCGCGTCCGCCGTTCCCATATACCAGTTCGCGCTCACGCGCTGCATGGGAGGCAGAATCTCAATGAACTCGCCCAGTTCCTGGGCGACGATTCCGGTCCAGCCTTCGCGGATATGCCGGTTCAGCGACAGCGCTTTGTACTGGGTCAGGATGTAGACGCGGCGAAGATCCGAGTTGATGCAGTTGGAGAGCGTGATGTCGATGATGCGATAGTTGCAGCCAAAGGGAACTGCCGGCTTCGCTCTATCCCGCGTCAGGGGAAAGAGCCGCTCTCCCGCTCCGCCTGCTAGCAAAACACCGAGTGTATCTTTCATCTGTTAGCGAGATCCCATGCGCCCAAGGTGTATTCAGCTCTTGAGTTAGGCTGTCCGCTCTCCGGAAAGCCGCTGCTTGTGAACGGGCGATAGTACCACGCTTAAAACCAGAAATCGACCTCCTCCGCTTGCTTCCGCTCCGGTGGCGCGGAAATAGGGAACCAATCTCCAATTGGCCTCAGCTCCGCAGCCGCACAAAGATGGGACCACTCCCCATGCGAGGCCCATTCAACGAAATAGACGCTCTGCGCAACAGGGAAAACGGGGCTGGAGCGCGATCTACTCGCCCTCCACTGAGATGCGCAAGGAGCGCAGGAAGTGTACATCGTGGGCGCTGAACGGTTTATCGCTGGAAACTCCAGACCCGGCGGTTTCCTTCTCTCGCCCTCCGAGTTCGGAGGCAGGCTGCTGTTCCACCTCATTCAGCCCGATCGTCGCCTCCAGCATCAGGAGCACATCGAACCCCTGTTTGCGAATGTCCTGAACGACTTCGGAGATCTGCTCGGATTCGGAGACCGATTCGTGAATCGCCTCTCCCAGTTGCTGGATGAGATTGCGCAGTCTTTGGTTCAAGGAGGTACCCCCATTCGCCGCCGAAGCGTTACAAACTGCCAAAAAGAAAGTCTCCGGCGCGTGACCCTAGCTCGTTGAGATGAGAAAAACCGGCTCCAAGGAGCCCAACTTCTCCACTGTTCTTAAGATAGTAAAAATGCTCCGGACGATCCACAAAACGAGGAGATTTCCCCTACCTTACTTGCGATAAGAGGAGGAGGGCAAACGGAATCGGGCCTCGCTGCTAAAATTTTCCCTATGGAGCCGGAGAGGTTTGGCCGAACGATCGGCATTGGCATGCGGGTAGCATCCAATATCCTGCGCGACCGCGCCGCACGAGCGGCGCAGCCGGAGCGCGCCCCGGTCGCTCCGCCGGTCGCAGCACCTGCGCAGCGGCCTGATCGTCCAGCCCCCCCTCCAAGGCAAGCCGCGCCTAGCCGAGCCAGCGTCAGCCGCCGGGCCGCGGAGACGAGCCGCGGCGTCGGCCACGGGGCAAAAAAATTCGGCCAGGCCTTCTGGGGTCCGCTCCACAAGGCGAGCAGTGTTCTCTGGCTCGAGGTCACCGGCCTCTTCTTCGCCTTGTTTGCTCTCTTCTTTGCCCAGAACCTCTACCAGGTGCGATCCGGCTGGAGGCAGGGCGGCGAGCACGCTCATTTCGTCCTATACCTGGCGCTCACCGGCATCTTTGTCTGGTTTTCGGCCAGCTCCTTTCTCCGGGCGCGCAAGCGGAGCAGGCCGGGACGCTAAAGCCTCCTGAACTCCGGATCGTTGAGGAACCGGCCATGGCGGAAGAGTCTCCCGAGCAGCCGAAGGAAGGGCAAGCGCCGGCGCGCGCCTCTCAATCCACTCCAGCTCTGCCTCCCGGGCCCCTCGCGCGCGTCAAGGCGATCTATACCGCGGAGAGCCTTCGCGGCTTCGACCCCGAAGGCGATCTCGGCTATCCGGGCCAATATCCCTTCACCCGCGGCATCCAGCCCACCATGTACCGGGGCCGCCTGTGGACCATGCGCCAGTATGCGGGAATGGGCGATGCCGAAGAGTCCAATCGCCGCTATAAGTTTCTGCTGGCCAACGGGACAGCGGGTCTCTCGGTCGCCTTCGATCTTCCCACCCAGATCGGCTATGACTCCGATTCCCCCTGGGCCCTCGGCGAGGTGGGGAGGGTAGGCGTAGCCATCGATTCGATCGAGGACATGGAGCGGCTCTTCGCCGGCATCCAGCTCGACGCCATTTCCACTTCCATGACCATCAATGCCACCGCCAGCATTCTACTCGCGCTCTACGTCGCGGCCGCCCGGCGCGGTGGCGCACAGGTCGAAAAGCTCTCCGGAACCGTGCAAAACGACATCCTGAAGGAATACATCGCACGCGGAACCTATATCTATCCCATCCGCCACGGCCTGCGCCTCGTTACCGACCTCTTCGCATGGACCAATCGGAGCCTGCCGGAGTGGAACAGCATCTCCATCTCCGGTTATCACATGCGCGAGGCCGGGTGCACCGCAATCCAGGAGGTCGCCTTTACCCTGGCCAACGGCCGCACCTATGTGGAGGCTGCCCTCAACGCGGGACTGGACATTGACGTCTTTGCCCCTCGGCTCTCGTTCTTCTTCAACGCCCACAACGACTTCTTCGAGGAGATCGCCAAATTCCGCGCCGCTCGCCGGCTCTGGGCGCGCATCATGCGCGAGCGCTACAAAGCCCGCAATCCCCGCGCCTGGATGCTGCGCTTCCATACCCAGACCGCCGGCTCGACGCTCACCGCACAGCAACCGGAGAACAATATCGTGCGGACCGCACTCCAGGCTCTCTCCGCGGTCCTCGGAGGAACGCAGTCGCTGCACACCAACGGCTACGACGAAGCCCTCGCCCTGCCGACTGAGGAGGCCGCTCGCATCGCCCTGCGCACGCAGCAGATTCTCGCCGGCGAATCGGGCGTGGCCCAAACCGTCGACCCGCTCGGCGGCTCCTATTACATCGAGAGCCTGACCAGCGGAATCGAGCAGGGCGCTGCCGCATACCTGGAGCGGATCGACGCCATGGGCGGCATGCTTCCGGCCATCGAGCGCGGCTGGGTACAACAGGAGATTCAAAACGCCGCCTACGAATACCAGCGCGCAGTCGACCAGGGAAGGGCCGTAGTCGTCGGCGTCAACCGGTTTACCACCGGCGATGCGCCATCGATCCCCATCCAGCGGATCGACGAGGCGCTGGAGCGGAAGCAGATCGAGCGGGTTCGGGCGCTTCGCCTGCGGCGCGATCCCGTCCGCTGGCAAGCCTCTCTCGATCGCGTAACCCGGCATGCCCGCGAAGGAGAAAACCTGATGCCCGCGATCCTGGAAGCGGCGGAGAGCTACGCCACCGTGGGGGAGATCGCCGAGGCCATGCGCACCGTCTTTGGCGAGTACCGCGAGACGGCGGCACTCTAGCGCTGCCCCGGCCGTTCCCTGAGAGGTTCGGGGCGCTGGCTCATCTTACTTTTGGATAAGACCATTCTTTGACAGATGTGAGTGGTTCCTGCATCATTCATGGCAAGAGCCTGACCCGAAGCTTCCCCTCCCCCTCGTGTTAGCCCTGCGGCCCCTGATCGCTCCGTCTTCCGGGAGCTTTGATGCTGAGCAAAAGATCTCAGACAGACTACGGCCAATACACCTGGCTCTCTCTCCTTCCGATCGTGGTCCTGCTGGCGGCTTCCCTGATGCTTCTGCATTTCCTGCTGCCCTCTGCGCATGACACTCTCACGGAGAGTTATGAACCTACCAAGACGCTCAGGTTCTTCTACACCTATGGCCGGCAGGTCCATAAGTGGGGACCCATGCCCGCATTCGTATATGCGCCCATCTATGCGGCCCTGCTGACGTTCTACCGGATAACCGGTCACCTCGGCCAGGTCAGCAGCCGGTATCCATTCGGCCTGGATGATCCTGCACGCGCACTGGGACGGATGATCTTCTCGGCGCGGCTTATAACTCTCCTGGGCGCCGTGTCCGGAACTTACTATCTCACACGAACCCTGCAGCGCAGATTGAAGAGCGCGGCCGCTCCGGTTCTGGCGGTTCTTTTGTCCTTATCTACATCTGTGGTCTTTCTGCAACCGCTCACCGACAGCAAGCCCGACGGCTTGATGATTGCCTTCTTACTCTTCGCCCTGGCTAACTATGCCGCCATCGTTCTTGACGGATGGACACGCGCCAGGGCCATTGGCCTGGCATTCTTTTTCGTAGCCAGCATCTCCTGCAAAGAGCTCACTTCGGTGACTTTCGCAGTGCCTTACCTCGCGCTGATGGCTCTGAGCATCGCGCGCATCCGGCACGATCCGGTGGAAGGCAAGCGTGAGCTGCGCCTGGCCGCAGCTTCCTGCCTCCTGGCCCTTCTCTTCTACCTGGTGATCAACGTTCTCTACGCTCCTCATTCGTGGTGGGCGCGCATGACCTTTGTCTTCGGACCGCTCAAAGATCCATCGATCTGGGCGGCTGCGAATCAGACGCGGGGCGGCTATCTTTTACAATCGCTTCTCGCCATTCAGGCCGGCCTCGGATGGTCCGGGCTGCTGCTGCTTGTGATCGCCCTCGCAGGCACGGCAGCCCAGCCGTCCCTGCGCCTCTTGCTGCTTTGGCTTCCCTTCCTCAGCCACCTCGTCTTTACCGTTGCGACCGCCGGCTATATGCCCGCTTACTTCATGCTTCCGCTGGGACCGGCCCTCTGCCTTCCCGCCTCGCTCGTCCTCAGCCGGCTGATCGAGCGGTGGGAGATCGGCGAACGGCCGCTCGCAGCGGCGACCGTCGCGCTCACCCTCGGCTGCGCCTGGATTGCCTTCTGCAGCACCGGATTGTTCCGCTTCACCCACGTGAACTCGATGCTCCAGTCCGCCTTCGACCAGAAGATTCCGCCGGGAACGACGGTCAATATCGTCGGTCTCCTGCATGCGGACCTTGAGTTCCCCGCAACCCTGCCGCGCGGCGTCTCGATCGATCCCCGGCCGCTCTCCGAGATCATGAGCGCACCCCCCGGCGATCGTCCGGACTACCTGCTGGTCCCCACCGATCTGCGGACCTGGGCGAAAGAGATACGGTACAGGCCGGCGCGCGCCGCAATGCTGAAGAAGCAGACTGGCTTCGACTACAGCTCCTTCACCGGCTTTGAACCTCTGGGCTATTCGCTCGTCGAGACTGTAGGACCGCGGCTCCCAGCCTGGTGCCGTCCTTCCATGGTCGCCGGCAGCGGGGAGTATGTGGAGAAGCGTCTGCTCATCTACCGTCTGCGGCTCGACGGCAGCCGGAAGACCGCAATTGCCCAGGCAGGCCCATGACGTTGCGCGCTTTGTAGGAGGACTTCGATGCAAGAGAAATGCTTATCCGTCGTCATCCCGGTATTCAACGAGGAAAGGACCCTGGCGAGGACTGTGTCACGGGTGAGCGCCCTGCCGCGGCTGCTCGAGATCGTCATCGTGGATGATGGATCGAAGGATGGGACTCCTGAGGTTCTCGCCGGCCTCAGCAGCGCATATCCGAATATCAAGGCAGCGCGCCACGCCAACAACCAGGGAAAGACCGAAGCGCTCAAGACAGGGTTTCGCCTCACCGAAGGAGAGATCGTCATTGTTCAGGATGCCGATCTTGAGTACGACCCCAGCGAGATTCCCGAGGTGATTGCCCCGATCCTTGCGGGCCACGCAGATGTCGTCTATGGCTCGCGGTTTCTCGTGAGGAAATCCGCACGCGCCATCTACTTCTACCACTATCTCGCCAACAAGGCGCTCACCTTCTGCTCCAATCTCGCAACCAATATCAACCTTACCGATGTCGAGACATGCTACAAGGCCTTTCGCGGGGAGATCATCCGGCAGATGAAGATCAATTCCAATGGCTTTGGCTTCGAAATCGAGGTCACCGCGAAGATCGCCAAACTTCACTGCGCAATCTACGAGACGCCTATCAGCTACTATGGCCGCACCTACGAGGAAGGCAAAAAGATCAGTGCCCTGGACGGCGTCGCCGCCTTCTACTACATCCTGCGCTATAACATCTTCTGCAGTTTAAGGAGCAGCTTTTATCACATCCCGCAATTGGCGCCCCTGGAAGCGGCAGTTCAGACCCAGACCCAGGCCGCGCTCTAAATCCCTCCGGGCTTGAGCAAAAGACGGCGCAACGGGCGCGGAGTTGAGCTTCTGCTGAACAACTCCGCTGCGCATGTTCTGCCGCTCGATGCGGCGCACAAGCGGTACCATAGAACCCAGAGATCTTCGCGTCCCGGA
>DASYYO010000228.1:0-6433 GCA_035933805.1 Acidobacteriaceae bacterium | reverse complement strand
GACGGCATTCGGGCCGCGGGACCGGAGGCGGAAAGATAGCTGCGGGGCGAGTGAAAAATTTACGCTCACCGGCGGAGCCTCAACGCAATATCCAGCATTACGAAACAGGACAGCACCTATCACTGGTTCTCCCATAGAGGCAACATCTTCCGCAAGGTATCGTTCCGGGTAGAGGCTTACTTTAGTTTGAACCTTAGTTACTAAGAGCCTAGTTTTTACCGTTTGAGACGTGGAGCGAACGTAAATTGTTCCTCGTTTTGCGGGGGAGAAAGTTTCTTAAAGATACCAATATTTCGGATCTTATCCCGAATTTACGAAAATGTGGAAGTCGATTTCCAGCTCAGTTTCGCATAGGAGGTCCACGAAATCCAACAAAATGTTGCCAAACCTGCGCCGGCGGCGAGATGGCCTCCGGATTGCAACTTTCGTTGTATCCCCCCCGCAACCTTCGCGTTACTTCCTTGAGTTTTCAAAAGAAAGAGATCGGTGTAAGCCCGTGGCTCCGAATCGAGATATTTATCCCAACCTTAAGCTAAGAATCTTTACCGCCGGAATTCGCCAGAATCGTCTGGCGAAGATGGTCGGCATCGACGAGGCATATCTGAGCAAGATCATCAACGGCTTTCGTGAGCCGAGCGGCGATGTCCGGGGGCTCATCGCCAAGGCTCTCGACAGCGATCCAGAATGGCTGTTCCAGAAAATACAAGTTGGCGCCGATATGCCTTATGCCGGGCAATCTGTACAGAAGGCAGAGCGATAACGATCGGGTTGGAGTTAAGCAATCAGGTGCACGGGACTCTCTCCCCGCCCTTTCCTTGGGAAACGGAGTCCTTGAACAAACCAGACTTGCCCGCCGGTCCCTGGGACCGGCTCTGGCGAAGCCTTGGAAAAATTCGGCAGAAAATCATCGGATCTCCCCCTCCTTTGACCGATCTCCACTATGGAGTGTGGCATGTCTCACTTGGATCGCAAGTCGGTGGCTGTACTTGGTGTCCCTTTCGATAACGTCACGATGGATGAGGCCGTGGAGTTTGTCGCGGACAAGATTACCGAACGGCGCTTTCATCAAATCGCCACGGCAAACGTGGACTTCCTGATCCATGCGCTCAAGGACAGGAAGCTCCAGAGTATTCTCTGCGCCTGCGACCTGGTGGTCCCCGACGGGATGCCGATCGTCTGGGCGGCGCGCATGATGGGAACCCGGCTCAAGGAGAGGGTCTCCGGAGTGGACCTGGTGCCGCGTCTGGCCGCGCTTGCGGCTGCGCGCGGGTATGGCATCTATCTGCTGGGCGCCACCGAGCAGAGTTCCCGGCGGGCTGCGCAGGCATTGGAGCAGCGATATCCCGGGCTGCGGATCGTAGGCCGCTTCTCTCCTCCGTTCGAACCGCTGGAGGAGATGGATCATGAGGCGATCCTGGCCCGGATCGAACGCGCCGACCCGGACATCCTTCTGGTCGCCATGGGAAACCCCAAACAGGAGAAGTGGCTGGCGATGCACCGCGACCGCCTGCGTGTCCCCATCTGCATGGGGGTTGGAGGAACGTTGGATTTCATCGGCGGCACCGTCTCCCGTGCGCCGGCATGGATGCAGAACTGCGGGCTGGAGTGGCTGCATCGTGCCTGCCAGGACCCCGGAAGGCTGGCCATGCGCTACGTGAATGATGCGGCCGGGCTGGCGCTCCATCTCCCCCCGCAGGTGGCTCTCACCGCGGTCCAGCCGAGAAAGCCGGTCAACACCGCGTTGCAGGCCTACGATGTGGGCAGCGCACTGGTGGTGGTGGTGAGCGGAGATGTAACTCCGGCGCTTTTGACCCAGTTTGACGCCTTCATGCATCACGCCGTCGACGAAGACCGCCACGTGATTGTCGATCTGTCGGGCGCGGCTTATCTCGGCGCCGACTCGCTGGGCAGCCTGGTTCGATTCATGGCCCTGATGAAGAGGCGGGTGCAGCAGTTCTGGCTGGCCGCCCTCCCGCTGCATGTGCGGCGCGTTTTTCGCACTGCGCATCTGGAGCACTGTTTCTCGATCGCCCCAAGTGTGGCCGATGCCGCTTACCGGATTGAGAAGGCGGAGCAGATCCTCCCCGGAGAGCTCGCCGCTGCCCGCAGCCTCAGTCCCGAAGCGCGCAGCGCGGTGAATGTTCAGCTGGAGATTCTTCAGGATGTTTGCGAAAGGATGGGAACGGTATCGCAGTCGGTCGAGTTCGCCTTCGGCGGCCTGGGCACCAAAGCATCTGCAAGCCATTAGCCCGAATACTTCCCGGCGCTCGACCACCCTTCCGCTTGGCAGTCAGCATTTTGAAAGGCAGTCTTCTTGATTCCCGGGCTTTTTATGACACATTGGATCTCCATTGCGTTGGGCGTCCTTCTCGTCGCCCTCACCTTGCCGCTAACGGCAGAGCTCGCCATCCTCACCTCCGCTTTCTTTTTGCCTAGGCGCAGGCCCGCCTGCTCTGCGCCCTCCGCCGGCTTCGAGCTCGCGGTTCTGGTTCCGGCGCACAATGAAGAGCTGCACGTTGCCCGAACGGTAGAGAGTTTACGGCGTGCGGCGAAGGAGAGCGACAGCCGTATCGTCGTCATCGCGCATAACTGTACAGACCGGACTGCGGAACGGGCGGCCGGCGCCGGGGCGGAGGTGCTGGTCTTCGACAATCCAGAGGCCCGGGGCAAGGGCTTCGCGCTGCGCCATGGCTTCGAGCACGTCTTTTCCTCAGGATCTGGCGCTGCCCTGGTGGTCGACGCCGATTCGACGGTGTCGGCCAACCTCATCGATCTTGTTGACGGAGCGTTTGCCGCGGGAGCGGAAGCGGTTCAGACCCGCTACGAGATGACCAGCGCGGGCGATCGCGGGCGCGGAAGGCTGGCTGCGCTCGCGCTGCGCGGATTCAACCTTGTGCGGGTCACCGGACGGAGCCGCCTGGGCCTCTCCTGCGGCATCCTGGGCAACGGATTCGCCATCCGCCGAAGCGTCTTTGAGGAGATTCCCTACCGCGCGCTCTCGCTGGTGGAAGACCTGGAATACCATATTCACCTGGTCACGGCAGGCAAGCAGGTCGAGTTCCTGGAAGACGCGAAGGTGTCGGCCGAGCTGCCGGATTCTCCGGCCGGCGAGACCACACAGCGCTCGCGATGGGAAGGCGGCCGCTTCAGCGTCGCCCGGCAGTGGCTTCTGCCCCTGGCCGGACGGCTCCTGCGCGGACGCCTGCGCCTCGCCGAGCCTCTGGCTGATCTTGCCGGTTTGCCCATCGCCTATGGCGCCTTTCTTCTTCTGGCCGCTCTTGTTGTCCCGGAGACCTGGGTGCGGCTCTATGCCGCCGCCGCCCTGGCGGTGCTCGCCTTTCATGTCCTGACCACCGCTTGGGCCGGCGGAGAGTTTGCCGAAGAATTGCGCGTCCTCTGCACAGCGCCGGGCTACATTCTCTGGAAGCTTCGGCTGTTGCCTCGTTTGTTGCGAAGTTCCGGCAGCCGCGCGGCATGGGTCCGCACCGATCGCGCTCCGGCCCCGCGCAAGGCGTAGAAGATTTTTCGGTACCTTAGTCAGCTTTTGGTTCTTTTCAGTACCGGGGCTCGGGAACAAATCTGGTGGTATTCCGCCAGGAGTATGCAAGCATTTTTGGAGACTCTGCTATGAAGCATTCCTTCTCAAAGATCCGGTGGATCCTCCCATGCCTGATTCTGGCTGCCGGCGCGGTGCTGCTCCACGCGCAGCAGACTCCGCCGGCCGGAGGTGATACGCCCGCATCGCCCGCCCAGAAGACGCCGGAGCTGAAGATAAGCCCGCTCAAGGCGCTCAAGAGCTTCGAGCCCGAAGCCAACGCCGAGTATGAGATCGGACCGGGTGATGTGGTCTCGCTGGACTTTCCCGGACGGCCCGAGCTCTCCGGCAAGAAGAAAGTCGGGCCTGACGGACGGATCACGCTCAATCTGGCTGGCGCGGTCAAGGTAGCAGACATGACACGCAGCCAGGCCGCCAAGGCGATTGCCGATTCGCTCGCGCCCTATTACACCGATTTGACGGTAACGGTGGACCTCGATTCCTACGGATCCAACCGGGTCATCGTGCTCGGCAATGTGCAGCATCCCGGGGTGCTCTATTTCGACGACACCCCGACGCTGCTTGACGTGATTGCCCGCGGCGGTCTGATGGCCAACTCCGGCAGCGCGATCCCCGGAAGCACAGCCCGCGACGGAATTCCTGACCGGTGCGCCATCTACCGCGGCAACGACCAGGTGGTCTGGGTCGATCTGAAGTCCCTGCTGCAGAGCGGCAACTCTCTGGCGGATCTCAGGCTCAAGCGGAATGACATCGTCTTTGTTCCGTCGCAGCAGGAGATCTTCGTTTCGGTCCTCGGCGCGGTGCAGCATCCGGGCGCCGTTCCGCTGACCGGGCAATCCACACTGACCTCCGTTCTGGCGCAATCGGGAGGGATGGCGGAGGGAGCCAGCTCAAAGATTCAGGTCATCCAGCAGTCCACCGGCAAGACGATCACGATCGCCTACAAGGACCTGCTGTCTCCCAAGGGCGCCGACGAGGTTCAACTGCACTCCGGGGACGTGATCTTTGTGCCGCAGAGCGGCCTGTACAAATCCACCTATGTTCTGCAAAGGCTGAGCCCGATTGCGACGATCGGTTCGATCGCAGCTTTTGCCACGGTACCGTAAGGAACCCCAGCCGGGACGCTGTCCCGCCCTGGATGGCTCCAGCAGCGCGGCCTCCTGGAAAGCAGGCCTTTGAGGATCGAACCAATGAATATTCAGCACGTCAACTATGCCGAGCCGCGGCCGCCCCTGCCGCCGCAGCCATCGCGCGCCCCTGCTTCAGGCTTTCCCTTCCGCATCGATATTCTGCGCAGCCTGCGGATCCACTCGCTGGCCGCGACTCTGGTCACCTTACTGTCTTTCTGCCTTGGTCTCGCTCTGCTGGCGGCTCACCGGCCTTACTACGCCGCTACCAGCGTGGTCTATGTCTCGCCCACCTTTCCGGCTACCCTTTCCCCTGACCGGGAGCAGGAGTTTCCCGCCTACGAGTCCTATATCGCGGAGCAGATGCACACGGTCAGCCGCTACGATGTGCTGGCCGACGCCCTGCAGCAGTTGAAGCCGGAGCTACGCTACAGGCTGCAGAAGCCGGGCGAGAGCGAAGAGGCCGCGGTGGCGCGCCTGCAAAAGCGGCTGACGGTGACGCGCAACGGATTGACTTACCAGATGAACGTTACGCTCGAAAGCACCAATCCGGATGGCCTGGCGGAGATCGTCAACACCATCACGGACAGTTACCTGAAGAAGATGAAAGGCGAGGAGTTCTACGGCCGCGATGAGCGGCTGGCGACGCTCAAGCAGGCTCGCGACCAGGTACAGAAGGATCTGAACTCGGCCCTTGAGGAGCAGGCCCAGCTCAGCCAGAAGCTGGGAGTGGCGGTCATCGGAGGAGAATCCGATCAACTCGATGTGCAGGTCGCCAAGCTGCGCACAGATCTAACGGCGGCCCATGAGCAGCGGATCCAGGCGGAAGCGCAGCTGAATTCTCTTGAGAACGGCGCCGCGGGAGCTTCCAGCCCGGCGCTCGATGCCGCGGCAGACGAGATCATCGCCTCTGATCCGAGCCTGCTGGCCCTGAAATCATCCATGAGCCAGAAGCGGGCGCTGCTGCTCGGTCAGCTCGCCGGGCTGACTCCCAACAATCCCGTGCGGAAGGCGACCGAACAGGAACTGGCGCTGACCGAGGATGGATTGCAGAGGCTGCAATCGAATCTGCGGGCGAAGGCCGCCGCGCACCTGGAAGAGAAGCTGCGCACCGAGGTACGACGGACCAGGATGGTGGAATCCAGGCTGCAGAGCGATCTCCAGGCCGACACCAGCCAGGCCACTACGGCTGCCCCGCGCTTCCAGCGCGCCGAAGAGTTGAAGACAGAGATCGCGGCGGATCAGGCGAGGTACGCGACTCTCGATGACCGGGCGCGAACCCTTGAGCTCGAGAGCAGCTCGCCCGGTTCCGTACACATGTTCTCTCCGGCCCGGAGGCCTTTATCGCCGGAGACGAGCAAGGTCCGGCTGCTCGGCCTGCTCCTGCTTCCCGTCTCCCTGATGATGGGCGTCTGTTCCGTTGTGGCGATGGATCTTCTGGATCCGCGGATCTATTCACCCATCGATGTGGAGGACACCTTGGGATTCGCTCCCATCGGCTCCATCTTCGACGACGGCGAAGTCACCATGCAGGCCTATGATGAATGCTCCCTGCGGCTGGCCGCTGCCATCGATCAGGCGGCGCGCAATGCCGGGGTTCGCACCGTCGTGTTGACCGGAGCTCATACCGGAGCGGGGACCACCACGATTGTCGAGACGCTGGGCAGCATGCTGGCCAAGCTGGGGCGCAAAACTCTTACGATCGATGCCTCCGGAGTCAGTTCTCCGGTGGTGTATCTCACCATGGGCT
>DASYYO010000225.1:0-1923 GCA_035933805.1 Acidobacteriaceae bacterium | reverse complement strand
GGTGCACGTGGATGCGCGCAAGTGCATCATTACAGATAACCAATATGGCAAGGCCATCCCGAACGACGCCCTGATTGAGGCGCGTTGCTCCGAGCACCTCCGTCCGTTGGCAGATCAGGGACAAATCGCCGTCGTGGGAGGTTTTATCGGATCGACGCCCGAAGGCGTGACGACCACCCTGGGACGCGGCGGATCGGACTTCACCGGCGCGCTGATTGGCGGGGCGCTCCATGCGGAAGCCATTGAGATATGGACCGATGTCAACGGCATTATGACCACCGACCCCAGGGTGTGTCCCGATGCCTTGCGCGTGAAGACGATCAGTTTTGAAGAGGCCGCGGAGCTGGCCTATTTCGGGGCGAAGGTTCTCCACCCCGCAACCATTCTGCCGGCGGTCGAGAAGAATATTCCCGTGCTGGTGCTGAATTCGCACAACCCCGGCAACGAGGGCACACGGATTACCGCGATGGCGCCCCATTGCCGAAGCCCGTTCAAGTCAATCGCGGTGAAACGGCGGCTGACCATTGTGGACCTGGTTGCCAGCCGCATGCTGATGTCCCATGGCTATCTCCATGCGATCTTCGAGGTCTTTGACCGTCACAAGTGCGCGGTCGATATGGTCTCGACCTCGGAGGTCAGCGTCTCGCTCACGGTGGACTCCAACGAGCGCCTGCCGGAGATCGCGGCGGATCTCAGCAAACTGGCCGATGTGAAGTACGAAGGGCAGAAGGCTTTGATCTGCATGGTCGGCGGCAATATCCGTGGCCAGAACGGAATCGCGGCGCAGGTCTTTCACGCGGTGCGGCACGTAAACGTGCGTATGATTTCGCAGGGCGCGTCGGAGATCAATATGAGCTTCATGATCGATGAGGAAGACGCCGATGAAGCCGTGCGTTCCCTGCATGCGGCGTTCTTCACCGATCCCGATCCGGAGATCTTCGACGTAGAAGCAAGGGAGAAGGCTCCGCGGAAGATCGCGCATGCCGCCGTCGAACAGCTTGCGGGAAAGTCGCTTTCCTAACGGCGGCGGAAAGAACCTATGGTCCTCTTAGTTCTCGGACGTGGCAGAACAGGCCGGATGGTGGCCGAGGTAGCTCATGAGCGCGGCCACAGCGTGCGCGTGATCGGCGAAGAGGAGAACAGACACGCCTCCGCCCTGACCGCACCAATGTTGGCGCAGTTCGAGGCCGTCATCGATTTCACTACGCCGCAAGCGGTCATTCCCAACCTGCGCGCTTGCCTGTCCAACGGGGCGAGGGTGGTGGTCGGCACGACCGGGTGGTATGACAGGCTCCAGGAGATGACTGCGATCTGCGAGCGGCGCAACGCCGGCCTCCTCTATGGCTCGAACTTCTCCATGGGTGTACAGGTGATGTACAGGCTGGCCGCGGATCTGGCGCGTCTGGCGCGAGGCTATGAGATTACCGTCAGTGAGACGCACCATGCGGGAAAGAAGGATGCGCCCTCCGGTACGGCCCTCTCGATCCAGCAGGCGCTCCAGGAGGAAAATCCTGCGCTGAAGGTGGAGATCGTCTCGCACCGGCATGGGGACTCGATCGGAACTCATGTCATTACCGCGCGCTCCGGCTCCGACGTGATCGAGATCAAGCATGAAGCGCTCTCCCGCCGCAGCTTCGCGGAAGGAGCGGTTCGGGGAGCCGAATGGCTGGCCGGCAAACGAGGCTGCTACGACTTCCGCGAGGTCTATTCGCAAATTTAAGCGGTGGCGCCCGCTGGGCGGCTTTCCCTTGCAGCAGGGCAGTCCCTGGCTCGCTGGACGCCGTATCGAGATCCGCCTCCGGGACGGCTCTCCCATCCGCTCTTTCACGGGCTCTGCTCCATCCCTTCACCGTTTCTAGTAGACTCCATCTGTTATGAACCTTAGCGGTTGTGGCACAGCACTCGTGACGCCTTTTCGCGGCG